>NZ_JABURM010000001.1 GCF_014762685.1 Gracilimonas sp.
CTTAGTCTAAGATTTTAGTTACCACTCCGGCGCCCACGGTACGGCCACCTTCGCGAATTGCAAAGCGCAGCCCTTCTTCCATCGCCACCGGCTGGATGAGCTCCACTTCTAATTTCACATTATCGCCCGGCATCACCATCTCCACGCCGCTCGGAAGCTCACACGCTCCCGTCACATCGGTGGTCCGGAAATAAAACTGCGGACGGTAGCCTTTGAAAAATGGCGTGTGACGCCCACCCTCGTCTTTGCTCAATACATACACCTCGCACTCAAACTTCTTATGCGGGGTAATCGTGCCCGGCTTACATAATACCATCCCGCGCTCAATCTGCTCTTTGTTAATCCCGCGAAGCAGAATCCCGGCGTTGTCTCCGGCCTGCCCCTGGTCAAGCATCCGGCGGAACATCTCAATCCCGGTCACTACCGACTTCATCGGCTGCTCCACAATGCCTACAATCTCAATCTCATCGTTCACTTTGATCACGCCACGCTCAATACGCCCGGTGGCCACCGTACCGCGACCGGTAATACTGAATATATCCTCAACCGGCATTAAAAACGGCTTGTCTACATCCCGCTCCGGCGTTGGAATCGTCTCGTCCACAGCCTTCATCAGTTCTACAATCGCTTCTTCGGCGCCTGCATCCCCGTTCAGGGCGTTCAGGGCTGATCCCTGGATTACCGGGATATTGTCTCCGTCAAAGTCATAGGAGGAAAGCAGCTCACGTACTTCCAGCTCGACCAGCTCCAGCAGCTCTTCATCGTCTACCAGGTCTACTTTGTTCATAAACACCACGATCTGGGGAACCCCTACCTGGCGGGCCAGCAAAATGTGCTCACGCGTCTGAGGCATCGGGCCGTCGGTGGCCGCTACTACCAAAATAGCTCCGTCCATCTGGGCCGCTCCGGTCACCATGTTCTTGACATAATCGGCGTGACCCGGGCAATCTACGTGGGCGTAGTGACGCGCATCGGTTTCGTACTCTACGTGCGCGGTGGCAATCGTAATTCCTCGCTCGCGCTCTTCAGGGGCGTTGTCAATATCTGCAAATTGCTTCGCCACTCCACCGTAGGTCTTCGCCATTACCGTAGTAATCGCCGCCGTCAATGTCGTCTTCCCGTGATCTACGTGTCCGATCGTCCCCACGTTCACGTGTGGCTTATTCCGTTGAAAGGTCTCTTTTGCCATGATT
>NZ_JABURM010000003.1 GCF_014762685.1 Gracilimonas sp.
AACAAGCTCTCGCTCGCACAAACAATCTGATCTATACTTCAATATGTCTAAGAACTAAACCTTCAGCGAAAAAAAATGCTGACTAAACATCTGTTCGGTCAGCGATTTTCGTTTCCTTGAAAGGATTACAAAGATAGGGGCTGAACCCTATTCACCGCAAGTATTTTTTGAAATTAATTTCACAATTTTTGCTAAAACTTCTGTGCTATTCAGAATCGTATAATGAGTGCCCTGTGGGGTCTTCATTGTAGTGTCTAAGAAACCTTACACCCAAATAAAAGAGCGGAGTATCAAAAAGTGCAAAGAAAAATTTGAACAAATATGAATTCAAAATGAGGATAATGAGCGTGGCGACAGAATTCACATTGTCTCCGAGATTCCCGGCCAAATATAAAATGGTTAAAATTGCGGTAGAATCTACAAGTTGACTGAACATGGTGGATGCATTATTTCTCAACCATAAATGTTTTCCGCCGGTCAGATTTTTCCAGAAGTGGAACAGACGAACATCCACAGTTTGTGCGGTGAGATATGCGATCATACTTGCAATGGTATTTCCAACCATGAACTCATACACGCCTTCAAATAATTGAATGCCGCCGCTCACCCCTCCGGTATTTGGAAGCCAGTGCCCCACCGACATCACTAAGAGCATAAAAAAATTCAAAAAGAATCCGACCCAAACTACAAGCTGTGCTTTCTTTCTTCCAAACAATTCTGAGATAAGATCAGTGGCAAGAAAAGTGACGGGATATGCAAGCACCCCAACCGGAACACTCATCGTATATATATTGCCATCTCTTACAATCGAGGGAGTAATTGCTTGCAGCCAACCGGGCATGTCTATAACAAATAACGTCACAAATTTCGTTGTACCTATTACATTCCCCAGAACTAATGCGGTTATAAAAACTCCTGCAAGGCTGAGAAACAAGGCGTCCCGCTGAGCCATCGATGGTTTATTTTCAGACATAAAAGCTTATGAATTTAAAGTCGGTCAAAAGTAATCAATCAAAACAAATTTTCAATTTCTATCGTAGCAACGAACTGAAAGCTTTCCGCATTCGTTTTATTAGTAAATTAAATGTATACCATGAACACAAAAGAACTAAACATCAAGATTGGGCTTACACAAGCGGCGATAGACCTATATATAGAAGACCGCTTTTCAATCCCGAATTTGACCAAGGAAACCGGCAAGTCGGCCTCTGAGATCTATACAATTTTTCCAAACAAAAAATCTATTCTGAAATTCTATTACCCCTCTTTGGTGATCCGTTACCGCGCGATGATTAGTGAGATCGATGACTTCGACTCTTATTCCATCAGCGAGAAGCTTTCCAATTTTGCTTTTACCCTCTTCGATATGATGGACGAGCGCCGGGGATTTGTGGAAGATACTTTTGAAAAATATGAATGGAAGTGCGCTTCCAAAAGTGAATTTCAGAAAGAGATCAAATCTTTATTCAAAGACTTCTTTACCACTGATGGCAACATCGCAACCAGTGCCGGTTTATTTATAGGCGATTGGTTTTATGCCTCCCTGAAAACCCAATACCTGTTCCTGATCAAATTCTGGCTGGAGGATGATAGTGAAGCCCGCGAACGCACCTTTGCTCTCACCGATAAGATTACCGGATTTATTGAGGAGCTTGTCTATTCAAAGATCGTGGATAAGGGATTCGATTTAGCTAAATATTCTTTAAACGCTTCTGGATTTAGTAAACAGGTTGAAGATTTCAACGACTGGATTTCAAGCTGGTTTGAGGATGAGCCGGGTAAAGAAGTCAAAATTGAAATTGAGGACGAAAAAGAAAACGAGGCCAATACCAGCTCTGATTAATTTTAAATGCTATAGTTTTAAATGTTAAATGGAACGACATATTTAACATTTAAGAATTCAAAATTTAACATTACCCTTAATGAGTAAAGACTTCCCTTCATCAAAATTTGAGCGCGGCAGTAGAATTGCCAAAACCGGTTTAAAAGTCGGCACGAACTATGCCAAGAGATATCTCCGCAAGAAATCAGGAACAGAAAATGAAACCACAGATGGAAAATTTCATTCTGATAATGCTAAAGAGGTATTCAAGGAATTCACCAAACTTAGGGGAACAGCTCTAAAAATTGCACAAGGCATGAGCATGGACCAAGGATTTCTTCCCGAGGAATTTGCCGAGGTCATGACCCAGGCACAGTACTCGGTTCCTCCTATTAATAAGGCACTGGTTCGTTCTATTATAAAGAGAGAGCTGGGGGATTATCCCGAGCAGTTGTTTGCGAAGTTTGAATCGGAGGCTTTTGCAGCAGCATCCATCGGACAGGTTCATAAAGCGGAATTAAAAGACGGACGGAAAGTGGCTATCAAAATTCAGTACCCCAATGTGCGAGAGACTATTGATTCGGATCTGGGTTTGGCAAAGATCCTGGTTAAACGCATAGTGAAAAAGGGGACCGATATGGATCCTTATTTTGAAGAGGTGAAAAGAACGCTGCTTGATGAGACCAACTATATAAAGGAGGGAAAGCAAATTGATTTGTTTCGGGAGCGGTTTGGAGGGTTGAATATTGTGATCCCAAAATGGGTGGAGGAATTTTCTACGGATAAAGTTCTTTGCATGACTTATATGGAAGGCCGACACCTTGGGGAATTCCTGAAGGAAGATCCCGATCAGGAAACTCGAGATCATTTTGGCCAGCTTTTATGGGACTTCTTCCATCAGCAGATCCAAGAGATGGATTATGTGCATGCCGATACGCATCCCGGAAATTTCTTTTTTACATATGATGATAAGCTGGGTGTCATCGATTTTGGGTGCGTGAAGAAATTCCCAAAAGAATTTTTCATGAATTACCTCCGGTTATTACCCACCCATCTCACGGACGATGAAGAAGCTATTCGTGAGTTATACGAAGACCTGAAGGTCATTGATCCCGATTCAGATACTCCTGAAAACGAAGAACGATATTTCAAATTCGCCCGAAATTATGGTAAGACCTTTGCCGAGCCTTATAAATATGAGATTTTCGATTTCGGGGATGAAGAATACCGTAACACTATCAAATATTTTACCAAAGATGCTCCCATCGGAAATGAGCCGCGTGGCTCTCAGCACTTCTTATATACCACGCGTGTACACCTGGGACTTTATAATCTGCTCATGAAAATGGGAGCGCACATCGACACCACGAAAAGCAAAGAGATATTGAGTGAAATGCTGGATGTAGATTTTGGGGAGTTGGTAGAATAGAGTAAAGAATGGAACGCAGATAAAGCGGATATTCGCAGTTATTTTTTTCTCGCTGAGTTTGACACAAAAGGGGTCGTTGATTTATCCTGGCAAGAAACTTGCCTGAGTACTTTCACAAAATGGTTTTCTGAAAAAAATGTCCCAACGGCCCGGCGAATTAAAGTAGCGTGATTCTATCAGGCGTTCCGCAGCGGGGCAAGCGAAACAAGTACAATCTTCCTGAATTAATTAACCTATTGATATTCCATTTTATATTTAACTACTAGTTCCTGTCCGGTATCAGGATCTCTCTTGCTCGCATAAAAATATCCGTCCCTTATTGCTAATAATGGATCACTCATCAGCCATTTAAGTGACAGATCTTCCGGCATGTAGGCTTTAGCAACTAAATCCCCCTGTTGGGTTATCACCCACCATTCTAAAAATTGCTCCCCTTCCTTAATCAGCCCAACCCAAATCCGATTCTCATCATCAATCTTAATCGTAAAAAGTGAGGGCCACTTTTCCGGTAACTCTGCATGCTTCACTAACAACTGATTATTCCAGTCATCCTCGTGTAAGAATTCTATCAGTTCTTCGCGTCTTATCGTTCTTTTACTGTGACTTGCATGATATAGTGCCCGCTCATAATTGCCATTACTATCGTAGATCTTGATGATAAAATCTTTTGTCCACACTGAGATCATCTCCTTCTCCGGACTTACCCTTAGTATCGTATTACCAAGAAATGCCGCAGGTTGTACCCTGGAAAGATGCTTACCTTCAACGGTAGCCATCAAGTCTTCACGGTCCCTCATTTCAAACAGCTGATCACTAATGATCTCTCCAGAATAATTCATAAAGTAGTACTTCACACCCCGGTATTCCCCTAAATTATAAGTTTCAAGCTCGATGCGTGAGTCCTTAGGATGTTCCATATAACCGGCGATCGTGGTACTGTCATAACGTGGGATAAAGTACATCGGGATCCACCCTTTTATTTCTTCATACTCTCCTACGTTTCGAGGATATTGCCGGACGGTAGTGGAATTCGAATAGCTTAACGTTTCTAAATTAAACTCATTAATTCGAAACTGCCGGCGGTCAAAAACAGATAACTTGTTCCCTTTAATTTTCATATGGCTGAAGCCCTGGAACTCTCCCGGACCAACACCTTCTCGGCCCAGGGCGGTTATATAATCTCCATTTTTGTCAAACACGTGGATCTGCTTTTGTCTCCAATCTGCAAGATATACTCTGCCCGCACTGTCAATTTCAATTTGTGAAAGATACCCCAGTATTAACTTGTCGTCATCACCTATTACTACTTCTGGAATTAATTCAATTATTTTTGCTGATCCAGCATCTGTTATAGAGATCGCGTTTGGGAGTTCTCCCAGCTTCAAGGAGAGATCATCTTTAGTTGATGAAGGAGTACAGGAGTAAAAAAATAGCAGAAAGATGACGTATCTATACATCGATTTTCCAATTATTGAAAATTTAAAAGGAATCAAAGCCCTTAAGGTGTCTTGAGCTCCTTATTATTCAAAAAAATCAGCAAATTTTTATTTTATTAGTACTATATATATAGTACAATAGAAAAATTTATATGTCAACCCGGATCCGAGATCAGAAGCATTAGTTTATACTCGTTGCGTTGCACTTCTCCGCTGCACAATGCCCCATTGAGGCCCTGCCTCATATTATTGAGTTCATTTTATAAAACAATTTCAATCTAAAAAACATACTTGGAAACAGAGCAGACCTTGGACCTCGTTGAGTAGCTCCGCTGCTCAATGCCCCCGGAGGCTCCGCCTCCACTATCTAACTAGACCGAAAATAGTGTGACCGGAATAATAGCATTATCCTCACCTAAATAATTTCTCGCTGATGAATACTTCCAATGCTGTGGTAAATTCACAAACCCAGCTTTAACCGGATTGCAATGCACATACTCGATTTTCTGATTCATCATTCTCACATCTGAAATTTGTTTGGGATGTACCCCCTTCTGCCACACCTGATACTCACTATCTTTATGCTTCGAATGTTTATATGCTATTAATTCCGATAAATAATATCTCCGGTTATGTGCTTTCAGATAGTCTATAATGCATCTTGCAGTAAATGACTTGAACCTTCCCATTTTGATTGCTAAACGCTTTCCCTCTACGATCAGATGAATGTGATTATGCATAATCACGTACGCATAGAGTTCAACTTTTTCTTTGTTTTGAAGATGTTTGATAGATTCTATGATGAGCTTGCTAATATCCTGATAAGCAAATAATGAGATTCCTTTTACCGTACTACAGGTAACAAAATAAGGATAGTGCTCTTCTTTGAATTTATACCTTGTTTTGCCCATAACTTTTTTATTTAGTTAGAGCGTTTTGAAGAGCATTCCTTACAAAATTTTTTGAGGCGGAGCCTCTTTTGGGCATTGAGCAGCAGAGCTACTCAACGAGAAGTAAGAAGTCCTAAACCCCACTTTCGTGATTTCATGCACGAAAATAACATGATTCTCAAAAAAATCTGTAAGGAATTCGGTTTTTATTGCTCTTACCTTAGAAAAAGATCATGCAAAATTCAGAAACCACTTTAGATAACATGCCGGATATCCAAAAAGCAGAACACTTACTTCATGAAGTTTTCGGGTTTGAGGAATTTCGGTCACTGCAAAAAGATATTATTGAGAATGTCCTCCAAAAAAGGGATACCCTCGCCATCATGCCTACCGGTGGCGGAAAGTCACTTTGCTTCCAAATTCCTTCTCTGATTTTTGATGGACTGACCATCGTTGTTTCTCCTCTGATATCATTAATGAAAGACCAGGTGGATCAACTCACCGCCTATGGAATCTCAGCTGCTTTCTTAAACAGTTCTCTCGCTCCCAGGGAGTATCAAAACACAATGGATCAGATTCGCCGAAATGAATTGGACCTGCTTTATCTTGCTCCGGAAACCTTGCTGAAAAGCAACATTCTCAACCTGCTTTCCGGGTTGCAGGTCGATTGTTTTGCTATTGACGAAGCTCACTGTATCTCAGAATGGGGACATGACTTCCGACCGGAATACCGCCAACTTGCAGAAGTAAAGAACAGATTCGATGATGCCGTTTGCCTCGCCCTTACCGCCACTGCAACCCCTCAGGTACAAAAAGACATCTCAAACAGTTTAGGACTTACAGATGCGAACAAATTCGTAGCCAGCTTCAACCGGAAAAATTTATACCTGAATGTAATTACCAAAACAGGTCCGCTTCGCCAAACCATCGAGTTCCTGGAAGACCACAAAGAGCAATCAGGTATCATTTATTGTTTTTCCCGCAAACAAGTGGATGAACTTACCCTTGATCTTGAAGCAAACGGCTACTCCGTTCTTCCATATCACGCCGGATTGGGAGAAGCCCGGCGAGTTAAAAATCAGGAGGGCTTTATTCGGGATGAAGTGGACATCATTGTGGCCACCATAGCCTTCGGAATGGGCATTGATAAGCCGGATGTTCGTTTTGTCATTCATTATGACATGCCAAAGAATATTGAATCATATTACCAGCAAATTGGTCGCGCGGGCAGGGATGGGTTGCAAGCCGATTGCCTGTTTTTATTCAGCTATGGGGATGCCGGTAAAATCCGCTATTTCATAAATGAGAAAACCGGTGAGGAACGACAAATATCGGAAGAGCACCTGCAGCAACTGATGGATTTTGTAGAGGCGCAACAATGCCGAAGAATTAAACTGCTTGAATATTTTGGGGAAAAATTCACGGAAGAAAATTGTGGGATGTGCGACTATTGCACCGGAGATGTGTCCGATTCGGAAAACATTACGGTTTCTGCCCAAAAATTTCTTTCTACTATTGTCCGTACCGAACAGCGTTTTGGCTTTCATCACATCAAAAACATCCTGGTCGGCTCTCGCCGAAAAGAAATACTAAAATTCAATCATGACCAACTTTCGACTTATGGAATTGGAAATGAATATAACCGAAAGGAATGGAAGCAGTTATACCGGGAATTGATGCGACAAGATATTGTGGAGAGAGGAGCTGAACATGGCGGGCTTAAATTAACCCCGAAAGCCATGGCTGTATTAAAAGGAGAACATGAATTGTTTGGTGTGATTGAGAAACAAGAGCGAAAACGCACTGTCAAAGCTTCTAAAAGTGAAATCGAATCGCTTGATTTTGACCTCAAACTGCTAAAATTACTCAAAGAAAAGCGAACAGAATTAGCAGGAGAAGAGGGAGTACCTCCTTATATCATATTTGCCGATACCACGCTAATGGAAATGGCATATTATTTCCCGCAATCGGAGGAAAGCTTATTGAAAATTCACGGCGTTGGAAAGACAAAGCGTCAAAGATACGGGGATGCGTTCCTGGATGTAATCACTGAATATTGCACTCAACATAATCTGCAAGAAAAGACCAAAAAAAGAAGCTCCCGAAAGAATTTAAAGAAAAATCCTATCAGCCGAAGTAAGCGACATCATCAGGTTGGACAAAGATATAATGAGGGAGAATCTATTCCTGAAATCGCGTCCTTTTATGAAGTCAAGGAAAGTACGGTAATCAACAATCTCACTAAATTTATTCAGGATGGCCACTCCATTCGTCCGGATAGACTTAGGGAGCTTTCGGATCTAAGCAATGAAGGTTTTGAAAGAGTAGTTACTAAATTTGAAGAATTGGGAGTAGAACTATTAAAACCTGTTTTTGAGGCTTTGGATGAACAGGTGCCTTATGATGAATTGCGCGTGGTACAGTTGTATATGATGGCGGAAGAATAGGTTTACTTTGTTTTAAATGATATGAAGTGGAATCAGGGAAAATCCTTTCAAGCCACGGGTTTAAAGTTGCTTAAACAAAAAAAGCACGAGTTTAATACTCGTGCTTTTAAAATACGATTTTGATTGATTTTACCTAATCAATGCTGTTTAAATATCGGAAGAAATCGCTCTCTGTTGACAGTATTATATTGGTCTCTTTATCCATGGTTTTGGTATAAGCATCCATCGAGCGTATAAATGAATAAAGCTCACGGGATTGATTATTCCGGTTATATGCTGAATTATAAATCGCTGCCGCCCGGGCATCAGCTTGACCGCGAATGATCTCCGCCTCACGAAATGCTTCAGACTGAATTCGAGCCAAGTCTCTTTCCTTTTCACCGTTTATACGAGATGCCTCACCCTGTCCTTCAGAACGGAATTCATCCGCAATTCTGTTTCGCTCTGAGATCATACGGTCGTACACCGTTTGACGAACATCCTCTACATAGTTGACCCTTTTAATCCGGAAATCTAAAATAGCGATTCCCAGATCTGCTGCCCTTTGGTTGGCCAGCTCCTGAATATCTTCCTGAATTTGCTGACGGCCTGTGTTTATGTCTTCAAGTGAATCTTCTACCACTTCCAGCATTAAAGCTCCGGTGGTATCCGGGTCGCGATTGCTTGATCGTACGATCTCCAGCAGATCATGGGATGCAATAGCGTTTCGGGTTTCGCCATCCAGGATATCATCCAAACGTGATTGTGCACCTCGCTCCGTTCCCAACCGCTGGTAGAACTGAAGCGGATCGGTTATTTGCCAGCGGGCATATGAATCTACAAAGATGAATTTTTTATCCCGTGTCGGAATTTGATTTCGATCTCCATCCCATTCCAGATAGCGTTTTTCAAAGTAATTTGATTTCTGGATAAAAGGGATTTTAAAATTCAATCCCGGTTCAGTTACGGCACTTCCTACAGGATCACCAAACTGAGTTATGATCACCTGTTCGGTTTCATGTACAATATAAAACCCGTCAATCACTGTGAGAAAAACCACTAAACCAACAACTGCTGCTATAATTCCTTTTGCCTGACTCATTAGTTGCCTCCGTTATTGTTTTGAGATGAAGAAGTCCTTACTCCGTCTATCTGCATCTGAAGCAGTGGAAGCACGTTACTTCCGCTTTCATCCGTAATAATTTTCTTACCCATTTTTGGAATGATTTCTTCCATAGTTTCTAAAAATATCCGTTGTTTTGTAACCTGAGGGGCTTTAATATACTCTGTATAAAGATCGTTGAAGCGGGATACTTCACCTTCTGCATTGTTAATCCTTTCTGAAGCATAACCCTCAGCTCTTTGAATGGTCTCTTCAGCCTGTCCACGAGCTCGTGGAATCACCCTGTTGTAGTCGGCTTTAGCCTGATTGATCAAGGTTTCTCTTTCCTGCTGAGCTTCGTTTACCGCATTGAAAGAAGGCTTTACAGGATTGGGTGGGTTGATATCCTGCAGTACTACTTGCTCTATGGTAATTCCAAGCTGGTATTCCTGTACTAGTGCTTGTATGAGATTTTGAACTTCAATCGACACCTCAGCACGTCCAACGGTAAGAACTTCATTCACTGTTCTGTCACCCACAATCTGTCTCATTGCTGCTTCAGAAATATCCGATAAGGTAGATTCCGCATTTCGCACTTTAAACAAGTAGCTATACGGATCGTTAATACGATACTGAACTACCCATTCCACATCAGCAAGGTTTAGGTCTCCGGTTAACATCAGAGACTCATTTTCATACCCGGCTTTTTGATACTGAGACCGAACTCCTGACTGCACCGTTCGGTAGCCAAACTCCTGTTTTAGTTGCCTTTCAACCGGCACCTTTTCTACCTGGTCAATTAACGGCAGTTTATAATTTAATCCCGGTTCTACTGTTTCTACGTATTTACCCAACCGTACTACAATACCAACTTCTTCTGGGTCAACAGTGAAGAAGGAGGAAAATCCGAGCAGAAGTACCATCAACCCGACAACTATTACACGGATATTTTTTGATATCTTTTCGAACTGCGGCGGTACATTAAAATCAAAATTTTGATCTTGAGCCATATTTTTTTATTTAATTCACCTTATTTAATTATTATTCATAACATTGCAACACCAAAACCTTTAAAATAAAGGTGTTATGGTTATGATATTTTTAGTTTTTGAAAAAAAGAAATTTCTCTAAACCTTCAGGCATATGATAGTAGTATCGTCAACCAATTGATAGTTACTAAACTTCTGAACGGTACGCTTAATTTCCTGAGCAATTTCCTGGGCAGTCAATGTTTCAGTGTCTATTGATTCAATCAATCTTGGAACTTCTTCAAAGCCAAAGCGTTCTCCTTTTTTATTTACAGCTTCGGGAAGGCCATCGGAGTAGAGAAGGAAAAAATCTCCCTTTTTCATAGTAATGGTTTCTGCCCTGTAATTGACTGATTGTTTAATTCCTAATGGATAAGCCGGAGCCGGGGTATGAATATATTCAGCAAGCCCATTTCTTTTCAGCACCGGCCGGCAATGCCCGGCATTTGCTATACTCATTTTCATTGACTGCAGATCATAGCGGGCAAGCGCACAAGTTATAAAAGTCCTTTTATCGGTTCTGTGAAAAATAGGTTCAGTAATTCGGGAGAGTATTTCATCCGGCATATCATCCTTCATGCGTGAAAGTAATAAACCGCTTGTGAACACAGCCGGCATGGCAGCGCGCATAGCTTTACCCGATACATCAACGACTGCCATTGTTAGAGCAGTAGGAATTCCTTCTTTGTTTTCGGTTAAAACATAATCAAAGTAATCACCCCCAACTTCAAAGGAGGGCAAGAAGAAGCCATATACATCCAGCCCCTCTACTTTGGGGGGTTGCAGTGGCATCAATTGATATTGGCTTTCCCGGGCTATTTCAATTTCCTTTTCAACACGCAAATGCTGTGCCATTCTTTCTTCATACTCCGGTATGTAATCACCGACTTCAGAAACTGAAACCCCATATCGATATGAGATAAATCCATAAATGAGGGGACCGGCCATTAAGAAGGCTTGAACCCAACCAACATAAGCGACTTCAATAGAAGGAGATTCCCAATAC
This sequence comes from Gracilimonas sp., assembly GCF_014762685.1. Taxonomy (NCBI): domain Bacteria; kingdom Pseudomonadati; phylum Balneolota; class Balneolia; order Balneolales; family Balneolaceae; genus Gracilimonas; species Gracilimonas sp. The sequence goes on from NZ_JABURM010000003.1 coordinate 11,140, forward strand.
GGTTGAATCATAAAAAAGACCGTAAAAAACCACCATCCAGTGCAAACTGTCAACAGCCCAAATTCCTTTAAAGCATAGATAAAAATGACTGCTATACTCAGATAAATAATTATCTCTTGAAAAATAGTGCCTGTGGTACCGATTAATCTTCCAAGTACTGTTATACAAATGCCGGAAATTAAAATAGATAGCAGCCCGACTAACCATTCTCTTTCAATCCAATGTCTTAATATTGAGTATACAAACCCTATCTGCGCAATACATACCAACCATGTTGTGATCCATGAACTCATGTTTATAGTGAGCAATTTCGGGGTAATGCTAGCTTCAGCATATCCAAATTGACTGTCAGCCTGAACCAAAAACTCACCCATAAAAAACAGGATTGAGGTAATTATACCTATAACAATTCCACCAATTGCAAAACCGTGTACTAATCCTGCCCCCGTTTCACTGACAAAAAACTTGCGTTGCCACAAAGCATCAATTAAATCTACTTGCCGTTGTTTTTGTGAACGGGCAAGAGCCTCCCAACTGATATAAGCCAAAGCGGCATATAAACCTACCACCAAACCAAATAATAAATTGTTAATTGTTGAGCCAAATATTCCTGCAGTGCTTAAAAAAGGGTTATAACTATACATAAAAAAAATAGCACGCCATCCGTATACACCGGCAGAAATTGCAATAAAAATTAATAATGCCCGACGCCACTCAACTTTTCCTTTAAAAATATTTTTCAAGCCTACGGCAAAAACCAGAATAATAAGAGTGAATAATGCTGTGAATAATACATATGAAAACAGCAAATCCTCCTCTTCATTATCTGATGTATTAGACTTCAATACCATGGGTTCAAGCTCATTTATCGCTGCAAATGACTTTATACTAAACCCAAACTCAGTTCTGAATCCTTCCTCGTCTGTAATTTCCCGAACTACCGGCTGTAACTGAAGAAGAAGTTTTTCGGGAGCACCGGGTGCATCCTCTTTAATTTTCCAGCTGATTTCAAGAGACTCCGTTTCGCCTCCATTACTTAAAATCCTTCCCGAATTCTGTCTATTATCATCCAAAACCGCCGAGTCTTCAAAATTATTTTGGATGAGTTCATACGCTTCCAAGTCATATTCCAGCACATCATCTATTAACTTTTCAGCAATTGTGAACAGTGAGTCTCCTTGTACAAAAGTAGGATTTGGATTTTCCTGATGACTATCTATCCGAATTATCTTACCTGAGTTCGATACATGAAGTTTTAACCGTCCGGTATCATTAAACAATTGATTTAATGTCGCAAATACTCCATTGCTTTTATTGGGAGCACCGATTACTGTTTCCCAGCTTTGGATATGTAGCGCGCTTTTATTTAGAGTAGCCGGATAAACTTCATCTTCAAGTGTATCCTGTAAATTTTTCAAATAAGATAAATGCTGCCGGCGCATTGACATCATTGCTAAACTATCCATCGAAAAGCCCATTAACAGAGCTTTTTTTGAAATACTGTCCTCAACTGCTTCTTTGCTTTGGTTTATAGGGCCTGAAGCATAAAATTCAACATCTGAGCGAAGAAAGAAATAGCCTATTATGCCTAATAAACCACAGAAAAGTAATATGTATGAACGTTTGTTTAACAACTTGTTGAATTGCCCTAATTTGATACCTGTTATATTATTTTAACGAAGTTCGCCATCTTTAAACAAAAGCTACGATTTTTTAGAAGCTTTGTTACCGTTTTTATCTACTGAATGGTTTTTTTATACCCTGTTATTTTTCTTGTTTAAACTCAATCCTGAATATACTGCCCGATGATTCTGAACTTTCCAAAATCTCAAACTCCCCTTTTAATTGCCGGCTTAGTGTTTTAATCAAAGTAACACCCAAAGAATTAGAGTGACTAAATTTCTCCACATCAAATCCATTGCCATTATCAGAAATCGTCATTATGATTTTACCCTTCTCATTAACTGCCCGGACTTTAATTTCACCCTTTTCATGATTTTTAAAAGCATGTTTAAAAGCATTCACAACTAACTCATTTACCAAAAGCGAACAGGGGATTGCCTGATTAACACTTAATGAAATAGATTCGTCAACCTCCGCAATAAGTTTAACATCCCTGCTTTCATTCATATGCATACTGCTGATCGCCTGAAGTAAGTCGTTAATGTATTTGTCATATTTTATATAAGCCAAAGACTCACTTTCATATAACATTTCATGAATCAATGCGATAGACTGGATACGCATTTGGCTATCAGCCAGTGCCTTTTCAACATCATCATTCTTGGCAGTGTGGCTTTGCAATTGTAACAGCCCTGAAATAACTGCCAGGTTATTTTTTACCCGATGATGAATTTCAGCCAGCATCACTTCTTTCTCTTTCAATGAAGCCCTGATTTTTTTCTCTGCCTTTTTTCGATCTGAAATATCACTTGCCACTGCTACTGAACCTACTTTATTTCCCTGATTATCTAATAGTTCAGCTTCAGAAAATAAAACCGGTATGGTTTTTTTATTTTTGTGAATAAGGGAAAACTCAAACGATTGAGCATTTTCATGATTTTCTTTATAAGAATTCCCCATTTCTTTAAAATTATAAAACCGGGTTAAAGGCTCATTCATCATTTCACTGATATTATAGCCTACAAGTTTTCCGGCAGCAGAATTAGCTCGCTGTAAAATCCCATCATTATCCGTTACGAATACTGCTTCTTGAATTGACTCAATAATGTTATCAAGATAAGCTTTAGATACCGTCGACTTCTGTAACCCCACGGCCATATTATTAAAAGCTTCAGCCAAATCACCAATTTCATCTTTCGACGTTACTTCAATGCGTTCATCTAAGTTACCTTCTCCAATCATTTTTGCTGAATAGCTCACCTTAGCTAATGGATTTGCAATAGACCTATAAATATATATTGCCAAAACAACAGCCAAGAGCACAGAAAGTAAGGTTGCTAAATAATTGACAAGAGCGCCCTTTTCCAGCGATTCATCCAATAATTGATTTCGTTCCTCCTGAACTTCAAGCACATAATTTCTTAACTCTGTTATCTCCGGAATTATATTATTCCTGAAATATGGCTCGATAGAATTAATAAACATCAGGTTGGCCTGATCAGAGTTTTCTTCTCCTAAATTCAACCACTCTCTTGCAATAGACTTATAGACTTCATAACTGTTTAGTAACTCATTTACATCCTCAGGCAGGCGCTCATTTCTCCCCAACAATAGCTCCAGCTCATTTAACGCAGCTTCAAACTGCTCCAGTTCTCTTTCGAAGTCAGACGTCAATTCCATTACCGCCGGAAGTTCCTGTACTGTGTTGTATCCTTTTTCCACAACAATAGCTTCGCGGACACCATTTAAGAAAATCAGGCTTTGAAACAGGCTCCGCTCCATCTCCCCGGTATAAATTACTACCTGAGAAGCCTCATTTACAGACCGTAACTGTTCCTCCTGGATCTCGGAGGTAAATTGATCAGATACAAATCCCACAAAAGCCAGCAGCAAGCTTATGCATATAAAACCAATAATAATTTTGGTACCGAGTCTCAAAGTTGTCAGAGTTTTTTTAATAAATACTCCTTAAAGTAGAGATTCCAAGCAGGAATCTCTATTAATTCACAATTAAAAAAGACTCATGTAACAAATGTATTTAAGCCTAAAATAAAAGGATTTCTTCGATTCTATCCGCAATTCTTTTTGTAGTTGGTAACACAGATTCCATTAGCTTAACATTATAAGGAACAGGGACATCAGGCATGGTTACCCGCTCCACAGGAGCATCAAGATACTTAAATGCATCGCGCACAAGAACCGCCGAAAGCTCTGCTCCAAATCCGGCCGTCTTATTATCTTCATGAACTATAAGACATCGGTTTGTTCGCTGAATAGAATTCAGCACTGCCTCTTTATCCCAAGGCATTAAGGTCCGCAGGTCCAATACATCTGCTGAAATACCTAATTTATCTACGGCTTCTTCACTTCGCTCGCACATAGCACCCCAGGTTATTATGGTTATTTCATCTCCTTCTCTCAGCTTTTTTGCCTTTCCGAATGGAACAATATATTCGTCACCAGGATAAGGCTTCCTGGCATATTTGGCATCCAGTAAATTTCGGTGCTCAAAAAATACGGTGGGATTATTACTTCTCATAGCTGATCTTAGAAGGCCCACAGCGTCCTCGGCATTACTTGGCATGGCTACCTGCCAACCAATGGCATGGGTAAAAAACACTTCATTGCTCATACTGTGCCACGGATCTCCACATTTGGCAAAGCCTCCGGGCATACGAACTACTATTGGAGCTGCAAATCGATTGGCCGTTCTCCAACGTATGGTTCCGCAATTATTCAGTTGCTCTGTAGCCGGGTCTGCATATTTTCGAAACTGGATTTCAGCAACCGGCATCAAACCGGAATAAGCCAAGCCTACGGCGCGACCAATAATTCCTTCCTCAGAGAGACTGGTGTCAAAAACCCGTTCTTCTCCAAATTGTGACTGTAAATCCATCGTAGCTGCATGTACCCCTCCTTTCATTCCAACATCTTCCCCAAAAACCATCAACTTGGGATTTGTTTCCAGTTCATACTTTAATGTTCGGCGTATAGCTTCTACAATATTAATGCGTTGCTTTTCTGATTTGGGCTCATGGGCAGATTCGGGAAATTCATGCCCCTCCACTGCAAGCCCGCCTATTATTGGAATTTCACCTTCATCAAAAGCATACTTGGTGGTTTCAGTGGTTTCCGGCTCAGGTCGATTAAGTGCTGCTTCTGCGGCAGCTTCAATAGTATCCTGCGCTTTCTTCTCCCAGTTTTTCCAGGTTTTATCAGTGATTTGATCCGGAACCATATAGTCTTTTAACTTCTTTAGCGGATCATTTTTTTGTTCCTCTTTTAACAGTTTTTCATCCTTATAGGCTTGATTGTCTTGATAAGAATGACCGTTTAACCTAGGAACTGTTAGGCGAATAAGAGCCGGACCTTTACGGTCTCTCACATAATTCACTGATTCTTCCAATAAAGAAGCAGCCTCTTCCGGCTCTGTACCATCCCCATCATAAATCTTCAGATTGTTAAAGGATTGCAGATTATTACTGATTTTTCCGCCCGGGGTTTGGTATTCACTGGTTACTGAAATACCATAGCCATTATCTTCTATATAAAATAATACCGGAAGATTCTGAGTAGTGGCAATTGTAAGAGCCGACCAAAAACCATTGGTTGCCACAGATCCATCCCCTCCAAGAATTACGGAAATGGCTTTATCATATACTTTTTCTTTAAGTACATTTTTTCGGTATTCAATTCCCTGAGCCCAGCCAATTGCAGGGGTATATTGCGAACCGACATCCCCGGCCATAGGTAAAACTTTTGGGCCATCACTATCAGGCTTATTACAGACCACCCCAATATCCCGGCCATCACTGTAACCGCCTGACTTACCCATTGGAGCCGCCATCGCATCTTCTTCTGATAATCCAAGAGTAAGCAACAAAGGACGTGAGCGATAATATGCACTTGCTGCATCATGCTTATTCGTAAGCAAACTGCCTAATAATACCTGGCCAAGTTCATGCCCGCGAGCTGAAAATTGATAGAGTACTTCTTTATTTGGAACCAGCTCATTTTCTTCTTTCTCATCCATTGCTCTGGATGTAAGTATTAAACGGGCTACATTTTTCCAATCTATATTAGAAACTGATGTTTTCTTTTTGGATGCCTTTTTTTTCTTGGCCATAAATAAATTAAATGCGTACTTATTTTTTAGTTACTTCTAAAAATGATTGTTCGAAATGGTCCATTTCTTCTGAAAGTCCCACAGTAATACGGATACAATTTGGTAGTCCGAATGCATTGATACGACGGAGTATCACTCCTTTCTCTAACATCTTTTGGGTAAAATCAATGGCTTCCTCCTCTGTTTCCAAAACCATCATAACGGAGTTGGATATGGATTTTACGTATTCCACATCATGATCATCAAAAAATTTATAGAGTCTTTTCTTGCTCTCTTCAACCACAGCTACACTTTTGGCTAAAAACTCATCATCACCATAAGCGGCCAATGCTCCGGCCTGGCCTAATGCAGTAGGCTCAAATGTAAGTTTCGTTTTCATCATATTTTTGATGAGTTCCTTATTGGCAATAGCATATCCAACCCGAAATCCGGCCAAGCCATATGCTTTTGAAAAAGTTCTTAATACGATGATATTTTCATAGTCATATTCCAAGGCACGAGGGTAGTCTTCAACCTCCCGTGCATATTCAAAATAGGCCTCATCCATCACTACCAATACATCTTCCGGAACCTGTTGCATGAACCACTCAAATTCATCCTTATTGATATAAGTTCCCGTTGGATTATTGGGATTGGCTATATAAACCATTTTTGTTTGCTCATCGATGGCATTGGCAATAGCTTTTATATCATATTTATAATCTGTGGTAACGGGGATTCTTTTCAAATGTACCCCACGAACTCCTATCTGAACAAAAAAACCGACAAAAGTAGCATCTGCAGTAATGGCGTTTTCACGATTTAAGAAAAAAGTCTTACATAAAATAGAAATGATGCTTTCCGAACCAGATGCAAGTAACACATTTTCCGGATCAACACTGTTTCGCTCGGCAATAGCCGCTCTTAATTTTCTGGCAACAGGATCAGGATAATCCTGAATAACTTTAAAAGCTTCGTCTATAGCTTCTTTTACTTTAGGACTGCAACCCAGTCGATTTTCATTGGAAGCAAGTTTAGCGATTTTATCGGGTTTATAAAGATCGGCTACTTCAGCTATGGTTTTACCTGCCACATAGGGTTTTAGCGTTTCTATATTACTGGGTACTAACGGTTTACCAGTTTTTGTACTCATTAAGCCTTAACTTCCTTATTGTGTTTTTAATGAGCGGAAATTTACCATTAAAAAAGCGCTTTTTCCAAGGCTATAGGAAGATATCCGAACTATTTATATTTGCAATTGTTTTCCCTATAAACCATAAATGATTTATTTACCAAGATATGAATAAGACAATTTTAATTACCGGTGCAAGCCGGGGTATCGGGTATGAAACCGCTTTGAGATTGGCTTCTCAGAATCATACAGTTATTGCCACTGCCCGTTCAGAAGATAAACTTGTGGAATTGGCAAACTCAGCTGATCCCGGGAAAATCATACCTGTAAAAGCTGACTTAACCCTTGAAACTGGTATTCAAAAGTTGGCTGATTCTGTTTCTAAATTCGAATCTTTAGATGGATTGATCAATAATGCGGGAGCCGTTCATCGTGAATCATTTATGGATACGGATTTATCCGTCTTTCAGGAATTAATGGATATCAATGTATACAGTATTGTTCGATTGATAAAAGCATTGAAACATAAACTTGGGAATGGCAGCCACATTGTAAATATTTCAAGCATGTCCGGTTATCAAGGGAGTTTAAAGTTTGGAGACCTCTCAGCATATGGTGCTGCTAAAGCAGCAGTGGTTGGCCTTTCTGAAGTTTTAAGTGCAGAATTTACAGACGATGGAATTTCTGTTAATTGTTTATGCCTTGGTGCTGTACAAACAGAGATGTTTGCAGAAGCTTTTCCGGGTTTTGAAGCTCCAGTTTCCCCTCAACAAATGGGAACTTACATTGCTAATTTTGTCTTAACTGCACACCAATTCTATAATGGAAAAGTTTTACCAGTAGCCTTGAATGATCCCGGATAGTAGCAATGGTATTGCCTTCTATTATTTACTAACTTCGGCTGAACCAAAAATCTATGAGATTAATAATGCGCACGGTAACTTGTCTGTTATTCTTTTTTGTGTTTTCTATTTACGGGACACAAATATCCAAAGGTCAAACTATTGAGGTTCTAGCAGGGAACACCCTTAATGGTACTGTGAATGGCACCCTGCTCGGAGGAGCTACTATGGCCTTAACTAACAATTCTGATTTTGCTCCATTGAGAGTTGGTGTTGGTGTAGGTACTCTTTACGGCTTGGGAATTGGAGCTTATGATATCGTATCCAGCAATGGACAACAACTCATTGTTTCCGGTTTTTTTAATGACGGAAATAATACCAGTATCATTGTTCTATTGGATACCTTTTACGGTGCCGCTGCAGGAGCAATAGTTGCCAGCTCCGTTATGCTGATTGCTGAAGAACCTATTGTAGATGGATTAAAATATGGCTCTGCAACGGGAGCTTGGATTGGTTTTGGTGTAGGACTCATTGATGCTTTTGTGTTTGCAAAAAGAATCACCCCTTCTTCCGTGGCCAGAAATAAACCTATAAATGCTGCTGACGGCTTGGTAGGTATTCAATTCAATGAGCAAACCAGTATTGGCTTAATCTCACCTTCAGTCATTAGAACCTATCAAGCTGATGATGCCAGCCTTTCCCAAAAAACTACCCCTACTGTAAATTTATTGAGCTTTAAATTCAATTTTTAGGTTCGGCCAGTTTTTTTATAAGAGCTTTTACCGTTTCCATATGCCCTGATAAAGAATGATGCAAACCATCAGGTAAATAATTCCAAGCCTGTGGCTCGTTTTCTCCCATACGCTTTACCCCTGGATCTATAATCGCTCCATTTTTACCTGCAATCAGTTCTTGCACCTGGCTTAGATCTTTCATTTGAATAGTAAAGTCATACAAAAGATTCTCTTCTAAGATTTCATCAATCACAGATGCCGGGGTAATCCATACTAAAGGATTTTCAACCCTTGTCTCCAATATAGACTGAATAGTTTCAATATTTTCCCATGTTTCGGAAAGTGGCAATAATGTCCGATCAGGGGCAATATTCAATCTCTGAGCATCAAAAGTGCCTAAAGCAATTATAACCCAATCCGGTTCATGTATCACAACATCCCGGTCAATTCGACGCAATGCTTCAGACGTTGTATTGTAAGAAACCCCGGCATTGATAAATTTGAAGTTTGGGTTTTCGGTGGAAATTTCCAGCACATGCTTCAAAATAGTAAACCAACCTTGGGCATCCTCTGTATTGGAATCACCAAAAGCTACCATGGTTTCTTCTCCATCCATTGGAAGCTTGTCTAAACAATCGACTATTTCATCGTCTTTTAAAATCTCTAATGCAGCTTCCCGGGCATTATCATCATAATTTTTTCTGTATTGTTTTAATTCCTCCTCAGTGATACCAAACAGACCTGCTTCCGATTGAATATTATTTTTCCCCGGAAAAAGAGGAATTCTTTTCGTGATATGGTAATAGGGGAGCATAAATTGTTCTAAAACCCCTTTCTCTTCTTCTGTTGCTTTCTTCTTTGACATCTTATTAACTAATCTCCTTTTTTAATTTCTCTGCTAGTTTCTTTACTCCGGTCCCTGCATTTTCCCTGTAATGAAACCAACCGTCCTGATCCAGTAATTGTGGCTCAGATGGATCAATAATATATTTCGGGATTCCGGTTTTTGCGTAGTGTATCAACCCTGCAGCAGGATATACTACTAATGAAGTTCCAACTACAATCAAAATATCAGCTTCTGCTACTTCCATAGCTGCCGGTTCTATCATAGGAACCATTTCGCCAAACCAAACTACATGAGGCCGCAACTGGGCACCATCTTCAGCAAGATCACCCAATTTAATTGGATCGGAGCCTATATCAATAACCAGTGATTCGTTTTTTTCACTCCGGGCTTTTCTTAATTCTCCATGTAAATGCATTACATTATTTGAGCCGGCACGTTCATGCAAATCATCTACATTTTGTGTTATGATAACAACTTCAAATTGTTTTTCAAGATCGGCTAAAGCTTTATGAGCCTTATTAGGTTTGGCTTCTGCAGCCTGCCTTCTGCGCAAGTTGTAAAATTGGAGTACTGTTTCCGTATCTGTTTCCCAGCCTTGAGGGGAGGCGACTTCTTGTATATCGTAACCCTCCCAAAGGCCTCCGGATCCTCGAAAGGTAGACAGACCACTTTCAGCGCTTATTCCGGCTCCTGAAATTACTACGATCTTTGTTTTAGGCATTCACCGTTGAAAGTTTAAACCAAGAGCTATCCAATTGATAATCTTCAACAACATCAGCCTTACCGCCATGTTTATAAGTTTGCAGTATGGCATACACCTCTTCCTGAAGAGTCTTAATCGCATTTTGAATAAGCTCTTCATTAAAACCCCGGTCTCCCAAGTTTAGAGTAAACTCCATAGAAATAATTCGGCCAATTGCTTTTCCAAGATCTACTAACTTCCGCTGGGGCATTTGGGCATCAAGCTCAAAATTTAAATGTTCTTTAAAATATTCAGATGATCTCTCTGTAAGATGAAAGTCGCTTAAAAAATCCTGCAAGTTATTATTTTTAAGCTTTCTCATCATTTTTAACACGGACTCACTGATCTGTTGATATAGAATATCATTTGAACCTTCAAAAATTTGAAATGGACGACTGTCAACAACAGAGCGTCCGGCAATGTGATCTAATCTATACCCCATTGCTCCGGTTAATTGAAGCAGTGATTGTGAGGCGTGTTGCATAAAATCTGTAATAATTGATTTAATGGCATTTGCTTCCAGGTCCATGCGGGATGTATTCTTTTCTAAGGGAACATTAGTGCTTGTAAAATTGCACATTGCTGAACAAACAGTAAAATAAGCTTGTATTGTTGACAATCTGCTTTTTACCTGATCGTAATTAATGAGACTTTGTCCGCCAACAAATCTTTCCTTGCAATGTGTAACAGCTTCATCCATCATTCTTCTCAAGAATCCCATTCCCATACCTGGAAACTGTAACCTGCTGCGGTGAAGTAGATCTAACATCATAGTCACTCCGGTACTCTTTGGCTGCAGCTTATGAGATTCGTCTACGGTAATATCAATATTATTCTTTCCGTAAGGAAGCATATATAAACCAAGGTTATTGTAGTATTCTTCAACCTCGATTCCGCCATTTCTTGTGTCATGAATAAAGAAAGATATGTCCCGACCTAAATCGCCTTTGTCGTTCATTCCCCGTGCTGTAATTAACCAATAGTCAGCCATTCCGGTCAGTCCTCCCCAGTGCTTTGTTCCTTCAATCTTATAAGTGTCATCACCGACTTTTCGATATGAGGTTTGCATTTTCAAAGCATCAGAACCATAATCAGGCTCTGTAATCATTAAACCGCCCAATTTATTGGCATTAATCACACGGTTAAAAATATTCTTTTTGGTTTCTTCATTAGCGTAATTAGCAATCGGCTGAAGAAAAAGTGCACCATTAATACCCATCATGAGCGACAATGGAAGTGATTCATATGAACTCGCTTCCAGCATTGCCAATGCTTCAGCAGTATTACCTCCATAACCACCGTATTTTGAAGGAATAAAAGAACTCAATGGAGATAGATCCATGATTTCCTTTAATGTAGTTTCCTCAATCCCTCTAACAAGTGTTTGTTCTTCTGCATCTTTCTTTTGAGAAAAGATGGTGAAAAGCTTTTGTTTATAGTCTTCTAAGAATCTCTGAAAATCCAATATAATGTCCTTTACTTACTGGTTGTGTACTTTAAACAGTTAATCTAAATATAAACATTCCTAAATCGCTTTTCTGTAATTCTTCTCAAAAAAAAAAGCTCCAATCGTATAGTGATTGGAGCTTTGAGTAAAAAGGAAGAAGGCGACGACCTACTCTACCGCTTGTGGCAGTACCATCGGCGCT
>NZ_JABURM010000004.1 GCF_014762685.1 Gracilimonas sp.
CGCGAAGGTGGCCGTACCGTGGGCGCCGGAGTGGTAACTAAAATCTTAGACTAAGGATCTGATCGTGGCAACACAACAGAAAATCAGAATCAAATTGAAGTCATACGATCATAATTTGATCGATAAATCAGCTGAAAAGATTATTCAGACTGTGAAATCTACTGGTGCGGTAGTATCGGGACCAATCCCGCTGCCCACTCGTAAAAGCATCATTACGGTAAATAAATCCGTATTTGTTGATAAGAAATCACGTGAGCAATTTGAGTATCGTTCTCATAAGCGTCTCATTGATATTCTTTCAACAGGATCACAAACCGTTGATGCATTGATGAAGCTGGAATTACCTTCCGGCGTTGATGTAGAAATTAAAGTATAAAAGGACCCGAACACGATGAGTGGTTTGATAGGAAAAAAAGTTGGTATGACAAGCGTGTTTGATAACGCGGGACGGAATATTCCGGTAACCGTTATTGAAATTGAACCTTGTGCTATTACCCAGATCAAAACAGAAGAAACAGACGGTTACACTGCTGTTCAGCTTGCTGCTTTTGATCGTAAAGAAAAAAATGTAAGCAAAGCTGTTAAAGGCCATTTTGCAAAAGCAGGAGTATCTGCTAGGCATCATGTAGTTGAATTCAGGGATTTTATTCCTGAAGGCCTTGATATAGGTGACGAACTTAATATCAGTGATGTGTTCACCGTAGGTGACACTGTAGATGTAGTGGCAAATTCAAAAGGCCGGGGATTTACAGGTGTAGTCAAGCGCCACAATTTTGCTGGTGTAGGTGATGCAACTCACGGGCAGCACAATCGCTTGAGAGCTCCCGGTGCAATCGGTAATGCTTCGGATCCTTCTAAAGTATTTAAAGGAATGCGGATGGCCGGTCAGTCTGGAAATGAGCGGGTTAAGATTAAGAACTTAAGCGTCGCTAATATTTTGGAAGACTCAAATGTAATTTTGGTTACTGGATCAATTCCGGGACCAAAAGGCGGCTACGTAGAAATTCACAATAAAACGTCTGTTATCAACTAGTCATGAAATTAGATATTTATAAAATAGACGGATCAAAAAGTAGCAAGAAAGCTGAACTCAGCGATGCAATCTTTGCCATCGAACCGAATGATGTGGTTCTTTATGAAGATGTTCGTCGTCACTTGGCCAACAAGCGCCAGGGTACGGCAAAAACGAAAGAGCGAGCTGAAGTAAAAGGAAGCACGAAGAAAATGTATCGCCAAAAAGGAACGGGCAATGCTCGTCGTGGTGATATTAAGTCTCCCTTGCTTAGAAAAGGTGGAACTGTTTTTGGTCCCAAGCCACGTGATTATGGCTTTAAAATGAATAAGAAAACCCGGCAATTGGCCCGGAAGTCTGCACTTTCTTTGAAAGCAAGCGCCGAAGGAATCATAGTTGTGAAAGATTTTTCATTTGATGAGCCTAAAACTTCACAAGTAGCAGATATTCTAAAGGCATTTGAAGCTGACGGAAAAAAAGTAATGATTCTGACAAGCGAAACAGATATCAACGTTTACAAATCTGCACGGAATATTCCCAAAGTTCAGGTATTGGAAGGCTATAAGCCTAACACTTACCAAATTATGAACGCGGATATAATCTTGATTCAGGAAAGTGCCGTAGCAGTTTTGGAAAATAGTGTTGAAGGTAAAACTGAAGAGGCTGCAGCATGAGTATTATTGTAAAACCAGTTATTACTGAGAAATTAAGTAGACTTCAAGAAGAAGGTAAATATACTTTTGAAGTTGCTAAAAATGCGAGTAAACCCGAGATCAAGAAAGCCGTTGAGGCAACTTATCCGGGAGTAAAAGTGGCTAAAGTTAATACCGCGATCATGCCTTCTAAACCAAAAGGCAGATATACACGAAGCGGTTACCAGGCAGGCCGAACGAAGGTCTGGAAAAAAGCCATTGTAACTGTCAAAGAAGGCGAAATTGATTTCTTTGCTGAAATTTAAGGATTAGAGAAGAATGCCTACTAAGAAATTAAAACCAATGACACCGGGAACCAGACACAGAATAGCTCCTGTGTTTGACGAAATTACAACTGATAAGCCGTTAAAAGCCTTATTAGCAGGTAAGCATAATACCGGTGGACGTAACAGACACGGACGTATCACTTCTCGCCACAGAGGCGGAGGGCACAAACGCCGATATCGAATGATCGATTTCAAGCGTAATAAATTTGATGTGCCTGCTACAGTTCAAACTATTGAGTATGATCCTAATCGATCTGCCCGAATAGCTCTTGTAGCTTATGCCGACGGAGAGCGCAGATATATACTGGCTCCTAACAAGTTAAAAGTTGGAGATACTATCATTTCCGGAGAAAATGCAGCACCTGATTTAGGAAATGCACTCCCAATGATGAAAATGCCTCCAGGTACGTTCATTCACAATATTGAATTAAATCCAGGGCAAGGCGGAACGCTTTGCCGAAGTGCAGGTACCGGAGCACAATTACTGGGTAAGCAAGAAAAGTATGTAAGTGTAAAACTTCCATCTGGTGAAGTTAGAATGATCCTTGGAACTTGCTATGCAACAGTTGGGGAAACAAGTAATCCCGACCATATGAATACCACGATTGCAAAAGCCGGTAGAAGCAGGTGGAAAGGAAGAAGACCACAAACACGTGGTGTTGCTATGAACCCTGTTGATCACCCCATGGGTGGTGGAGAAGGAAAGGCATCCGGAGGTCACCCACGGTCACCTTGGGGACAATCCGCTAAAGGTAAGAAGACAAGAAATCGTAATAAGCTGTCTTCCAAGTACATCGTAAGAAGAAGAAAAACCAAGAAAAAATAATTAAGTAACGTATGCCACGCTCACTGAAAAAAGGGCCTTTTGTTTACTATAAGCTTCAACGTAAAATTGATGAAGCTCAGGAAAGTGGAAGCAAGAAAGTGATCAAAACCTGGTCACGAAGTTCAATGATCACTCCTGATTTTATGGGATTGACACTTGCAGTACACAACGGTAAGCAATTTATCCCTGTGTTTATAACTGAAAATATGGTAGGTCACAAACTAGGTGAATTTGCACCTACAAGAACATTCCGTGGCCACCCATTGAAAAAAGCAGCTAAATAATTAATCGGAAATAAGAGATGGATACTCCAGTTTTAGAAGCACGCGCAGTACAAAAGCATTTGAGGAAAGCTCCTCGAAAAGTTCGCCTTGTAGCGGATGCTGTGCGTGGTAAGTCAGTAGAAAAAGCGATTAAGCAACTTGAGTTTACAAAAAAAGCATCTGCAGAAGATGTAATTAAGGTAATCAAGTCGGCGGCTGCAAATTTAAGAGATAAATTTCAGGAAGAGCGCTTCGATAATGAAGATCTTTTTATCAAAGAAATTTATGTTGATGAAGGCGTAACGCTGAAAAGAATTCAGCCGGCACCGATGGGCCGAGCTCATCGAATTAACAAACGCTCATGCCATATTACAGTAAAAGTGGCTAAGCGCGATCAAGAAAGTGTAAACGAATAAACGAACAATACCTTGGGACAAAAAACAAATCCAACTGGTTTTAGATTAGGCATTATTCGCGGATGGGATTCCAACTGGTTTTCTGAAGAGAACCAACCGGCTCTCATTATTGAAGACGAAAAACTTCGTGAATATTTGCATACAAGACTTCGCAATGGCGGTCTTTCTAATGTTATAATAGAACGTACCCCTAAGCGAATTTTGCTTACGCTTCGAACAAGCCGACCCGGTGTTATTATCGGTAAAGGTGGAGAGCAGATTGAATTGCTTCGCGAAGAGCTTAAGAAAATCACCAGCAAAGAAGTACAAATTAATGTTAGTGAAATTAAACGCCCTGAGCTTGATGCAAGCTTAGTTGCTCAGAATATTGCACAGCAGTTACAAGCTCGTGTCTCATTTCGTAGAGCAATGAAAACAGCTATTTCATCAGCAATGCGTATGGGTGCTAAAGGTATTAAAGTTCGTTGTGCAGGACGACTTGGTGGAGCAGAAATGGCCCGAACCGAGCAGTATAAGGAAGGCCAAATTCCGTTGCACACTTTGCGAGCCGATATTGATTATGCAGCCTCTACTTCGAATACTATTTATGGTTCTATTGGAGTAACGGTATGGATCTTCAAAGGAGAAATTATTGGTGACGTTGATTTGACCCCTGGAACACAATCCGGAAGAGATTCTGACTCCGGTCGTGGAAACAGAAGAGGCGGGGATGACAAAGGACGAAGAAGTCGCCGACGCAGCAGAAACAGAAATAGATCTTAATAAAAACAGTTAATAAGAAACGATGTTAGAGCCAAAACGAGTTCAGAGACGCCGTGTCCATCGCGACAAACTGAAAGGTAACGCAACGCGCGGCCATGTTATTAACTTTGGTGATTTTGGACTGAAAGCTATGGAGCCTAAGTTTATCACTGCACGACAAATTGAAGCTTGCCGTATCGCCATTGCGCGTTCGCTGCAGCGAGACGGTCAAACATTCATCCGGATTTTTCCGGATCGGCCTATGACGAGCAAACCAGCTGAAACCCGTATGGGTAAAGGTAAGGGTGCTTTGGATCATTGGATAGCCGTTGTGAAACCCGGACGTATTTTGTTTGAAATTGCCGGAGTGAATGAAGAAAGAGCAAAAGAAGCTTTAAGACGTGCAGCTCATAAACTACCTATCAAGACCAAGTTTGTAGTTCGCAGAGACTACCAGGGAGGATAAGATGAAAGCACACGAATTAAGAGATTTAACACTTACTGAATTACAAGCTCGCTTGAATGATGAGCGTGATGCACTACAGAATCTTCGTTTTACAAAATCAGTTACCGGACAACTTGAAAACCCGGCCAGACTGAGAAACCACCGAAGAGAAGTTGCCCGATTGGTGACTATCATTAATGAAAAAAGTAGTGCTGAATAAGCAATAAGGATTTAAACTATGGCACAAACAGAAAGAGCCCGAAGACGAGAAAGAGTTGGACATGTGGTAAGTAACCGCATGGACAAAAGCATAACGGTTGCAGTAGATCGTCAGGTAAAACATTCTATTTACGGAAAGTATATTACCAAGACTACTAAGTACATGGCACACGATGAGAACAATGAAGCAAACATCGGTGACAAGGTACATATCATGTCTACCCGACCACTATCAAAGCGTAAATCATGGCGATTGGTAGAAATCGTCGAAAAAGCTAAGTAACGAATAGAGCATTAGGAATTAGCGATGGTTCAAACGAATACGACATTAAATGTAGCAGATAACAGCGGCGCCAGAAAGCTGATGTGTATCAAAGTTTTGGGAGATTCCAAAAGACGATATGCACGTGTAGGCGATCTGATTTCCGCATCTGTAAAAACTGCAATACCTGGCGGTAACGTCAAGAAAGGCGAAGTTGTAAAAGCCGTTATTGTACGAACAAAAAAAGAATACCGCAGGCGAGATGGCAGTTACATCCGCTTTGATGAAAATGCAGCGGTTATTATTAACAAAGATCAAGAACCGGTAGGTACACGTATTTTTGGCCCAGTGGCCAGAGAGCTTCGTGAAAAAAGCTTCATGAGAATCGTGTCGCTTGCACCGGAAGTACTTTAAAAAAGGAATTAGAGTATGCCACGCAGGTTCAATAAACAAAAGAAATTACACGTTAAGAAAGGCGATGACGTTTTAGTGATTGCCGGTAACGATAAAGGAAAAAGAGGCCGTGTATTGATGGTGTTCCCTAAAAAAGAGCGTGTGCTCGTTGAGGGAATTAATATGAAAACCCATCATGAAAAGCCAACCCAGGATAACCCACAAGGTGGGCGTCTTAAGAAGGAGGGTTCCGTACATATATCAAATGTAATGGTAATTGATCCTACTACAGACGAACCTACTCGTGTTGGACGTAAGCGAATTGATGAAGACGGCAAAGGCCGTTGGGTTCGCTACGCCAAAACAAGTGGCGAAATGTTGGACAAATAACGCAGATAAATAGCAATGGCTGAAGCAAGATTATATACACAGTACAAAGATGAAATTCGCGAAAAATTACGCGAAGAGTTTGAGTATGAAAACCCAATGGCCATACCCAAACTTCAGAAAATTGTAATTAATGTAGGTGTAGGCGACGCTATAACCGATAAAAAAGTTTTAGATACGGTTGTAGATAACGTAGCTGCAATAACCGGACAACAACCGGTTACTACTAAGGCTAAAAAGTCTATTTCGAACTTTAAGCTGAGAGAAGGAATGCCAATTGGCTGTAAAGTAACCCTTCGTCAGCGTATTATGTTTGAGTTTCTGGATCGTCTTGTAAACTTGGCTCTGCCAAGAACACGTGACTTCCAGGGAGTTCCGGACAAAAGCTTTGATGGTCGTGGAAATTATACCATGGGTATTAAAGAACACACAATTTTCCCGGAGATAGATACAGACAAAGTTTCAAAAGTACACGGTATGGATATTACTTTTGTAACTTCTGCTGAAACAGATGAAGAAGCTTATGCCCTGCTTAAGCACTTTGGAATGCCATTTCAAACGAGAAACTAAGGATATTCTATTATGGCTAAGAAAGCTTGGATAGCACGTAACAAAAAAAGAAAAGAAACTGTAGAAAAGTACGCCGAAAAGCGTCGCAAGCTTAAAGAAGCGGGCGACTATGAAGGCCTGCAAAAATTGCCTCGCGATGCAAGCCCAACAAGGGTTCGCAACCGATGCAACATCACCGGCAGAAGCCGTGGTTATGTTGGTAAATATGGAATCTCACGAATTAAATTTCGTGAACTTGCCCTGGCAGGTAAGATTCCTGGTGTACGAAAAGCAAGCTGGTAAATTTAACTAAGGAATCGATGACAGATCCTATTGCAGATTATTTAACACGAATTAGAAATGCCCAACAAGCCGGGCATAGAAGAGTAGATATCCCCGCTTCTAAACTGAAGCGAGCCATGACTAAAATTTTGGCTGACAAAGGGTATATCTCGAAATACATTGATATTGAAGACGGAAAGCAAGGAGTTATTCGATTGTTTCTGAAATATGATTCATACGGCCATCCTGTAATCCGCAGCATGAAAAGACTTTCAAAGCCCGGTTTACGAGTTTATAAAGGCGGAGACGAAGTTCCCCGCTCTCAAAACGGCTTGGGTATTGTGATTCTTTCAACATCAAAAGGTGTAATGACCGATAAAGAAGCTCGCAAGCTTAATGTAGGCGGCGAGATATTGTGCACCATTTATTAATAAACAGTTTTTGAACTATGTCTCGAATTGGAAATCTACCGGTACCTATTTCTGATAAAGTTGAGTTCAGCATCAATGCTGATAATATCGCAACTTTTAAAGGAGAAAAAGGAACCAACACACTCCGAATTCATCCCAATATTTCTATTGAAAAGAATGAGAATGAACTCGTTATCAAAAGAAGTAACGATGAAAAATCAAACCGTGCATTACATGGATTGTTTCGTGCTTTAATTAATAACGCAGTTGTTGGAGTTTCGGAAGGCTATACCAAAAAATTAGAAATTATAGGCGTTGGTTTTCGTGCATCTGTGAGTGGTGATGTATTAGAACTCAACCTGGGTTATTCGCACCCTATTTTCTTTGTACCGCCGGAAGGTGTCACTATAGAGGTGGATACCAAATCAGGTAAAAACCCTATACTTATTATCTCCGGTGTTGATAAAGAAATGGTCGGCCAGGTTGCTGCAAAAATCAGATCATTTAGAAAACCCGAGCCTTATAAAGGTAAAGGTATCAGATATCTGGGTGAGCAGATTCGTCGTAAGGCCGGTAAGTCAGCTGCTAAATAGAGGATTTAAAAAATGAATAAGTTACAACAGAAAAAAACTGAGCGCAGAAATAAGATACGACGTCGTATCCGTTCTACTATTAAAGGAACGGCAGAACGTCCTCGCTTAAGCATTTACAAAAGCAGTAAATATACTTACCTGCAATTGATTGATGATTTAACAGGTGCAACACTTGCTGCTACAAAAGCCAAGAGCGGTGTAGAAAATGCTAAAAAAGCGGGTGCTGAACTTGCTGAAGTAGCTCAGGACAAAGGAATTAATAAAGTGGTATTTGACCGTAGTGGTTATAAATATCATGGCATCGTGAAGGCCGCCGCTGATGGCGCGCGCGATGGTGGATTAGACTTTTAATAGAATTGGGATAAACAATGCCTAAAATAAGAAGAAAACAATCTATACCTGCTGCAAACTTGAATCTCGAAGAGAAACTGGTTCACGTTAACCGTGTTTCTAAAGTAGTGAAAGGTGGACGCCGGTTTAGCTTTAACGCTATTGTAGTAGTTGGTGATGGGAACGGTGTTTGCGGACATGGACTCGGTAAAGCAAATGAAGTATCAGATGCCATTCAAAAAGGCTTTGATAATGCCAAGAAGAACTTGATTCGTGTACCTTTAACCAAAACCAAAAGTATCTACCATCCGATAGTAGGTAAAGCCGGAGCGGGTAAAGTATTGCTTCGTCCGGCAGCTGAAGGTACTGGTGTAATTGCAGGTGGTGCTGTTAAAGCATTGCTTGATGTTGCCGGAGTACATAATATTCTGTCAAAATCACAGGGTTCTTCGAATCCTCATAACATGGTAAAAGCAGCTTTTACTGCATTGAAAGAATTGACTGATCCTGTTGAAGTAGCACAACGTAGAGGAGTGTCTCTCAACAAAGTATTTGAAGGATAATATCTAAAGGAATTTGATGATGGACTTAAGTAATTTAAAAGCACCGATCCCAAACAGAAAAAGCTCAAAACGAGTTGGTCGCGGACAAGGTTCCGGACGTGGAGAACAATCGGGTCGTGGGCATAACGGACAAAAATCCAGGTCAGGCTATAAACAACGTGCTTGGTTTGAAGGTGGTCAGATGCCACTTCAGCGCCGTCTTCCTAAATTCGGTTTTACAAACTTCAACCGAACTGAAAATCGTGGAATAAACGTGCATACAATTAGTGAATTTATTGAAGCTGGAAAGCTCAATACATCCATTAGTTTGGAAGATTTAGTAAATGCAGGGTTAGCTGATAAAAATGATCGAGTAAAGTTACTTGGTCGTGGAGATCTTGAGCAGAAAATAGAAATCGAAGTGCACGCCGCCAGTAAATCTGCCACAGAAAAGGTAGAGAAAGCAGGTGGATCATTAACTATAGTGCAAAACTAATAGTATAGACGGCGCATGAGTCTGATAGAAAACTTCCGAAATATTTTTAAAATTGAAGACCTTAAGAATCGTATTCTTTATACGGTTGGAATCTTAATGGTATACCGGGTTGGTAGTTACATTACCCTACCGGGTGTCGATGCTAACCAGCTTATTGGAAGCAGTGGAAATGCTGCAAGCAGTTTGCTTGGCCTTTTTGATTTATTTGTAGGGGGAGCATTCTCAAGAGCGGGTGTTTTTGCCCTCGGAATCATGCCCTATATTACAGCGGCTATTATTATTCAGTTGATGGGTGCGGTAGTCCCTTATTTTCAAAAATTACAGCGAGAAGGAGAAGAAGGCCGCCGTAAAATTACCCGTTTGACTCGATATGGTACTGTTGGTATTACTTTAGTACAGGGTATTGGTTTTGCGATTAATCTTATATCGACTGCCCCTCAGGCAATTGTAGTAAATGAATTCGCTTTTGTAATTACAGCGATGATTGTATTAACTGCAGGTACTGTTTTTGTGATGTGGTTGGGTGAACGAATAAGTGAAAGGGGAATTGGTAATGGTATTTCACTGATTATTATGATCGGTATTATCGCTGCATTACCGGCTAGCTTCTATAATGAAGTAAGCACTAAAGCGAATGCTATTTTGGTAATTATTGAAGTTGCAGCCCTGATATTGGTGATTGCAGCTGTTGTAATGTTGACACAGGGAACACGTAAAATTCCCGTTCAGTATGCGAAGCGGGTTGTTGGCCGAAAAGTTTATGGTGGAACCACTCAGTACTTGCCACTTAGGGTAAATGCGGCAGGTGTAATGCCCATTATTTTTGCCCAGTCTATTATGTTTATTCCAAGTACCATAGGTTCTTTTTTCCCAGAGAATGAAACCGTTCAGTTTTTAACACAATGGTCAGTAGATTTTACCGGATTGGTTTACTCTATAGTGTTTTTCATTGTCTGTGTGTTCTTTACATTTTTCTATACAGCGATAGCCATCAATCCAAAAGAAATGGCAGATACAATGAAACGACAAGGTGGGTTTATACCAGGTGTTCGTCCCGGTAAGCAAACAGTGGAGTTTATTGATAACATTTTGACTAAGATTACCTTGCCGGGATCATTATTTCTATCATTCGTAGCTATTCTTCCTGCAATTGCAGTGAGTTTATTTGGAATCACTCCTGGATTCGCCCTCTTTTATGGAGGAACAAGTTTGCTGATTATTGTAGGTGTAGCATTAGATACACTACAGCAAATTGAAAGCCATTTGATGATGCGTCATTATGATGGCTTTATGAAAACAGGTAGAATAAAAGGTCGACGACGAGCTTAGAATGATATACCTGAAGAGTGAATCGGAAATTGAGAAGATGCGCGAAAGTGCGCTGATTGTCTCAAGAACATTAGCAGAAGTTGGTAAGTATATTGAACCAGGTGTTCAGACCGGTAAACTTGATAGAATTGCAGAAGAATATATTACAAAAGAAAAAGGTCGGCCAGCTTTTAAAGGTTATGGCCCAAAAGGAAATGAGTTTCCGGCAACGCTGTGTATTTCTGTGAATGAAGAAGTAGTTCATGGGATTCCGGGTGAAAGGGTTTTGGAAGAAGGAGATATTGTTTCGGTAGATTGTGGAGTTGAAAAGAATGGATACTTCGGTGATCATGCTTATACATTCGCAGTTGGTGAATGTAATGATGAGACTTTGAAATTATTGAGGACTACGCTTGAATCTCTTTATAAGGGCATTGAGCAAGCCATCCATGGAAATAGAATTGGCGATTTGGCTAATGCTGTTCAAGTCCATTGTGAAAATGCTGGTTTTGGCGTAGTTAGAGAATTGGTTGGTCATGGCATTGGGAAGTCAATGCATGAAGATCCATCCGTACCAAATTTTGGAAGAAAAGGAAAAGGTGAGCGACTCCGATCAGGAATGACACTCGCCGTAGAGCCGATGATTACCATGGGTTCTTGGAAAACAAAAACGTTAAACGATGGCTGGACAGTTGTTACAGCTGACGGGAGCCTGGCAGCTCACTACGAACATGATATAGTAGTTCGTGAAGGGAAGGCTGAAATTCTCAGTACTTTTGATTATATTGCTGAGCTCTCGGATAAAAAAGAAAACATATTGTATTATGGCTAAACAAGAGCCGATAAAACAAGATGGAGAAATAATAGAAGCATTACCTAATGCACAGTTCCGTGTGGAGTTGGATAACGGGCATGAAATACTTGCTCACGTATCAGGTAAAATGCGTATGTATTACATTAAAATTCTCCCGGGAGACAGAGTGGCAGTAGAAATGTCACCCTATGATTTATCCAAAGGAAGAATAACATATAGATATAAATAAAGAGGTTGTCATGAAAACACGATCATCAGTAAAGAAAAGAAGTTCAGACGACAAAATTGTACGACGTAAAGGACGTCTTTACGTAATCAACAAAAAAAACCCACGCCATAAGCAGCGTCAGGGATAATAGAATAACAGATTACTTATATGGCACGTATTGCTGGAATAGATTTACCTAAACAGAAAAGAGGCGTAATCAGCCTTACTTATATTTATGGAATTGGTCGCTCAAAGGCTATTGAAATCCTTGATCGTGTTGGCATTGATCACAACACGAAAGTTCAGGATTGGACTGATGAAGAAGTAAGTGAGTTACGTAAAGTAATAGACGAAGAATATAAAGTTGAGGGTGCGCTGAGAAGTGAAGTGAATGGAGACATTCGTCGCTTGATAGAAATAGGCAGTTATCGGGGTGTTCGTCACCGTCGAGGGCTTCCTGTTCGAGGTCAAAACACTCAAACAAATGCGCGTACCCGCAAAGGGAAGAAGCGTACTGTTGCTGGTAAGAAAAAAGCTGTTAAGAAGTAATTGTAATTAAGATAACCCATGGCTAAAAAACAACCCAAAGCATCTGTAGCTGCAAAGCGCAAAAGGAAAAAGCAATTAAGCGATCCCAATGGTATGGCTTTTGTAAAAGCTACATTTAATAATGTGATCGTAACTATAACCGATGCAGACGGAAACGTAGTTTCGTGGTCATCTGCAGGGAAAGAAGGATTTAAAGGATCTAGAAAGAATACCCCTTATGCTGCTCAATTAAGCGCCGAAACTGCTGCAAAAACAGCACACGATATGGGTTTAAGGAAAGTAGCAGTATTTGTTAAAGGTCCTGGGTCAGGACGTGAAGCAGCTGTGCGTGGAATGGCGAGTTCAGGTTTAGAAGTTACTTCTATAAAAGATCGCACTCCCCTTCCGCATAATGGATGTCGACCACCGAAACGAAGAAGAGTTTAATTGTAAGTAGATTGTATAATGGCAAGATATAGAGGACCGAAACAAAAAAAAGCCAGACGATTCAAAGAACCAATCTTTGGACCTAGTAAAGCTTTAGAGCGAAAACCATATGGCCCCGGCGAGCATGGGCGTTCAAGATTTAACAGAAAATCTGAATACGCTATTCAGCTCGAGGAAAAGCAAAAGGCTAAATACACTTATGGATTGCTTGAAAAGCAATTCCGTAATTTATTCAAAGCTGCTTCAGCTAAAAGTGGTGTAGCGGGTGAAAACCTTCTTCAAGCTCTTGAAAGCCGTTTGGATAATACCGTATATCGAATGGGATTTGCAAGAACTCGACGTCAGGCACGCCAGCTTGTAACTCATAAGCATATTGTAGTGAATGGCGGGGTAGTGAACATCCCTTCCTATGAGTTGAGCCCGGGGGATGTAGTTTCTATTCGCCCTAAATCAAGAAATCTTGAAGTCATTGAAGATTCTTTAGACGGATCATCCAGAAATAAATATAAATGGGTTGAAACAGATCCGAAGTCAAGATCAGGTAAGGTGCTGTATGTTCCGACGATGGAAGAAATACCTGAAAACATAAATGTTCAGCTTATTGTTGAGCTTTATTCTAAGTAATTATAAAAGTTTAAGACCTTATTATGAGCAACTATAGCATTCAAATGCCCGAAACACTTAATGTTGTTGAAGACAAAGATAATTTTGGAACCTTTGTACTCCAGCCACTTGAAAGAGGTTTCGGTGTAACGATTGGTAACTCGTTTCGACGGGTTCTGCTCTCATCACTACCAGGAATTGCAATCACTGCTGTTAAGATCAATGGAGTTGACCACGAATATTCCAGCATTAAAGGAGTGAAAGAAGATGTATACGAAATCATCCTGAACTTCAAGCAAGTCCGGTTTAAGCAAGTAGAACAGAGTTCCGGTGTTATTCATATTTCCAAGAGTGGTAAAGGTGAATTGACAGCGAAAGATATTGATGATGCAACTGCAGAATATGATGTGCTAAATCCGGATTTGGTAATAGCCAATCTTGCAGATGATGCAGAACTGGAAATTGAACTTAAAGTTGGCCGTGGCCGTGGCTATGTGCCGGCGGAAGAAATGACCATCGAAGATGAGGATGTAAATCTTATTCCTATCGATGCAATTTTTACCCCAATTAAGTCTGTAAAATATAACGTTGAAAATGTTCGTGTTGGTCAGCGTACCGATTACGAAAAACTAGTAATGGATATCGCAACTGATGGATCAGTAAATGCTAAAGAAGCACTTACCATAGCCGGTAAAATTCTTAAAGAGCATATTGAAAAATTCATTACAGAAGAAATAGAAGAGCCATTCACTCAGGAAGAAGAAGAGGTTGATGCCGAGAAGCAGCGCGTTGCGAATCTTCTTAGAACAAGTATCGAAGACCTTAATCTAAGTGTGCGGGCATACAACTGTTTGAAGTCTGCAAATATCAATTCTATTGGAGAGTTGGTGTCACGTGATGAGCAAGATCTTCTAAAATTCAGAAACTTCGGTAAAAAATCTCTTAGCGAATTAGTCGAGGTTATTGAAGAGAAGAATCTTGAGTTTGGAATGGACGTATCAAAATATTTGGACTAAGATAAAGGAATTAAATTATGCGTCACGGAGTAAAAGGTAGAAAATTAAGCAGAACTGCTGCTCATCGTAAAACCACCATGCAATCTCTTGCTATGGCGTTGATCCGAGAGCACAGAATAGTAACAACTCTTGCTAAGGCTAAAGAATTACGAGGCTTTATTGAGCCATTAATTACCAGGGCCAAAGAAGATTCGCACCACAACAGGCGACAAGTATTTTCTTCTCTGCAAAATAAAGATGCTGTTACTACTTTATTCACGGAAGTTGGCCCAAAAAGTAAAGATCGGCCCGGTGGTTATACTCGTGTAATCAAAGCAGGTCACCGAAAAGGAGATGGTGCTGAGCTTGCAGTGATAGAATTGGTAGATTACAATGATATCAAGCCGGAAGGTAGTGCGTCAGCTGAAAAGGGCAAAAAGAAAACTCGACGGGCAGGTAAAACTAATACACCTACCACCTCGAAAGAAGAGAAAAAAGAATCTAAAAAGGCCGAAGCTCCTGTTGAGAAAACAGATGAGGAAGAAGCAGTTGCTGATGCTAAAGATGAGGAAACTGCTGCTACTTCTGCTAACGAAGATTCAGCCGAAGAAGAGGAAAGTTCAGAAGACGAAAAGAAGTAATTTAGAGTTAAATTTAAGCGCCTTTATATTCTGTAAAGGTGCTTTTTTTTTGAGGCTGTGATAAGAAAAAGTTTGCCTCATGCTGATGTCAAAAAAAAGGAAAGTTTTTAAAAATAAAGTTGACATCCGAATTTAATATCCCGTATCTTTGGTTTCTGTTTCGCAACCGATTTTACAAATGCGAAATAATTGTTCTTAGACATATTGAAGTATAGATCAGATTGTTTGTGCGAGCGAGAGCTTGTT
>NZ_JABURM010000007.1:2500-4272 GCF_014762685.1 Gracilimonas sp.
TACCCTCAGGAACAGAAAACAATCAAGTGATTTCCCAAGTAGCGGCGAGCGAACGGGAAGCAGCCCAAACCGGCTTCCTACGGGGAGTCGGGGTAGTAGGACCTGCATAATCGAAGCGAGCTTAAGTCGAAACTGCCTGGAAAGCAGTCCCACAGAAGGTGAAAGGCCTGTAGGCGTACGGCGAGTTTTGAGGCGGGTATCCTGAGTAGCGCGAGGCCGGTGAAACCTTGCGTGAACCAGCCGGCACCATCCGGTAAGGCTAAATACATCTGTATGACCGATAGTGAACCAGTACCGTGAGGGAAAGGTGAAAAGAACGCCGAGAAGGCGAGTGAAATAGTACCTGAAACCGTGTGCTTACAAGCGGTCGGAGCCTCAATTTATTGGGGTGACGGCGTGCCTTTTGTATAATGAGCCTACGAGTTGCTCCTGTTGTGCGAGGTTAAGCCCCTAAGGGGTGGAGCCGTAGCGAAAGCGAGTCTGAAACGGGCGTGCAGTACAGCGGGGCAGACGCGAAACCAAGTGAGCTATCCATGGTCAGGGTGAAGTGGGGGTAAAACCCCATGGAGGCCCGAACCGCCAGACGTTGAAAAGTCTTCGGATGAACTGTGGATAGGGGTGAAAGGCCAATCAAACTTGGAAATAGCTCGTACTCCCTGAAATATATTTAGGTATAGCGTCTGGTTTTGTCTCTCCGGAGGTAGAGCACTGATTAGGCTAGGGCCCTTCACCGGGTACCAACCCTAGACAAACTCCGAATACCGGCAGAGAGCCACCAGGCAGTCAGTGGCGGGGTGATAACGTCCCGTCGCGAGAGGGAAACAACCCAGACCACCAGCTAAGGCCCCCAAATGTGTGTTAAGTTGATCAAAGAAAGTTGGGTTGCCCAGACAACTAGGAGGTTGGCTTAGAAGCAGCCATTCCTTTAAAGAGTGCGTAATAGCTCACTAGTTAAGCGGCCCGGCGTCGATAATACACGGGCATTAAACACACTGCCGAAGCTGTGGTCCCCCGATTTATCGGGGGAGGTAAGGGAGCATTCCAGGGGCGCAGAAGCCGGTCTGTGAGGACCGGTGGAGTCCCTGGAAGCGAAACTGTAGGCATGAGTAACGATAAGACGGGCGAGAAACCCGTCCACCAAAAACCCAAGGGTTCCTGATCAACGCTAATCGGATCAGGGTTAGTCGAGACCTAAGGTGTAGCCGAAAGGCGAAGCCGATGGCAAACCGGTTCAATATTCCGGTACCGATTGTAGCGCCAGGCTAAGGCGTGACGCAGAAGTGACACTCCCGCGTGCTGACGAATGCACGTTAAAGGGCGTAGGCTGGGAGGCAGGCAAATCCGCCTCCCGTTACAGCTGAACCCCGACAGTACTCCGAGCCTGCGGGCAAGGAGATAGTGGAGGTAATCCCGCTGCCGAGAAAAGCGTCGTAGTTTGTTACAATCGCTCGTACCCCAAACCGACACAGGTGGGTGAGGAGAGTATCCTAAGGTGCTCGAGTAATTCATGGCTAAGGAACTAGGCAAATTCGATCCGTAACTTCGGGAGAAGGATCCCCTGGGCGCCTTCGGGCGTTCGGGGCGCAGTGAAAAGGCCCAAGCGACTGTTTACCAAAAACACATGTCTCTGCTAAGCCGTAAGGCGATGTATAGGGACTGACACCTGCCCGGTGCTGGAAGGTTAAAGAAGGGGGTTAGCTTCGGCGAAGCCCTTGACTGAAGCCCCAGTAAACGGCGGCCGTAACTATAACGGTCCTAAGGTAGCGAAATTC
>NZ_JABURM010000008.1 GCF_014762685.1 Gracilimonas sp.
AGGCTGTGGTGAGGACAATCCATGTGGTGGGAGATCCCGGTTCGGCACCTCCGCTCCGCTGCGGTTTGACCGGGATGACGGGTTTTTTCTACTCTACACCCTACCCAAGGGCTGTCATCCCGCACGAAGTGAACACGGAGATGCGGGATCTCCTTGACGCAACATCGCTCTGGCCACGGGCATCCACCTCATCCTTGTTCTATTCCTTATCATCCAAAAGAGTAAAAATTAGTCCGTCGTCCCAATGAAATGCGATGGGCGATGTGCGATGGACCGAACGGCGAAGGAATGGCAAGGACATAAACAAGCCAAGGTCTTCAGACCTGCATGACTAAGCCAACCAGGTCATTTCAAACAACCGGGACCCGTATCAGGGAGATTGCCGCGTTGTTGAAACTCCCAAACCCGCATTCCACCTCCCGGGCTCCTCACAATGACGAAATAAAAAAGCCTGCAGTTTTACAGCCGCAGGCTTTGGGTCTCCAACAACAAGATTTTGGTCAATTCAATTATACAAGACCTTTTTTAAGCTCGCGTGCAATAATCAATCGCTGCACTTCAGAGGTTCCCTCGCCGATGGTCATCAGCTTGGAATCTCTGAGGAAACGTTCTACATGGTATTCTTTGGTATATCCGTACCCGCCGTGAATTTGGATGGCATCCAGCGCAGCACGAACCGAGAGTTCGGAGGCAAAAAGCTTGGCCATGGAAGCTTCGGTGGTATAACGTTTACCATTGTCTTTGAGCCAGGCCGCTCTTAATACCAGCAGCCGGGCGGCATCAATTTCAGTAGCCATATCCACCATCTTCCCTTCTATATACTGGAAATTTCCGATGGCAGAGCCAAATTGTTTTCTCTCCATGGAATACTTCAGCGATTCTTCCAGGGCACCGCGTGCAATCCCGACGGATAATGCGGCAATCCCTACACGTCCGCCGTCCAATACTTTCATGGTATCCACAAATCCCTGTCCTTCTTCACCTAATAAATTTTCTGCGGGTACCTCCACATTCTCAAAAACAACTTCGGTGGTATCCGATGAATTCATTCCAAGCTTGTGCATCCCCGGTCCCGGTTTTACTCCGTCCCACTCCCGCTCTACGATAAATGCAGAAATACCTTTCGTTCCTTCATTTGGATCGGTTTTGGCAAGAACCACATAGGTATCACCTACAGAACCCTGGGTGATAAAAATCTTGGTGCCGTTAAGGATGTATTTATCTCCTTTCTTTATCGCTGTTGTCTTCATTCCCGAAGCATCACTGCCTGAACCGGGTTCCGTTAAACACCAGGCTGCCAATTTTTTTCCGGAAGTAAGTTCCGGCATATACTTCAGTTTCTGTTCGTGATTTCCTGCCAGGGCAATGTGTCCGGTTCCCAGGGAAGTATGGGAAGCCACCGTCAGCGCCAGGGAAGCATCCCACCGGGCTATTTCTTCCAGCACCAGACAAAAGCTGACCACATCAAAGCCGCCACCGCCATATTGTTCTTCATGATATATTCCCAGCATCCCCAATTCACCCAGTTCTTTTACAATTTCATGGGGAAATTCTTTGCTGTTATCTCTCTCCATCACCGTTGGGGCAACATTGCGCTCTACAAATTCCTTAACGCTGTCGCGAATCATTTTTTGATCATCGGTAAGCTCAAATGACATCTCTCGGTCTAAAACAGTGTCCATATTATTGTAATACTTTCTATCTAATTATATTTGCTTGTTGGAAACGCTTCCAAGATAACGGTTTGTTTGTTTAATATCGTTCAGGAAGGTGTAAAAATTGTCCAAACTGTTAAATTAGTTTCAAGGGGCAAGGTCCAAGTGTTTGGGATTTGGTATTTCAAACAACCGGGTGCTCGTTTCAAGGAGATTGCCGCGTCGTTGGACTTCCCAAACCTGCATTCCATCTCACAGGCTCCTCGCAATGACCGGTCTTTTTTGGAATTTTTTTCACCCGTCATCGCGAGGCATCCGTTAAATCCTGTCCATCCTGAAAATCCCGGTTCAGAGTGATGGATGCGCCACCAGCTCATGGGTAAAATATCATTCGTAAAAAAACCACTTAGCCCTTGCCACCACCGACCCTCCTCTTTATCTCCTCCCGGGAGGAGAAACTCTGTGGAAATTTCCGGGGAATTTCCACCTCAGAATCCATTTAAGGAGAAACTTGAAAACACGGGGAAAGAAGTAAACAACGGTTGAGAAGGTGGGTAAGCAGGAACCGTGCAAGTGTTTACCGGGCCTGCGATCTTCGTGTTTTCTTGATCTTTTGGTTCGTTTTGGATGACAGGAGCCTTTTAATACACACATAGCCATCCGCCGGTTGGCGGACGGGCATTGCCTTTCAGGCAACAGTACACCATGACCGGCACGGGCATCCACCACGACAGTGGCGCCTGATCAGCAAACACCGACCATGTCATCCTGAGGAGTGAGCGGAGCGAACAACGAAGGATCTCCATGACATGTCCGGGTGATCGCTTCAGGGAGATTGCTTCGTCGACCAACCTCCCAACCCTGCATTCCACCTCCCGGGCTCCTCGCAATGACCGGGCCTTTTGGAATTTGGTCATTGCAACTTGATCCTTGGAATTTACCCCCCTATTCTTCTCTTTGCTGCCAGTATGCCTTGGTAACTTTATCGCCTTCCAGGATTCGGTCCACCACCTCCATTCCCTCCGTTACTTCACCCACGATGGTATAGTCTCCATTCAGATGGGGTTTCCACTGGTGCATAATAAAATATTGGCTTCCTTCGGTATCCGTACCCGCGCTGGCTATCCCTACCATGCCTCGCTTATAATCTTTTTCGGAGCCCTCCGTCGGCACCACATATCCGGGACCGCCCGTGCCAAGGCCGGACTCCACATCCCCGCCCTGAATTACAAAGTTTGGCACCACCCGGTGAAAGGCTACTCCATCGTAAGCGCCGGCTTGAGTCAGGCTGTCCATTCCGGCAATGGTTGCCGGGGCAATCAATACATTCATTGCAATTTTAATGGTTCCTTTTTCTGTTTCGAGCACCCAAATCGGTTCGTATTCCAGTTCCGCAAGCCGTTGCCAGTTTGGGGTACGGAACGTTTGAGGTTTCCCTTCTTCATCCGGAATCTCCCAGCCCTGCCCGTGAAGCGCACTATTAAGGGCTGCATTCCCTTTCTGCACTAATGCATCAATAACAGGGGCGGCGCGATCTTCAAAATGCTCTTTCAACAAACTTCCATACGCCTGAAAAACCTCTACATCTTCCGGCAGCCGGTAATCAGACAAAAGTTCTTCAAGCCGTTCAAAATCATTTTCCTCAACCAGACCTGAAGCGGTTAAAAAATTGAGAGTGGTATAGGTGATACTCCGGTCTTTCTGCTCCAGAAGTTCAAACACCAGGGTCCTGATTCTTGTTCTGAACGAGGTGCTTTTACGGGCCTCACTCAAATTCGTCCACCATCCGGACAACGCCTGCACAGCAAATGTACCTTCCATCCTGTTTTCACTCACCGCATATTCTTCCAGCGTCTCCAAATACTCTTCAGCGGCCAATCCCTTTTGATAGATATTCAATTTCTTAATCAATAAGTATTCGCTTTCCTCAGCAAGGGTGTCCGCTAAACTCAGATATCCCGATACCTCGCTCAAAGCCAAAATACCTGATAGCCGAACCGATGCTTCTTTCTCTTCATTCTCCACCACTTCCGAAATTATGACCTCATCAAAAGCAGCAACTTTTCCGGGATGATTTTTGATCTGGCTGAGTGCCACCTCATTTACTGCGGGATTGGAATGATTTAGCAGCCGGCGATATAAATTCTCCAGTTTCTCACTCCAATTCAACTTTCCGGTATGCTGAGCCAGTTCAATGGCCAATTGCACATTCATTTGTGAGGCGTCCCCAATCGGCAGGCGCGCAAAGAACCATTCGGCATCGGTATTAAACAGAATCTTTGCCGCATATTGTTTTATTTCGGGCCTTTGTGTCCACTCATAAGTCTCCCAAAGCGTTTGACGCATATCATCGCCAGCCAGGGCTTGATTACTTCTATAGAGACCATAAAAATAGGCGCGGAATAATTCAGGATCATCAAGTATTGCAGCATACCGCAGTAGAACCTTTTGGTTCGATTCATTCAGTTCATGTTCAATGGATAACCGGCTAATAGCTAACGCTGTTTCGTATTCATAATCGGAATCCATGATGGTTTCAAAATTCTGTACCAAAAAATTTAATGAAGCCTGATTTCCCTGCCGCCCCAAAACCAAACTGATTCCATTTCGAAGAGAAGGGCGGATTTCCCATAAATCCTGCAGCCGGCTTAATTGCTCATCGGTAAGCTCCTGATGACTTAACGCCACCCAGGCTACCTCTGAATCAGCGTATTGCACCCTGGTTATAAATTCGTCCATACTTTCAACCGGGGTGCTTATCAACCCACGCCAGGCTTGATTTCGGATATATTCATTGGAATGATCCGTAAATGCTAACAATGAATCCGCATTTCTCTCAAAAACATAGGTGTACAACTCCGGGTAATCCTCAGTCAGCAGTTCCGAATAGGCACTTTCCCGGGCACAGGATATGATCATTAAAAACACCGTACACAGGGCTATCAGCCTGTACATGTTTTTTACACATTTACTATTGAACTTCATATATAAACTCCTTTTATTACACATATATTTTACATAAAATACAGATTACCATGGATAATGCACATTTAACGCGCAAACAGCACGAGTTTTTCAACTTCATTGTCGATTATAAAAAAGAACATGAAGTTTGGCCGACGTATAGAGAAATAGCCGATCATTTTGGGTATGCATCGCCCAACAGCGTCACCCAAAATATACAGGCGTTGCTTAAGAAAGGCTATCTGGTAAAACGGGATGATGAAGAATATGATTTACCGCCTGAAAAGAAAAGCTTACTGGGTGAGACGGAAGCTCAGGAAGGCATCCCGATTCGCGGATTGATTGCGGCCGGTTCTCTGCAGGAAGCCGTTGAAGCCAATTTGGGCAGTATTACCATGGATACCCTGTTCCCGGACCTGGATGATTTGTTTGCACTGCGGGTGACGGGATTCAGCATGAAAGATGTGGGCATCTATGACGGTGATTTTGTGCTGCTGATGGATACTGATGTAAAAAATGGAGATATCGGAGCAGTATTATATGACGGAGAAACCAGTCTTAAGAAAATTTACTGGGATGACAATGGTTTGCGTCTTGAGCCTGCCAATCCCGAGTATGACGATATTTTTATTGAGCCGGATGTATTTGAAGAGGTGCGCATCATTGGCAAATATATCGGCCATGTAAACCGTCAGGGCTTCCAGCGCGCGGTTCCAAAAGTGGCGTAGAGTGAATGGGCGGGAATAAGGGGCTACACACATATGACCCCGTTTGGGTCGGCTTGCCAACAGAATCCATGGAATCCTATCATCCGCCTAATCCGGGGTTCTCAGATGATGAGTCGGGGTAAATATTCCAAGCCGTATCAGGGAAATCCTTCACTCCGCATGCGCTTCGTTCAGGATGACAGCACATCATGACCGGCACGGGCATCTGCCACGACAGTGGCGCTTGGACACTTACCACCACCCCCGTCATCCTGAGGAGTGAGCGCAGTGCATACGCAGCGAACGACGAAGGATCTCCTTAAAGCGAGCAATGCACTTGCCAAAGACTCGAACCTTGTGTCCCTTTGGAGGGACAGGGTTTTAGCCGTTGTTGCACAGCCGGGTTCGTATCAGGGAGATTGCTTCGTCGTCCAACCTCCAGCCCTGCATTCCACCTCACAGCCTCCTCGCAATGACCGGGCTTATTTGGAATTTGGAGCTTGGAATTTTAAATAACGGGTATCAATCTATAAACCTAAGGAAGCGGAGAATTATCAGGCAGGTGTGAAGGAAGATCTTTATCATCTAAAATGGTTGTTTTCTTGTGGGGTACTTTCAGATCCCTGGCAATGGTAAGAAAACGGCCGTTGGCATCTTTGCGGGCCTCGTGAAGCTGCGAATCTTTAATCCATGCGCGGCCTCCGTCACGCTGCAATCGCTTGGTATTTTTATATTTGAATGCCTGTTCGTGCAGTGATGGTAATTTTTTCATGCTTCTAAGGTAATTTATTTTTCTCTAAAGTTAAGTGAACTTTCTGAATTAATCAGTTCAGATTTGCTTTGTTTTGTACGAAGTAAGCCTTATCTTTTCAAGCTCTGAATTAAATGCAAAAGAAAGAAATTAAACGATTATGTACGCTATAGTTGAAATCGGCGGACACCAATATAAAGTAGCAGAAAACGACGTGCTGTTTGTTGACAAGCAAAACGCCGACGGTGAAAAGCTTACATTTGATAAAGTGTTGCTGATAAAAGATGATAACGGAAATGTAAATGTTGGGACTCCGGTTGTTGAAGGAGCAGAAGTTTCCGCCACTATTTTGGATACTGTTAAAGCTGATAAAGTATTAGTGTTCAAGAAAAAACGTCGTAAAGGATATCAGAAGCTTAACGGCCACCGACAGGTAATGTCTCAAATTCAAATTGAGAGCATCTCCGCTTCCGGTGCCACTTCGTCCAAAAAGAAATCAAAATCATCCAAAAAAGATGAAGCTCCGGCTAAGAAGGCTGAAGCCAAGAAAGCAGCTCCTAAAAAAGAAAAAGAAGAGTCTGTTGATTTAAGTTCAATGACAGTTGCTGAGCTTAAAGAATTGGCAAAAGAAAGAGGCCTTACCGGTTACTCCAGCTTGAGAAAAGCTGAATTAATTGAAGCTTTAGAAAAATAAATTTTTCATTACTAAACCCTTATTGTTATGGCACATAAGAAAGGTCAAGGTTCTACCAGAAACGGTCGTGATTCCAACTCCAAAAGACTTGGCGTAAAAAAATTCGGCGGCGAATATGTTCGCGCCGGTGGTATTATTATTCGTCAGCGCGGCACTAAATTTCACCCCGGTGAAAACGTGAAACGCGGCGGAGACGATACACTATTTGCTACTGCTGACGGAACTGTAAATTTTGCAGTACGCTCAGGCGGCCGTAAGCACGTAAATGTAGATCCTGTAAACTGATCCACATATCTATGAAATTAAAAGCCCCGCACATAGTTTATGTGCGGGGCTTTTTTTATATCTTAGTGTATGCAAAATCCTGAAATCCCCGGCCTCGACCTACCCGTACGCAATATCTATTGTATCGGACGAAATTACGCTCAGCATGCAAAAGAAATGGGAAGCCCCATTCCTAAAATGCCCTTGGTATTTTTAAAACCCCTGGGTACCATTTGTTATAATAATGCGTCCATCTCACTTCCTGTACAAAGTAACGATATCCATTTCGAGGCTGAGATTGTTGTTGCCATTTCAAAATCAGGTAAAAATATCTCGCACGGCTCAGCCATGGATTATATTGCCGGATATGGAGTAGGAATTGATTTTACGGCTCGTGATATCCAGCAATTAGCCAAGAAACAAGGCCACCCATGGTCTGTTGCAAAAGGATTTGATGACTTTGCCCCAATCAGCGAGTTCCTCCCTCCTTCTGAAATTGAAGATCCGGATAATATGGATATCAAACTTTTTCAAAATGGCTTTGTAAAACAGCATGGAAATTCTTCTGAAATGATTTTCCCAATACCCAACTTAATTACTTTTCTTTCCCAGATTTATACTCTCCACCCCGGCGACCTCATTTTTACCGGCACCCCGGAAGGCGTGGGCCAGGTAAGTTCAGGAGATAAACTGGAAGTCCTCCTTAACAACGGGAAGCAATCTTTAACTGTGAATATCGGGTAAATTGTGCGGCTGTTATTAACTGTATTTTTATTTTTATCCATTCTGTTCTGCTCCCCTGTTGTGCATTCACAACATTACTTATGGCCGACCGACTCAGGACAATACCTGAGTTCTACTTTTGGAGAAACCCGGGAGGCCCATTTCCACGCCGGACTTGATATCAAGACCTGGGGACGGGAAGGTTATCGTGTTTTTGCTTCCAGGGATGGCGTTCTTTATCGGTTACTGGTAACCGAGCGGGGCTATGGAAAAGCCATTTACTTAAAACATCCTGATGGCACCTTCACCGTTTACGCTCATCTTCAGCGGTTTAATGACGAATTTCAGGCTTTGGCAGATTCCATTCGCTTAAAAGATTTTTCATTCGAGATGGACGCCCAGCTCGATACCCTCGGTATTTTCGTAGAACAGGGAGATGTGATTGGATACACCGGCTCCACCGGTATTGGCCCTCCCCACTTACATTTTGAGGTTCGGGATTCTTTGCAAAATCCGGTCAATGCCCTTACTACCAATCTAAGGGTCAAAGATGACATCCCTCCTGTTTTTTCTTCTTTAATTGTAGAACCGTTGTCAAAAAATAGCCGCATAGAACAACACCCCGTTTCCCACAATCGCCGCCCGGAGGTCAAAAACGGCATATATGATTTTGGCGAAGTTAAAGTATCCGGCAAGGCCGGGCTGGCTGTCAACGTCTACGATCAGGCAAATGATGTGTACAATGCATATGCCGTTCACACACTTGCTCTCATACATCAATCCGACACTTTATTTTACGAAGAGCTTAATTCATTCCCTTTTGATGAATCCGGTGAGATGTTTCTGGATAGAATTGCTCCTTTTGGGTCCACCCGCCGGGGACATCAGCGCCTATATGGTAAAGACGGAAACCAAAACCCGTTCTATCTCATCGACAAACCCGGGGCACGAATCCACGCATCAGACTCAACCCGGACCTATACCATTGTTGCCGCTGATTACTTTGGCAATACCTCCACGGCCCGGATAACAATCACACCCGACCCGGAGACGCCCTTTACTTTTAATCTGCCGTCCATATTGCCGGCTCTTGAAAACTGGTATTGGCATGAAGACTGGGTTTCCCCGGATCTCAACAATACATTCAGCTTGAACGAAGGTCTTGGTGGGTTTCACTGGAAAGAAACTCAGCAAATTTTTCTTCGGGGTTCACTGCCCCCCATAAATTTCGCCCGTATTTTCCCCGAATACGCTCAAAAAGTTCATACCCCGGACCGTCGTTTATCCGTTAAATTCAACGCGAATTCATTTTTTGACACACTGAGTGTGGCCGTTTCTTATGCACTCGATGATGAAATATTACTTTCCATTCAGCCACAAATGCTCGCTGTAAAGTCTGAATTCAGGATTGAGTTCTTCCTTGGGGATTATTTTGAGGAAGGAAACCGTTATCGCCTTTTTCGAGTATCCCCTTCTGATGGCGAATTATCTTACGTAGATTCTGAGCTCAGGGGTCAAACCGTACATGGCTATCCTTCAGAGCCGGGAAATTTTATCATTAAAGCGGATAATGAGCCCCCGCAAATGTCTGATTTCAAAGTATATAAAACCGATTATGGAAAGTGGCTGGCAACTGTTCATATTGAAGATGAACTTAGCGGAGTTAAAGCCTCTTCGGCTGAATTTATCATAAATGGCGAACAAGGAATTGCCGAGTATGATTATGAAGAAGAGTTACTCATCTATTATCATCCTCAATTCATGCCTGAAGAAGTAAATACTGTCATAATCAGCGTTGAAGATAAAGCCGGGAACCATACCTTATTCTCTGTAAAACATACAGTACCCGACTTTTGAAGTTTATTTATAAGTAGGCAATACAACTTATTTCTACCAGTACGTTCTTCGGCAAAGTTTTTACCGCTACCGTTTCCCGTGCCGGCGGATCGCTTTCAAAGCGTGCTCCATACACTTCATTAACGGCTCCGAAATCATCCATATCCGCTAAAAAGATGGTGCATTTTAGCACATTTGAGAAGCCAATACCCGCTTCTTTTAGAACAGCCTCTAAATTTTTCATCACCTGCCCGGCCTGTTCGGCGGCATTATTTCCTACTATTTCCATGGTTTCCGGATCTAATGGAATTTGGCCGGAACAATAAAGTGTGCCATTATGTGAGGTTGCTTGACTATATGGGCCTATTGCAGCCGGTGCTTTATCTGTTGAATGTATTTTTTTCATGTAAAAGTTCTATATGTTTAGTTTGATTTAGGAACCAAAAGCATATGTGCTAATAAATTGCAGAAAGCAACACATATGATTATTTTCGTGAACATATAAATTTGTTCTGACTACAACCAAATTCAATCTATACACAAAATGAAAAAGCTACTTAGTAATTTAATTCCCGTGCTCCTTTTCTTTGGGATACTTTCAGGGTGCGAAACTACTGACCCTGTTATTGATGAAGCCCAACTGAATATATATACTCAAAACTATGATAGCGCGCATGCCAGCCTTGATCGGTTTATCGAGCAGAACCCTAATAATGGCATCGGCTACTATTATAAAGCATTAGCTTACTCTCAGCAAGCTGCTAATATTCAGCCTCCAAGCGACAGAAAGCCCTATTACAGAGATTTCAGAGAGTCCATAGTTAAATCAAGAGATCTTTTTGAAGATGTTGAAGAGAAACCTGATGAAGCTGCAGAAGTTGATAATTTGATTCTAAATGCCTGGGGAAGGGAACATAATGCTTCTCTGGAATATGCAACCAATGACAGCGTAATGGCTTCCATGGAGGAACCGTTGAAAGTTGCGGTAGCTCACCTGGAAAATGCTATTATCGTAAATCCGGATAGTACACTTTCTTATGATGTGCTGTCTCAAATCCACTATATGGATGGCAATTTTGAAGCAGCTGCTGAGGTTTTAGCAGAGTCGATGGAGCTTAAAAACCCTCCCCCCGCTGAGGATTATGACCGTATTGCCGCTTTTTATGCTCAGACCGGTAAGAATGAAAAAGCCATTGATATGCTTCAAGAAGGATTGGAACTCTATCCTGACAGCGTAAGTCTTACCCAAAAGCTTGCTGACAATTATATGAACGTCGGAGAAAGAGGGCGCGCAATCGAAGTACTTGAAGAATTAATAGCCTCCGATCCCGACAACCCACAGTACCACCTTGTGTTAGGGACTATTATTCTAACTGAAACAGAAGGTTTTACTCAAAGAATCTCAGAAATATATGATGAGATTTATGATCTCAGAAGTGAGTTAAGAAATGCCAGCGGTAGCAAAGCAAATGATTTGGAAAACCAGATTGAAACTTTGGAAGAAGAAATTGACGAACGTTTGGCTCAAACCAATGAACTCAATGATCTTGCTGAAAAAGAACTGCTCAGGACTTTAGAATTAAGACCTGATGATGAAACTGCTTATAATGCATTGGGCGTTTTATATCAGAACCGTGCCGCCGTACTTTTTGGTCAACGTAACTATACTGATGACATTGACTTAGCTGATCAATACGATGCGGAAGCCAAAGCATTGCTTCAAAAAGCTATGGAAAACTATGAAAAAACAGTTGAACTCAATCCGGAAAACAAAGGTGCATGGCAGAGTCTGGCTAATATCTATATTACCCTCGACATGCAGGATAAGTACGAAGAAGCGATTGAAAAAGCAGGCAACTAATTGCCAAATGCACACAAATATATAAATATGAATGTATCAACCTTTACCCGGCTTGCAGGCTTACTACTTGTAGCCGGGTTTTTTTATTCTTGCGGTTCATCCGGGGCTAACCTTGATGAATTAATTGCAAACAATAATTATCAAAAAGCACTTACCGAAATAGACAGCCGGCTGGATGAGAATCCTTCACAACCTGCACTCTATATCCAACGCGGTGAGATAAATGCGGAATTGGCAAGAGAAACCGACCCTGAGCTAAGGGCGGAATTCTATACAAAAACAGCTGACGATTTTAACTCAGCCATAGAATATGATGCCAGTGAATCACAACTTTCAACCATCGACAGCCTGCGCCAGCAGTATTGGAAAGATGAGCATAACGCGGGACTGCGAATTTCAGAAAATGAAGCCGTGTCTGAAAGATACCAACGGTCTGAAATACATTTCCAAAATGCTCTAATTCTCAGGCCGGATGCCGTAAGCTCATATCGAAACCTTTCGGTTGCCCAGTTTAACCTTGGGGAAATTGATGAAGCCATCACGAGCCTGGAAACCGCCCTTGATTATGCTGATGAACCCTCAGCTGAACTCTACGAAAACCTTGGCTATTTATATCTTGAAAAAGGAAATCCTGCCGAAGCCGCACAATACTATGAGTTGGCTAATACAAATATGGAAGATGACCTGAATTTAGCTTTTGGGCTCATTAACGCATACATCTCAAATGGCAACAGCGCTGAGGCAGCAAACATGCTGGAAACACTTGTGGATGAAAACCCGCAAAATGCGAACCTGAGAAATGTTTACGGAACCCAGCTCTATGAGATTACATCCGATATATTGGAAGAGCTCAAAACGGCTTATTCCGATAACAACTCAGAATTGACCGAAGATTTACGTGCTGAAGCTGAAGAGATGGGGCAAGAAGCTGAAGAACATCTAATTGAGGCTTTTAAAAGAGATACATCAAATACAAAATACCTGGAAAGTTTAGCTGTTTTTTATAACAACCTGGCATCTCAATATCTTGCTTTAACAAAGGTATCATTCGAAAATGACCGGACTGCTCTTCGACAAAAAGCTTATACGCTAATCGATTTTGCCATTGAGTATTATGAGAAATTGATTGACATCGATCCCAATAACGATGAATATGGAGATAAACTCGAGGTACTGAAGAAATTAAAAGAACGTCAAACCGTCTCTGCGAATAATTAATTATGAAATTTAATACCAAGACTATTCATGCCGGCCAGAAGCCCGAAGAAACTTCCGGTGCGGTAATGCCCCCAATTTTTCAAACATCAACGTACGCACAGGAAGCCCCAAACCAGCACAAGGGCTATGATTATGCCCGTGTTGGCAATCCCACCAGAACGGCACTTGAAAAAATGATTGCAGGCCTGGAAGGCGCTGAAGAAGCGGCCTGTTTTTCCAGTGGCGTAGCTGCAATGGACGCCCTGATGAAGATGTTGCGTCCCGGTGACCACGTAGTTACCACTAACGATTTATATGGCGGATCCTACCGTCTTTTTACAAAAGTATTTGAACCGTACGGCATCAATTTTACTTTTGTGGACATGACTGATCTTGATAAAGTAAAAGAAGCTATCACTCCCAAAACCAGGTTGATGTGGATCGAAACCCCCACCAACCCTTTACTTCGGGTCGTTGATATTAAAGCACTGGTTGAGCTTGCAAAACCAAAAGATATTTTGACGGTTGTGGATAATACTTTTGCTTCACCTTACTTACAACGACCCTTAGAGTTTGGAGCGGATGCTGTTCTTCACTCCGCTACCAAATATTT
Source organism: Gracilimonas sp. (assembly GCF_014762685.1). NCBI lineage: Bacteria > Pseudomonadati > Balneolota > Balneolia > Balneolales > Balneolaceae > Gracilimonas > Gracilimonas sp. The sequence goes on from NZ_JABURM010000008.1 coordinate 13,266, forward strand.
AGCCGGACATTCAGACGTTATTCACGGCGCCGTGGCAAGTTCCAATAAAGAGATTATGGAGAATCTTCGGTTTCAGACAAAAACTTCCGGGGCTGTTCCCGGCCCAATGGATTGCTACCTTACTTTAAGAGGTATCAAAACGCTGAGTGTTCGTGTTCAGAGATCCGTAGATAATGCCAAACAAATAGCCGAATTTCTTGAAAACCATTCTGAAGTTGCTTCTGTCTTGTATCCGGGGCTTAGCTCACATCCTCAGCATGAATTGGCTAAAAAACAAATGGATGATTTTGGAGCAATGCTTTCCTTTACCCTCAAAAATGATTCTATCGAAGCAGCTGTTAAGTTTATGAGCAATACCAAGATTTTCACACTTGCAGAAAGCCTGGGTGGAGTGGAGTCACTCATCAGCCACCCGGCATCCATGACGCACGGCTCTATACCGAAAGACGTTCGGGAAAAAGCCGGATTGAAAGATTCTCTCATCAGAATTTCCGTGGGAATTGAAGATGCCGACGACCTGATTGACGACTTAAACCAGGCATTTTAACATATCATCATTTCCCGGGCTTTAGTATTTTTATTTATATAAAAAAGCGCTTACAGAACTTCTAATCTAAATTATTTTTGATCATGCGAGACGTAGTTATAGTATCAGCAAAACGAACACCCATGGGTTCCTTTGGAGGCAGCCTGTCATCTTTTACGGCACCGGAACTGGGGGCTGCGGCCATACTTGAAGCGGTAAAGGCAGGCGGTATCAAAGCAGATGATGTTCAGGAATTATTAATGGGCAATGTACTTTCAGCCGGAATCGGCCAGGCCCCTGCACGACAAGCCGGTATGAAAGCAGGCTTGAATCAAAGAACTCCGGCAACCACGGTGAACAAGGTATGTGCATCCGGGATGAAAGCAATTATGATTGCGGCCGACCAAATCCGTTTGGGTGAAGCTGACATCATTGTAGCGGGCGGCATGGAGAGCATGAGTAATGTTCCCTACTATCTTCCCAAACAGCGTTTTGGATCAAAATACGGACACACACAAGCTGAAGACGGTATTGTCAAAGACGGGCTTTGGGATGTATATAATGATTACCTGATGGGGAATGCCGGTGACCTTTGTGGGAGAGAATGTAACATAAGCCGTGAGCAGCAGGATGAATATGCTGTCACTTCATATAAAAGGGCTATTGAAGCTACGGAAAAAGGCTACTTCAAGGATGAAGTAATCAAAATGAAGGTTAAGGACCGCAAGGGGAATGTAACTGAAGTAGAAAAAGACGAGGAATTGGATAAAGTTCGTTTTGAAAAAATCCCCGAACTCCGTCCTGTTTTTGATAAAGAAGGAACCGTGACTGCAGCAAATGCATCCAGTATTAATGACGGGGCAGCAGCTGTTTTGGTTATGAGTGCAGACAAAGCCGAAGAATTGGGCCTCAAGCCTCTTGCTAAGATACTGAGTCATGCTAGTGCGGCTAAAGCTCCTGAGTGGTTTACAACCGCACCGGCTGATGCCATCCCCATTGCTTTAAAGAAAGCCGGGCTTACTAAAAATGATATTGATTTATTTGAAATCAACGAAGCCTTTTCGGTAGTTGCTTTAGCTAATAACCAAATTCTTGAATTGGATCCCGAGAAAGTTAATATCCACGGCGGTGCCGTTAGTATTGGGCACCCTTTGGGTTGTTCCGGGGCTCGCATTATTGTTACACTCATTCATGCCCTTAAGAGAACACAAGGCAAATACGGATGTGCCGGTATTTGCAACGGCGGCGGCGGCGCTTCCTCCCTCGTTCTTGAAATGCTTTAATCTTTTTTGAGCCCGTCTTGAAGCGGGCTCATTTTTCTATTGACATTTTTAGCTCACCAACATATTATAGTACTGACCTGAAACCAAAAATACCTGTCATATAATAGAACGCTACTATTTTTTGTTATTTATTAATGATACAGAACGGGTATAATACCCTTATCCCTAACAGGTCAATTTTAACTAATAGAACGGCACTTTATAGTTATACTGCTACAAAATTTTAAGCGTTTCATACGCATAGTGCATTAAATACTTTCAATTGGTTTTATATGCTAAACGGCTGCATATAAGAGTGGTTTGCTTTATTTATTAGTTTTCATTGTTCAAGGTGTTAAACCCCGGTAAGTGAAAGTGATAATAAAAAGCTCATAATTGTATGCTACTGTCGTAAATTAGACTTGAATCACTTATATTATATCTATACTAAAATTTAGCTCTATGAAAAGGACACTATCCATAATTGCAGCAGCGACGTTATTCCTGTGGCCTGCTATCTCAAATGCACAAGTTGCTATTACAGCCGTTCCCTTTCTTCAAATTGAACCGGATTCCCGTGGAGCAGGTATGGGCAACACCGGCGTAGCCATTGCTGACAATGCTTCCGCTTTATTCTGGAACCCGGCAGGCTTAGCTTTCCAGGATGAAACAAATCAAGCCGGTATCACCCATTCAAACTGGCTGGCTAATTTTAATGTAAGTGATCTCTTCTATGATCAGGTAGTAGGTAAGTACTATATTGAGGGTATTGGCACTATTGGAGCTCACCTGACTTACCTTAATATGGGAGAACAGGTGGTAACCCGTGAAACAGGACCTGAGCCTATTTCTCGTTTCAACAGTTATGAACTTGCTTTCGGCGCCTCTTACGGACATAAATTCAGCGAAAACTTTGCCGGGGGAACAAGCTTGCGAATTATTTACTCGAGCCTGGCAAGCGGCACCTCCATAAGCGAACAAAAAGTAAGTCCGGGCAGCAGTGTCGCAGTCGACCTCTCCGTCTTATACCGTACCGACCCTTTTGCTGTTGGAGGAAGAGATGCCCGATTTAGCTTTGGAACCAACTTGTCTAATATTGGGCCCGGAATCCAATACACTGACAATGCACAAAAAGATCCGCTGCCTACCGTTCTTCGATTTGGCTGGGCTTTTGATCTTGACCTCGATGATGCAGGCATCAACAAAATTACCATCGCCAATGACATTTCCAAAATAATGGCACGCACCAAACCTGTTTATACAACAGATAATGAAGGAAATGTAGATACCTCTCGTGTTGCTTCCGGACCGATTGAAGCCTTGTTTACTTCCTGGAGCAGTTTTAAACGATTTGACGGTCAAAGCACCATTGAAGTTGGGCTTATGCAACAATTTATGATTGGTGCAGGAGTTGAATATTGGTATGCCGATCAATTTGCACTCAGAAGCGGCTACTATTTTGAAGATCCGCAAAACGGAGACCGGGAATACATTACTTTCGGAGCCGGCATTCGCTATGACTTTCTCGGGGTTGACTTCAGTTACATAAAAACCCTTGAATCAGACCATCCACTTGCAAACACCCTGCGATTCAGCTTGCTGATTGACTTTTAATACATGTACGGTTTGAAGGACTTCTTTAAGAGCATGTTAGGTATCAGCATGCTCTTTCTATTTGGTTTTCAAAATCTTACAGCGCAAAATATATCTGCTCAACGCTCCCATGCTCTTTCTGAGCAGCAACCATTGCTCACAGAAAATCTAAACGCCACAGGGGTTTTAAATGTGGTTGCCATAATGGTTGAGTTTCAACCCGATGACAATCGCCTGACTTCGGGAACCGGCATTTTCGGACCGGACGGAATGGATGGGCTGCCCTATATTTCGGGCACTGATACCCGTATTGACCCTCTTCCCCATGACAGGAACTACTTTGAGGCACACCTGGAGTTTGCCAAAAACTATTATGAAAAATCCTCTGACGGACAACTGACCATTGATTATCAGGTACTGCCCGGTATCTATCGCCTCCCTAAAAAAATGGAAGAATACTCTCCCATCGGAGAAACATTTACGAATGAGAAAATAGCTGAGCTTGCCAAAGATGCCTGGCAACTAGTTGAAGACGGAGCTGATTTTAATGCTTCCGGGCTTGACCCCGAAACCACCGCTTTTATTATTTTTCATGCCGGTGTCGGGCGTGATATTGAACTCACCGGGACCAACCTCGATATCACTCCTTATGATATCCCTTCCCTTTATCTTCGAAAAGAAGACCTGGGTGATCTTTTAAATGAACCGGGATTCGATGGCTTCCCGGTAAATGATGGCACTTTTCAGATAACCAATTCCTTGATTCTTCCGCGAACCGAAAGCCGCCGCGGACTTGATATACAGGATAACGAATTTGTCTTTCCACTTTCCATCAATGGCCTTTTGATTGCTTCAATAGGCAGTCATCTGGGACTGCCTGATTTGTTTAACACCGAAACCGGAGATCCCGGAATTGGCCGTTTTGGCCTGATGGATGGAGCGGGATTTTTTGCTTACAACGGGCTGCTCCCACCGGAACCCTCAGCCTGGGAAAAGATTTACCTGGGCTGGGAAACTCCTATTATTATTGACAAAATCATGACCGGGGATATTTCCCTCCCGGCAAGTTCTTTGAATCAGCCAAACAGTATTGCGAAATATAAACTATCCGATTCGGAATATTTTTTGATTGAAAATCGCCACCGGGATCCCGATGGAACCGGTATCACTGTCACCATTCGGAAACCTGACGGCATTGAAGTACAACAAACATTTACAAATGAGGATGAGGCCTTCGTTTTTCAGGAAGCCAATTTTGAAAAATTGCTTGAAGCAGGAACTTTTGTAGATGCCTCAAACCTTGATTTCAGCCTTCCAGGAGGTTTTGATAATGCCGCCGATAGAAATTTAAACGGGGGAATTCTTATCTGGCATATTGATGAAGCCGTAATCAACACGCAACTCGACAGCGACCGTGTTAATGCAGATCCCAAACGCCGGGGTATCGACCTTGAAGAAGCAGATGGAGCTCAGGATATTGGTCAGGCAACCCCCGGAAGCCTGGATAACAGCGCAACATTCGGCACGGCTTATGATTTTTGGTGGAGCGGAAATGACTACCGTGTAATTTTGGAAACGGGACGCGAAGTGAGCCTTTATGAAAACAGGTTTGGCACCGATACCTATCCGAATAATAACAGTAATTCAGGTGCTCCGTCATTTTTTGAGCTGTACGATTTTTCCGATAACCAACCCATCGCTACTTTTAAAATCCGCGCCATCGAACCTAATAGTGAGTTATACACTTCCGGCTTTTCAATTCAATTAGACTCCACCAAAAACTACTTTACCCCTGACGATTCATATTATAACTATTTTCCCCTTTCACTTTCTGTCTTTGAAGCACAAAATGACACCTTCCTGATTGTCCCGGCTCAAGAATTTGTAACATCTGTATCCCTTTCTGATCCTGTAAACATGCAATACCGACTTACAGGAACTTCTATACAGCAACCTTTAATCAACAGAGAAGACCTCGTTTTGGCAACAAAACCAGATAATTCTGCCTCCGATATTAATGTGGCTGCATTGAGTTGGAATATAAGTTCTTTTGATACCGTCTGGACAGCTACCCTTCCGGCAAATCGCGGGTTCTTGAGTTCACAAAACGGGCAAATCATTCATGCTGATTTTACGGCAGCCGGTCTGAATGCAAACGACGGGAGTATCACATCGACAGGGCCGTCCCCTCTTCAGAGATCAGAAATTATAGTAGGAGATTTTTCCGAAGCATCAAATTCAGGGGTGGTTTTTTCTTCGATTCCCAATTTCATTTTTTACCCGGAATCTGCTCAAAACAGACTGTACACCGGGTCCATTCAATTAGGAAACCGGGTTTTGTTTTATGTGTTTGAAGACGCCCGCTTTTCACTTATTGATCCCTCACTTGACAATTCCTCAATTACTCTTTTTGAAGAAGATTCAGCAGGATGGCCGGCCATCCTGGATGATGCTTCAATTTTACGTATCGATAAAATCAATAATCAGTTGATCGGTATGAACAAAATTGGCGGAATACAAAACTATACTCCCATCCGGGCACCCGAGGGGATACAGTTTATTGGAACTCCGCTTTATACAGACCTCATTGTCCCGGGCGAGGAATATGCCACACTTGTTATGGGGCAAGATAATTACTCCCTGAACATCTATGCGTACAGAGAGGATGGTACACTTGTAAATGGATTTCCCCTATACGTGGGGAAATCGGTTTCTGCTGATACGCAACCTATCCACCCTATCATCTATAATGGCACTTTATATGCTCTCAGCCATAAAGGCTTCCTGAAATCATGGAATTTAACGCAGGTCTCCGATACCAAATGGAGCAGCCGATATGGGAATAATGATTTAAATAAGGTTTCAGCACGGGTACCCGATAATTCCGATGATCAATCATCCGGTTTTGGGGTGCTTAATGGAGCGGAAACCTATAATTGGCCCAATCCTGCCAATGATGAAACCAATATTCGTTTTCAATTGGCACCACCGGGAGGAACCGTTGAAATTACCGTAATTACTATGAGCGGACGTATTATATTTGAGGAAACTGTATCTACTTCAGGCGGTTTTCCACAAGAAGTACGGGTAAATACCCGGCAATGGGGAAGCGGAGGCTATGTAGCCCGGGTAAAAGCAACCGTTGAGGGGAAATCAGAGACCAAACTCATTAAAATTGGCGTGGTACACTAATGACAAGGATGAATCGGCTTTCAGTGTTATTTATACTGGCTGCAATGCTGCCTGTTATTTCTGCGGCTCAAACCGATATCCAACTTTATGATTATCCCGGAAATCACCTGGATTGGTTTACCATTGAAAGCGAGCATTTCCTCGTTCATTTCCAGCAGGGAAATAGCCGGTCGGCGCAAGTTGTGTCCCGTATTGCAGAAGAAATTTATCCGCCCATAACCGATTTGTATCAGCATCAGCCCGATGAAAAAGTAAGTATCGTCTTAAAAGACCGGGAAGACTATTCAAACGGCGCTGCCTATTTTTTTGATAATAAAATTGACATCTGGCTGCCCGCCCTTGATTCTCCTTTACGGGGCACTCATAACTGGCTGCGAAATGTGGTCACCCACGAATTTGTACACATCGTGCAAATACAAAAAGGAATGAAGCGGTCACGAAAGATCCCCTCTTTTTACTTACAGTGGCTTTCTTATGAAGATGTCCGCCGCCCCGATGTGCTCTATGGGTTTCCCAACGGCATCATTACCATGCCGTTTGCGACGGTGAATGTACCGGCCTGGTTTGCAGAAGGAACCGCCCAGTATCAAACCGCCGGACTTTATTATGAGACCTGGGACAGTCACCGGGATATGATTTTGAGAACGCGTATTTTATCTGACACTTATTTTTCTTTGGATGAGATGGCTACTTTTTCCTCCAAGTCAAGTTTAGAACGGGAAACGGTATATAACCAGGGGTTTGCATTCACCATTTACCTGGCTAACCATTTTGGAGACGAAATCCTTCGGGACGTCACTGAAGCTTTAGGACAAAAAGGCGTTTATTCGGTGGCCGAAGCCATTGAAATCGCTACCGGTACCTCAGGCTATGAAATTTTTGAGGATTGGGTTACCGACCGTAAATCATTTTATACCAATGCCATTGAAAATCTAAATACTACTCCTGCAGACACGATTGAGCCACGAGGTTTTTTCAATTTTTATCCCCAACTTTCACCCGACCAAACCAAATTAGCCTACCTTTCGAACAAAGGCTTTGATTACGGCTTGCTTTCACTTTATCTAAAAGACGTAACCGGTGAAAATGAAATAGCGATCGCAACCGTTGATAACCTTGCGAATTATCATTCTCCAAATCACGTGAATGCCCCGGACCGGGAAGTAACCTACCTGGAAACTTCCTTTTCATTCTCCCCTGCCGGAAACAAAATCGCTTATTCCATTAATAAGAAAAATAAATATGGCGAAAGGTTTCGCGATATTTTTGCATATGATATAGAATCACAAGAAAGTGAGCGGCTCACCCAAAGCGCCCGAATACAATTTCCGGCATGGAACCATAAAGGGGATAAAATAGCGGCGGTTCAATATTCACAAGGTACCCAGAACCTTGTTTTGATTTATCCTGATCATCCCGATTCTGTAACTCAGCTAACAACATACATGGACGGAGAATCAGTATACACTCCCCGCTGGAGCTCCGATGATTCCAAAATATTTTATGTGTCTTCCAATCTCTACAACCGAAATATTTATGTTTATGAAATAGAATCAGGGGCAATTATCCCTTTCCTGGATGACTCCTATATCGATTACCGGGATCCTTATGTGGGACCGGATGGCAACTATTTGTATTACTCTTCCAATGCAGACGGGATTTTTAATATATACAGGCTGCCTCTGAACGGTGGTCAGCCTCAGAAGCTTACGGCGGTCATCGGAGGAGCATTTATGCCATATATTGGGGAAAATGGCCGTTTATATTATTCAGAATATCAGAAAGACGGATATAAAATAATGGCTGCAGAGGAGCCTGACCTGCTCTCACATCCTGAAATGGGCTTTTATGAACCGTTGTATTCGGATGATATTTTAACTCCTGATAATGCTGATCTGGCGTATATCCATAAACTAAATGACTTTGATGACTCTGACATCAATCCCTTCTCTGAACAGGTCCATTCTGTAGTAGATACCGGAGATTATCACTTTACCATTAACGGTATCAATGATTATCAGGATCGAAGTTTCCGTAAATATGAAGACACCTATACCGACCTCGGTTTTTACCCGGTACTGCGCTTCGATAATTATTCTCAACTGCACGGAAATAACGGGGCCTTGATTCGAAATGGTAAGTATGGAGAATTTGGGAAGAACTTATTGCGGGATGCCAAACCAGGCGTTTATTTTTCCTCTCGTGATGTAATTGATAAGCTAAGCCTTTTTGGAGGCTTGATGGTTGGATTGGCTTCCCAACCTGCAGGCAGCATCGGTGAATTTTTTCGGCCGGATCGCCTGCTTGGGCTTGACCGGGATGCCTTCCTGATTGCAGAGCACCGCGGACTTCCCTTTATCGAACGCAGCTGGTCGCCCACCGTAGCCATCGAAATTTATAATATGAGACGCAACGTAGCCGATGGCCTCTCTATTGAAGAATTTCCCTGCACCTCCTGCCTGCCCGATACCCTCCATACCGATATTGCTTACGACATTTGGGAAGCCGGTTTATTTTTCCGAAGCAAGCTTAGCCGCCGCAGCCTTTTGGAACTTGGGATTTCTTATAGCCCATACCGGGTATCCACTGATAATTTTTACTCCCGGGAATTACAGCAACAGGTAAGCGGCTCCTCTTCTCAATATTTTAGCGGAACTACATTATCGGCTTCTTATACCTTTGACTATTACAGGTACTCCATTGATGCCGATATAGCCCCACTTGGCTTAAAAGGCTACATGAGATATCAATTCCAGCCATCGAAGTTACTGGAGGAATATCAAATTGATGACGGTGCCCTCAAACCTGTTTTTGAAAATTCAAATAATCACTCTGCCGAACTCCACCTTCGCTATGGATTCAAAACCATTGGCGATCAGGCTTTTCAGGCACGTATCAGAGGCTTCCATTATTTCAATGAACCCGGTGATTCTTTTTATGCGGATTATGTGGGTGGTTTTTCAGGCATGCGAAGTTATCCCTATTTTGCTTTGGGCGGCAATACTACCGGATTTACCAGTCTTTCCTGGTTTGCACCTATTTACCGGGGCATCAACAAGCAAGCCGGCCCTTATACCTTTGATAAAATTTTTGCCCGTTTCTTTTTTGAAGCCGGAAATGGCTGGAGAAGTCCTTACAAAACCGGTAATGATTTAAAATCAGGGGTTGGAGCTGAAATTCGTATGGCAATGAATGGCTTTTATATGTTTCCCCTGAAATTTTTTGTAAGTACTTCATATGGATTCAAAAATTTTACCCTAACCCTGCCCGATGATTTTATCACAAATTCACAAAGTAATCAGGTAACTTACGGGCGTGAACTTCTATTTCACTTTGGCTTAACTTTTGATTTTGAACTTTTATGAAAAAATTCATTGCTATAGGATGGGTGTCCTTCTTTCTGCCCCTGGCTGCATTTGGGCAATCAATTAATACGTTCAGTAACGGCATTTTCAAAAAAGCAGAATCTCCCCAAACAGTTCAGAAGAACGTTCGACTCTCAGATTTTCGATATCAGAATCCCTCATCAGCTAAACTATCTTTCCTGGAAGCTCCCCGAAATAACCCCGGCATAGCCTTTGCCGCATCTGCAATAGTTCCCGGAGCGGGCCAGGCAGCTAATGGAAAATGGGTACGTACCGGTATTTACTTTACAGCTGAAGTACTGGGCATAATTTTTCATCTTGACAGAAATGCCCAAGCCCAAAGGCAGGAACGAGCCTACAAGCAATTCGCTCAGGAAAACTGGAGTGTGGTTGCCTATTCCAAATGGTTGGTAAATTATTCTCAGCAACACCAGCTGAACAACGGATGGCAAACTCTTCAAAATGAAATTTCCGGAGAAAATCCCAATTGGAATAATACGAAACAGGACTGGGATCTCGTTTCCATTTCAACCCTGAGAAACGTTGAAAGGTTAACTCCTTTTTATTTTAAGGATCGTGTCGGAAGTAATTTCTCACATGAACTGCCTGATTATGGATCTCAACAATATTATGAACTCATAAGTAAATACTATCAATTTCAGCCGGGTTGGCGCGATTGGTATGAGGATATCACAATGGCCCAGGTTCAAGATGAATCGTTGTATCGCTATTTTTGGAATGGACAAGATGAACCATTTGAGCTTTTCCACGAAGGGCGTGACCGTGCACAGGAATTCAATCAGAATTACCGTGTAGCGGGGAACATCCTGAAGCTGATTTTGGTAAACCATGTGGTTTCAGCCTTTGACGCTTTATTCACTGTTCAGTTAAAAAAAAGCCGGATTCAAACAGAAACCAATTTATTGAAGATGGAACAGTTTTCAGTAACCTGGCACTTTTAACCCGTCGATAGTTCTCGTATTTTATGGATATGCTTAAATATTTTACATACCTCAAAAATATAATTACAAGTAAATACACCTACATAGCAATGGGGATACTCATTCTATTGGGAGCTTCGTCCATTTTATTGGTCGACAAAGTCATTATGCCTTTCTACACCAATTATAATGAAGGGGTAACGGTACCTGATGTAACCAAAATAACTTTGGATGAAGCTGAAGCTCTGTTAGAAAGCTATGGCCTCCGTTACGAGGTAACTGAGCGCAGGGCTAATTCTGCGTTTCCCGCTGATTATGTAATTGACCAAAGCCCGGTTCCTACCAACATTGTAAAACCTAATCGAAAAGTTTACCTCACCGTAAATACAGAAGTTAAACCACAAGTTGAGGTTCCCAAGGTTGTTGACCTCTCCTTGCGGAATGCTGAAATCCAGCTTCAAAATTATGGATTGCAGGTGGGCACACGCAGTTATGAGTCTTCCCGTTTTAAGAATGTAGTATTGCGACAATCTATTCCAGACGGTGCAACTGTTGCGAAAGGCACCGTAGTAGATTTGGTGATCAGCGACGGCTTAGGAGATAAAATGGTAACAGTACCTGAAATTATAAACCTCAGCTTGCCCCAGGCACAGCTCAAATTACGGGAAGCCGGATTAAATGTGGGGGAAGTTAAATTCCGCCCTACCAAAGATATTGTGCCCAATACTGTATTAGACTTCTCCCCTAAACGAGCAGAACTGCGGGAAGGAGAAACGCTTACATTGGTTATTTCAGAACGGTATGAAGCGATTGAACAAAGTGAAAGCGGTGCCGTGATTATTGATTCTACCGAAAACAATCCCGATTCCCTGAATACTTCTCCCCCCGACTCCCTCAACAATCAACCTAATAACAACAACCAGAACTAAATGAATTTTGAACTTCCGATTCTCGCACCATCAATTTTAGCCGCTGATTTTTCTAAACTTGGAGCAAACATTGAAGATGCAGTGAAAGGGGGAGCTTCCTGGATTCACTGTGATATTATGGACGGGCATTTTGTCCCGAATATCAGTTTTGGGCCAAGTGTGGTAAAAGCCGCCAAGAAGTCAGCCCCGGAAGCTTTTTTGGATGTTCATTTGATGATTGAAAACCCGGACGATTATGTGGAAGGATTTGTGGAAGCCGGTGCCGACTTGATTTCTGTTCATTATGAAACTTGTCCGCATTTGCATCGATCGATCCAAAACATAAAAAAATATGGCCTGATGAGTGGTGTAGTAGTGAATCCGGCTACCTCATTGCATAACATAGAACCCATACTGGAAGAAGTTGACTTGGTTTTGATTATGAGCGTAAATCCCGGCTTTGGCGGACAAAGTTTCATAGAGAGCAGTTACGAAAAATTAAAGCAACTGGCACAACTTCGGGAGGAAAAAGAACTTAGTTTTCTCATTCAGGTAGATGGCGGAGTAAACCTTAAAAACATCCAGAAGGTAGCCGATGCCGGGGCCGATGTTTTAATTGCAGGGAGCAGCGTGTTTAGTGCTGATGACATTACTGCACGGGTTGAAGAGTTGACTGCGAAGATGAGCTAAAATCCTGCCCGGATGATACAGCATTACAGTTTTGAACCTGAATTGCATTTTCACACTCCGCATCATTTCTGCTGCTAAATTCTTATCTTTAGTTCTTCCATTCACTTAAAAAATCATATAGCTATAGAAGACGAAAAAACACTCATAGAAAAAGTCATAGAATTAGAGGGAGCTGATCCGGTTGCTCTTTTCGGCCTCCATGATCATAACATCATTACTTTGGATAAAGCATTTCCTCACACCAAATTCAACGCCCGTGGAAATCGTATAAAAATAGCCGGGCCTGAAAACGAGGTTGAGACAGCTACCAATGTAATTAAGGGAATGCTGGAATTGCTGGATCGAAAAAGCAAAGTGGCCGAAGGCGATATAAATACCCTCGTTAATTTGACATCAGGAGAAAGTACGGCTGCCAAGCCCCAAATTCGCACTTTAGAGGAAACCGGGGATACGATTATCCATACCCATAACGGGGAAGCCATAACGGCTAAAAAACCGGGACAACGACGTATCGTTAAATCCTCTTCAGAAAATGACATTGTATTTGCCATAGGTCCGGCCGGTACCGGGAAAACGTATACCTCGGTTGCCTTAGCTGTTCAGGCTCTGAAAAATCGTAAGGTCCGAAAAATTATTCTGGCTCGGCCTGCAGTCGAAGCCGGTGAAAATCTTGGATTTCTGCCCGGCGACTTAAAGGAGAAAATTGACCCTTATCTCCGGCCGCTTTATGACGCGCTTGAGGATATGATTGACCGGGATCGGCTGGAACTGCATCTTGCTAAAAATATTATTGAAATCGCCCCTTTAGCTTATATGCGCGGGCGAACGCTGAATAATGCTTTTGTAATCCTGGATGAAGCTCAGAACGCCACTAATACCCAAATGAAGATGTTCCTGACCCGAATTGGGTTCAACAGCAGGGCTATCATAACCGGAGATATTACTCAAACCGACCTGCCCCACCGGCAACAATCCGGATTGATTTCCATTCAGAAAATCCTGCAGGATATTGACGGTATCGATTTTGTTTATCTGGGAGAGGAAGACGTTGTACGACATAAGCTGGTACGGGATATTATTAATGCCTACGAGAAATTTGAAGAGAAAGGGAAAAAGTAGCCGTCAGCATTCAGCGCTCAGCTTTCAGTTTTTTACGAGGAATAAAAAAACTGAAAGCTGAAGTCTGATAGCTGATGGCTTAAAACCTTATTCGCTTCAAAAATCATTTCAATTACGTCTCATTTTTTAAACTCTTTCTATTAATCAAACATGAACACCTACGCCTCAGTACTTTATGAAGGAACCTTTTCCGTTGGACTGGATAAAAAATTTGTTCGCATAAACCGGGAAGATCCTCCTGCAAAAGGAGCTTTGAAATTATCCTTGAATCCGGTCCTTATTCATACCCCTGAACGCAATTATCTATTTGATTGCGGGATTGGAGAATTTGGGGAAGATACAGGACCTGATGTCATTCGGGAAAACCTGGATGCCCACGGCCTCACCGAATTTGATATCACTGATATATTTCTTAGCCATCTTCATTACGACCACATTGGCGGACTTGCCCATCGAGAAAATGGATATTGGGAACTCACTTTCCCGGAAGCTAAAATCTGGGTTTCCAAAAAGGGATGGGAAAAAGTTATGGCTCAAGATGAATATTATGATGCCGAAAAAACCGAGTTCATCTCTTTTTTAGATGCTAAAGCCGACCTGCATTTTCTCGGAGAAGAGGAACAACCTTATCCTGACATAAAAGTTCGTAAAATCGGAGGGCATACTGAATTTCACCAGGTTCTGTTATTTGACGACGGTAAGCAAAAATACCTGCAAGCCGGAGATGTAATTGGCACCAAAGGAGCCATCAACCGAAAGTATGCCGCTAAGTATGACTTTGAGCCCAAAGTAAGCCAACAGCGCCGGGAAGAACTTGCAAAAATGGCCTTTGAAGAAGGTTATACAATTTTATCTTATCATGAAGACCTTAACCCTTTATTTAAACTCACGGGGTATGAAGAAAAAACCGGATATAGCACTGAAAACGTAGATTCATATGTCCCTGCCTGATTACATCACCGACATAAAAGATTTTTTAACCGATCACGGTTTTCCTGAACAAATGGAAGCAGCGGTTATCTTAGGATCCGGCTTGGGAAGCTTCGGTGATAAAATTGAAAACTCAGATTCCATTCCGTATGCTGATATTCCTTCTTTTCCTCAATCTACGGTAGAAGGCCACTCAGGGTCACTTATTTACGGTGAAATTGCCGGGAAACCCATACTCGCTTTCTCGGGGCGATTCCATCATTATGAGGGACATGATTTTGCAAAAACTGTGCTTCCCGTTCAGCTTGCCAGAGCTTTTAACGTGGAGAAGCTAATCATTTCCAATGCCGCCGGTGGCATTAATTTCCGTTACCGGGTGGGAGATTTGATGATCATTGACAGTATCATTAAGCAATATGTGATGATTTCCGAGCCGGCTCAACATACCTGGGATTCCAGTTTTGAAGAGTACGCCCGGGAAGTCAAACAAATAGCCCGTAATTTAAGCATAGAGACACACCTGGGAACCTATCTGTATGTGAAAGGCCCACATTATGAAAGCAAGGCCGAAATTCGTGCATTCCGAAGAATGGGCGGTGATGCCGTTGGAATGAGCACCGCACCCGAACTTATCGAGGCTGCAAAACTCGGTGTTAAAACCGCTGCTATCTCGCTTATCACCAATGCCGCGGCCGGAGTTACCGGTGCTAAATTAGACCATGCAGAAGTGAAGGAGGCCGCCGATCAGAAAAAAGAAGTTTTTGCGAAGCTGGTTGAGGGACTTATCAAAGATTTTTGAAGTATATACAAAAAAGGGCGTATGCGATACGCCCTTACTTTCAACTCTCAATCAGAGCGGCAGGTTGTCGTGCTTTTTCTTCGGTACGGCATCTACTTTATTTTGTAAAACTTCCATCTGTTTGATTAGTTTCTCGCGGGTTTCGGATGGCAGGATCACATCATCGATGAATCCGCGTCCGGCTGCAAGATATGGATGCGCAAAGTTTTCGCTGTACTCATCTTCCAGCTCTTTTTGCTTGGCTTCGGGGTCGTCAGCTTTAGCAATTTCTTTGCGGAAAATAATTTCTACTGCTCCTTTGGTTCCCATTACGGCAATCTCTGCTGTTGGCCAGGCCACGTTATAGTCAGCACGGATGTGTTTGGAGTTCATTACGTCGTAGGCTCCTCCGTAGGCTTTCCGTGTGATAACCGTCATCTTAGGGACGGTAGCTTCGCAAAAAGCATACAGCAGCTTCGCTCCGTGTTTAATGATACCGTTCCATTCCTGATCGGTACCGGGCAAAAATCCGGGTACGTCTTCAAAAACAACCAGTGGAATATTAAATGCATCACAAAAACGTACAAAGCGCGCACCTTTCAGGGAAGCATCAATATCCAATACGCCCGCCAGTGACAGAGGCTGATTGGCTACCACGCCCACGCTTCTTCCGCCCAGCCTGGCAAAGCCCACTACGATGTTATCCGCATAGTCTTTGTGTACTTCGTAGAACGAGTCTTTATCCATAACTCCCCCAATCACATCATGGATATCATAGGGTTTGTTCGGATTTAAAGGCACCAAATCCTCAAGTGCTTTAGCCTTGGCTGAATCCGGTTCTTTGGATTCCACCATCGGTACTTTTTCCTCGCAATTTTGGGGAACGTACTTCATCAATTCACGAATGTCATTCAGGCAAACCGCGTCATTGGCACTTGAAAAATGAGAGACACCCGATTTTGTGCTGTGTGTTGAAGCGCCCCCTAATTCTTCGGAAGTCACTTCTTCATGCGTAACGGTCTTCACCACATTCGGGCCGGTTACAAACATGTAGCTGGTATTTTCAACCATAAAAATAAAATCGGTAAGGGCAGGACTGTAAACAGCTCCGCCGGCACAGGGCCCCATCACCGCTGAAATTTGAGGAACAACCCCGGAAGCCATGCTGTTTCTCCAAAAAACTTCTGCATAGCCCCCCAGGGAAGACACGCCTTCCTGAATACGAGCTCCGCCGGAATCATTTAGCCCAATAATGGGTACACCGTTTTTAAGTGCTAAATCCATCACCTTGCAGATTTTCTCCGCATGTGTTTCAGAAAGGGAACCGCCAAACACTGTAAAATCCTGGCTGAAGACATAAACAGGCCGGCCGTGGATTTTACCCATCCCGGTCACAACCCCATCTCCTAAAAATTGCTGTTTATCCAAGCCAAAAGCCGTACTGCGATGTGTTACAAACTTATCAATTTCCTCAAAAGAATCTTTGTCCAACAACAGGTCGATGCGTTCTCGCGCGGTTAATTTGCCCTTTTCGTGTTGTTTTTCAATTCGGGCTTTTCCCCCGCCTTTAAGTGCTTCTTCTCTTAATTTTTGGAGTCGTTCTACTTTTGGATTGGATGCCATGAAATAATTTTTATTTAGGATTTAAATTCATCAAAATAAGACTGCAGTTTATCAGTAAAGTCAACTGCAACTTCAGAAAACATATCTACTTTATTCGGTGAAAATACGTTCTTTTCAAGATAATCGGATGCCTCATCCCAGTTCTCCAATTCCTGAATTTCCTCAAGAGCCTGCTCGTATTTCTTTTTCTTTCCCTTAAAAATGTTTTTCACAAACACTTTTTCCTTTCCGAGCATGAAGCTCTTCAGCTCCGGGCCCTCCCCTTTTTCCGACTCCGGATCTGCTTCATCCACTAACGTATCATCATCACTTAATTCCTCTTTATCCGAAGCTTTTTTTCCCCCCTTTCCCATGAGTACATCCATTTGATCCGGTCTCAGAAATTGCTGCCACATGGGTTCTTCCTCTCCTTCCCCGGAATCATCCGCAATCATACTTTCATCGGCAGCTTCATCCATCATGGTATTCAAATCATCAACTGCTTCTTCCGGCTCCTTTTTTTTGGGTGAAGCTTTTTTAGATCCTGATGATTTTGTCTTTTTTGAAGGCTTTTTCTCTTCTTTTTCTTCCTGCTCCTCTTTCGACAGATTCTGGAAAGAATGAGCTGCCTGATCGAGAACCGTCACCAGGTTTTTTCGAAACTTCTTTATCTCATCGGTTTGCTCTCCGGCTTTCAGTGATTTGGAAATCTCTTCAGCATCGGGAGCTTCCTCAAACTCCTCAAAAATGGTCTTATCTTTTTGCTCCGATTTAAAAAGTGCATTAAACGACTCTTCATCTGTCATCTGAGGGTCATTCTCATTATAATCTCCAAAAAAGCTGTCCAACAGCCTTTGTTCTTTTTCATCAATCTGTTCTACTTCCTCTTCATCAGGATGATCAAATCGGTTCTTTTGAGCAATTAACTCTTCCCGGAATTGATCCCGGAATTTTTCCTGCAGTTTTATATCCAGTAAATCCGGATACGATAAGATTTCGATGAAGCGTTCTTTAGTGATTTGCTCATCCAATTCATTAAAAGCTTTAGCCGTCAGGTACAGGCCTTTATCTTCAAAGAAAAGTTGAATGAGTTTTGCATCAATTTTTCCGCCAAACAAGGTGAAAAGCAATTCCAGCACCTTGGCCCAATCTTTGGCTGTGTAGGATGCCACTAAGTTTGCATCCAGATTGTGAATTAACAGCTTACATCGCTTTTTCTCTAATGTTTTCAGCTTCCGTTTTTGCATGTAAAGCGGGATAGCACGCCCAAAATGTTTGTAAACAGTAAGTTTTTCAGTTCTTTGAACCAGTTCCTCATACCCCAGCTCATCCTTCCCTTTATAAATATATTCAGCCATGTGCTGACGGGGTTCCAGATATACTTTAATAATATCCGTGACCACCTGTCCGGCTACTTCATAAAACTTGTCTTTAGGGATTCTCGAATTCGCAAATAATGCTTGCTGAAAATCTTTCCAGGCATCCTCAACTAAAGGCTGATCAATATTTGCCCATTCCGTTTCTTCAAGTACAAACTCTTTTTTAAGCTTTTCGTTTACTTCTATTCGAATTCTCTCTACGATAAACGATGGGAAGCCGGCTGTAAGAAAGTCCTTTAAAACATAATAGGGCTTATCGGATTTAACCGCGCCTACCAGTTTATCAATAATATTTTCTACCGATTGATGCATATCTTAATTTAGAATTTAACTGAAAATAAAGCCTACCGAGTCGCAATACAATTAAGGATTTAGTAATTCTATTAATGTTTTCAAATTTTATGAATTTTAAATGGATTCTTATTAATCATAAACTTGGTACCTTTAGGGCATGATTTCACTCCGGGTTAACAATCTTACAAAAAAATTCAACCGCCATACCATTTTTTCCGGGCTCAATTTTGAGCATAAAAATGGAGTGCTCGGGATTTCAGGAGCAAACGGGAGCGGGAAATCTACCCTGCTTAAATGCCTTGCCCATCTGTTACGATCAACCTCCGGTTCTATTATCTGGGAAAATGATGAACATTTAATGAACCAAAAACAGGTAAAAGCCCATTTGGGATTCGCAGCCCCCTATATAAATTTATACTCGGAGCTTTCTGTGCTCGAAAACTTGCGTTTCCTGGTTGAAGCCGGTGGTTTTTCTGCTGATGAACATAAATTACTGGAATTGCTTGAACAAGTTCAAATTCCGCATCTTGCTGATCAGCTCTATGGCAGCCTTTCAACCGGACAGCAGCAACGTTCTAAGCTGGCTGCCGCTTTAGTCCGGGACTCACACATTCTTATGCTTGATGAACCGGGTTCTAACCTCGATGAAAAAGGTCAAGCACTGGTTTCCCAAATTGTGAAAAATGCAACCGAGGCAGGGAAGTTAGTCCTGCTTGCCTCCAATAATCCCGATGAAATTACACTTTGCCATAATGTCATCAAATTGAGTTGATGGAGTGAGGAGTGATGAAGTGTGTTTTAATTACTATCTGATTTGATCTATACAATCTTGTTTATCATTAACCATCAAGAAAAACTTAGTAAAATAGTATAGCAACCTACTTCATCACTCCTCACTTTATCACTATGTTACCTATTGATTCAGAATCTTAACTTCTATTCTGATAGTTCATAATTCAAAACTTTTAATTCCCAATTTCCCTATGATTTCAGAACACGATCAACAACTGGCAAGTCTCATCCTGGAACACAGCACTGAAGTTCAAAAAGGCCAAAATGTGATGGTCCAGCTGATTGGACTCAATGGCATCGATTTACTTCGTGCATTGGTTGAACAAATAAGAGAAAAAGACGCCCACCCCTTTATCAAAATAGAAGATGCTGAAACTCAGCGAATTTTAGTGGAAAGCGGAAATGAAGAATTCTGGAAAAATCAGGCAAATGTAGATCAGCTTCCCCTCATGAAGCAGATGGACGCTTTTATCGGGATCCGAGCCTCGCAAAATATCTACGAAAACTCCCAGGCCGGTAAAGAAGCCAACAAAGCCTATTCTGAGCATTTTTTACATCCGGTACATTTTGAAGAGCGTGTTAATAACACCAATTGGTGCATCATGCGGTACCCTTCTGCAGCTTTTGCCATGAATGCCAAGATGCCGACCCGTGCCTTTACTGAGTTTTATTACAAAGCTTGTCTGGTAGATTATGGCCGTTTGGAAGAGGCCATGAAGCCCCTTGAAAAAAGATTACGGGCTACTGATGAAATCCACTTAAAAGGCGAAGGAACGGATATCAAGTTTTCCGTGAAAGGACAAAACTGGGTGCCCTGCTTTGGAAAGCGCAACATTCCTGACGGTGAATTATTTACCTCTCCTGTATTGGATTCAGTAAACGGTGTAATTTCTTACGCTCCTTCCGTATATCAAGGAAAACCTTTTGAATATGTAAAACTGGAAGTTGAAAAAGGTGTGGTAGTTGATTTTGATTCATCTAACAACGAAGCTTTGAAAGACATTCTGGATACAGATGAAGGTGCCCGCCGGTTTGGTGAGTTCAGTTTTGGACTTAACCCGGTCATCGAAAACCCTATGTATGATATCTTGTTTGATGAGAAAATCTACGGTTCCAATCACCTTACATTAGGCAAGGATTATGAAGTAGCTCCCAATGGAAATTCAAGTAACATTCACTGGGACTTGGTATGTATTGGTGCAGATGTCTACCTGGACGGGGAACTTGTAAGAGAAGGGCGTAATTTTGTCAGAGATGATTTAAAAGGGTTGAATCCAAAAGAACTGCTTTAGAACATTTATATGTCCGGTTCTACTTGTGTATCCGGAGTTTTTTGACTGAATGAAATGAGGTTTTTTTAATCCCCCGATTACCTGCAGGTTCTTATCTTGCAAAAAGAAAAAAAAACAAGAACTAAATGCGTAATTCAATTTGGATTTTTGGCGCTGCACTCGGCCTTGCCGCCCTGATTCTAAAAGGTATCGAAATTTATTATACCGTCAATCTGTTGCCAACCGGAATCTATATTGGCATTCTTGCGATCTTGATTGCTGGATTAGGGTTTTGGGTGGGGAAAAAGCTCATTTCAGCTTCATCTCAAAAAGCTGACCAAAGGCCATTCAAAATTAATGAGCAGGCCGCAGAGTCATTAGGCCTAAGTATGCGGGAACTCGATGTACTTGATCAACTGGGTAAAGGGCATTCCGATCAGGAGATTGCAGACAAGTTGTTCATTTCCGTCAATACGGTAAAAAAACACATTTCCAGTATCTATAAAAAACTAAATGTGAGCAGAAGAAGTATGGCCGTCAAGAAGGCCCGTTCGCTTAAGCTGATTCAGTAATTTTTACGGATCAAAATAAAAACCGCCGGTCACACGGGTAAACCGGCGGATTATTTTATTTTCCCAACTTCTCGAACTTTAGTGAACAGCCCGATGCGTTTATTTAGGCTTCAACTCCCACCTTAGGGCCGGCGTTAATTATGTCTTCACTACTGTCTGCTTTATACTTTTCGAAGTTCTTTTCAAAGAGCTTGCCAAGTTTTTCAGCCTGTTTATCGTATTCGTAGGGGTCATCCCAGGTATTCCGTGGTAACAGAATTTCAGCCGGTACATTCGGGCACTCTGTGGGAATTTCGAATCCGAATACTTCATCCGGTACACTATCCACATCGTCCAATTTACCTGCATGAATTGCATCAATGATCGCCCGGGTACTTTTAAGGTTCATACGGCTTCCTTTGCCATACGGCCCTCCCGTTAAACCGGTATTCACCAGCCAGGCACTTGATCCATGGGTACGCATTTTCTCAGCCAGCATTTCCGCATATTTAGCCGGTGGCCAAACCAGGAAGGCCGCTCCAAAACATGCTGAAAATGTTGCTTCAGGTTCAGTTACCCCCACTTCGGTTCCCGCAACTTTTGCCGTATAACCGCTTATGAAATGGTACATCGCCTGCTCAGGAGTAAGTTTACTTACCGGTGGCAGTACACCAAAGGCATCATAGGTTAAAAATATGATGTTCTTCGGATGCCCGGATACGCACGGGATCTTCGCATTTGAGATATACTCAATGGGGTAAGAAGCCCTGGTGTTTTGGGTGATGGAAACATCTTTGTAATCCACTTCCCGGGTTTCTTTATCATAACCCACATTTTCGAGGACGGTGCCAAATTTTATGGCGTTGAAGATTTCAGGCTCATTTTCTTCTGAAAGATTGATGGTTTTTGCATAGCAACCTCCTTCAATATTAAATATGCCCCGGTCACTCCAACAGTGCTCATCATCACCAATCAGCTTTCGGTTGCTATCGGCAGATAGTGTTGTTTTACCGGTCCCGGATAAACCAAAGAACAATGCTACATCATCATCGCTGTTTCCTTCATTCGCAGAACAGTGCATGGAAAGCACATTTTTTTTGGGCATCAGGTAATGCATAACGGTAAAAATACCTTTCTTCATCTCGCCGGCATATTCCGTCCCCAGAATGACCATTTCTTTTTTCTTAAAATTAACATCTACACTGGCGTCGGAAGTCATGCCCTGAGTGTATCTATTGGCAGGGAATTTCCCGGCGTTGTACACCACAAAATCGGGCTCGCCAAAATCAGCCAATTCTTCCTTGGTCGGACGAATTAACATATTATGCATGAATAGTCCGTGATATGGGCGCTCGGCTATAATTCGAACTTTCAATCGATATTCAGGGTCCCATCCGGCAAACCCATCGATCACATACAGCCGTTTACAGGTATTCAAATAATCCGTAGCCCGTTGATGATTGATATCAAATGTTTTCTCATCCAGTGAAATATTTACATTACTCCACCAAATATCATCATGGTTTTCGGGGGTATCCACCACGCGCTTATCGGCCGGACTTCTTCCGGTCCTTTTTCCTGAACGGACAACCAGTGCCCCTTCCCTGGTAATTGCAGACCCTTTATCGTATTTGATAGCCTCTTCGTAAAACGTAGCCGGGGCAGGATTTCTAAGTATATTTTTAACTTTGATGTCATGAGTAGACAGGTCAAATTTTTGTGCAGACATAATGGTGAGTGATTTAGTATTAGTCTTTAATTGACACCTTTATATAACCCATATTTAATGAATATTATGTGAACTCAGTTGTGTAATCTGAGTAGATTATTGCTTATTACAATTGATTAACCGGAAAATTCACATCCGAATAACTTGAACAATTAAATCTAATCCGGAATTATGAAAAAACGAGTAACAGGACTTGGTGGGATCTTTTTTAAAAGTGAAGATCCTGAGAAATCAAAAGCATGGTATAAGAAGCATCTTGGTATAGAAAACGGACAGTATGGCGGAACCTTTGAATGGCGACACGCTGAAAACCCGGATAAAAAGGGATTCACCGCCTGGAGTATCTTTGACCATAAAACCGAATACACCCATCCCAGTAAAAAGGACTTCATGATTAATTACCGGGTTGAGAATCTCGAAGAACTCTTAAAAACGCTGAACGAAGAAGGAGTTGATATAATCGGTGAAATGGAAGTCTTTGAATACGGGAAATTCGGCTGGATTATGGATCCTAACGGAATCAAAATTGAGCTTTGGGAGCCAAATGATGAGGAATTTGACAAGATTAAAGGGGAAACAAATCTTAGCAGTTGATCCGACCTTGTTTTCATTAATAATTCACATAAAAGTACTTCCTTATTCTTATCAATTCCTTAGAATAGGAGGTACTTATGTCAAGTTCAAAACGTGGTTGTGTTTCGAAATTGAAAATCATTACGCTCTTTGCTTTTCTAATAATGGGAATTGTCTTTTCGATCATTGCCCTGATGAATCTCAAGCTCCCTGATGAGTCTTTCATTATAGACCGGCTTAGCGTTGATGAACAACACCGGATCACGGAGATAACACATCTTAAAAATAGTCTTGGGAATGAAATCTGGCCGGGGTGGGGAGATCATAAAACACCTATCTTGGTTTATAATGAAGCCTATGCTTTTTTGATCGGAATCGAAAATCCGGCACCGGGCTGGGCGCGGGTACCATATACAAAACCTGAAGGGGAAGAATGGGAGCAAGTTTCCGAAATCATTAACTATCATCGTCAGCCGTTGCCCGAAAATGGCAAAACACCGCAAGCCTTTATAGTTAAAATTGGAGATGACTTTGTCGCAAGCATGACGACTAAAGATTGGACTCGAATCAGCTTAGTGAAAATGATTAAAGAGGACCTGCCCGGTTTCCTGGAGCCCATAATGCCTTACAGTTTGTTCATTAATCGGTTCAACAGCGACTGGCATATCGCCGGAATTTTGCACGAATCATTTCATGCATTCCAGGCACATCAATCCTATGAACGTGTTAAATCAGCGGAGACAATAACCGCTCTTCATGATTCCTATCCCTGGGAAGATATTGATTTCCGGGAAGCCTGGCTAAAGGAAAGACAGCTATTGGCCAAAGCTCTGCAAACCAAACAACCTGAACAAACAAAAGAAATTGTTCGGGAATGGCTAAGCATGAGAGGCGAAAGACAAAACCGGCTAAGCTCTAAACTTGTCAATTATGAAACTGAGCGGGAGTGGCTTGAGGGCCTTGCTAAATACGCCGAGTTGAAAAGCTGGAAGTTGGCTTCCAATCAAAAACTATATTCTTCTCTTCCTGAAATGGAAGCAGACGAAGATTTTAATCATTATCAGGATGCCGAAAGTCATCTAAAACAGGAACTGCTCCAGCTCCAAAGTGACCTTCAATTCAGTGAAACGATGTTTTATTACAGCGGATGGGCACAAGCAGAATTACTGGATCGCTTATATCCGGATTGGAAATCCCGGGCATTTGAACCGGGAACTTATTTGGATGATTTGTTAGCAGAAACCTGCGTGCCTTTATCTTGCCCGCTTTTATGAGATTCAGGTAATCTTACATCTTCAACAAATCATGAATTACCGGTAATCTCTGCGATGGTTTCTTCAAAAGCCGCCAGTGTATTACTGATATCTTCGGGAGTAAGTGCATTACTCAAGAAAAATGCCTCAAATGGAGACGGAGGAAGATGAACCCCACGCTTCAGCATGCCATGAAAAATCTTACCAAATAATTCTTTGTCGGTGCGATTGGCATCATCAAATGTTTCCACCGGACCTTCACAATAAAACACTCCAACCATGGAACCTACGCGGTTTATGGTGTATGTGATCTTATTTGATTCCAGAATTTGCGCAATACCATTAGCCAGTACTAAAGCCTTCTGCTCTAATTCCTCATAAATCTCCGGATTTTCTTTCAGCTTTTTCAACAATGTAATCCCGGCTGCCATCGCCAACGGATTTCCGGATAAGGTCCCTGCCTGATATACCGGGCCTGTCGGAGCCACATAATCCATGATTTCTTCTTTTCCGCCATAGGCACCCACAGGTAATCCCGCTCCGATAATCTTCCCGTAGGTTACCATGTCAGCCGTAACGCCATAGATTTTTTGGGCGCCTTTGAAATCTACCCGGAAACCGGTCATAACCTCATCAAAGATCAAAACAATTTCATGTTCATCACATAAATCACGAAGACCTTTTAAAAATCCTTTTTTGGGCGGAATACATCCCATATTTCCCGCAATGGGTTCCAGGATGATGGCTGCTATATCATCTTTATTGGCTTCCACAAGCTTCTTCACCGAATCCAGATTGTTGTACTCGGCATTCAACGTGTCTTTGGCGGTGCCCTCGGTTACCCCCGGGCTGCTCGGTTGCCCCATCGTCAAGGCACCGCTTCCGGCTTCAATCAGGAAGGAGTCTCCGTGGCCGTGATAATTTCCTTTAAACTTGATGAACTTATTTTTACCGGTATAACCCCGGGCTACCCTTATGGCACTCATCGTGGCTTCCGTTCCCGAGTTCACCATGCGCACTTTATCTACACCGGGTACTGAAGAGGTAATCAACTCTGCCATCTCTACTTCAAGACGGGTTGGAGCTCCAAATGAGGTAGAATGCTCCGCCGTTTGCTGAACCGCATTAACCACATCCGGGTCAGCATGGCCCAAAAGCATCGGCCCCCAGGAACTAATGTAGTCGATGTATTTATTACCGTCTTCATCCCACAAATAAGCACCGTTAGCTTTGGTAATAAAAATCGGGGTACCTCCCACACTATTAAAGGCACGTACAGGAGAATTCACCCCGCCGGGTATTACCTTTGATGCTCGTTTGTATAGGTCTTTGCTGTTTTTGTAATTCATTTTATTTATTTGTCCATTTTCAATCGGCATACCGTAGAGACGCGATGCATTGCATCTCTACGGTATGCCGGGATATTCATAATTGAATTTACCGACTCCAATGCCATAAACTGGTGCAAGCGTCTCGCTTGTACCAGATCTTTATCTTGATTTCTACGCTCTGCGTTGGAACTAGCTTTGGGCGAATGCGATTCGCCCCTGCGCTACTGAAATCATTGATCTTTGATCAACTTCGCGGCTTGCTTGGCAAAATAGGTCGCGATCAAATCTGCGCCGGCACGCTTGAAGGCCAACAACGACTCCATCATCACCTCTTCCTCATTCAGCCAGCCTTTTTCCGCTGCAGCTTTGATCATTGCATACTCTCCGGACACATTATATACTGAGACCGGAATATTGAAATTCTGTTTGACGGCCCGCACCACATCCAGGTATGGCATCCCGGGTTTCACCATCACAATATCTGCCCCTTCTTCGATATCCAACTCTACCTCGCGAAGTGCTTCATCAACATTGGCGGGGTTCATTTGATAGGTTTTTTTATCTCCAAATCCGGGAGCTGAATCCAAGGCATCCCGAAACGGGCCATAAAAAGAAGAAGCATATTTTGCACTGTACGCCATAATTCCGGTGTTTTCATAACCGGCTTCATCCAAAGCCGTTCGCATGGCTCCGATTCGGCCGTCCATCATGTCAGAGGGAGCCACCATATCGGCTCCTGCCTTGGCATGACTTACCGCCATCTTAGCAAGTACCTTCACCGATGGATCGTTCACAATTTCATCCCCTTCCACAATTCCATCATGCCCGTAGGAAGAATACGGGTCCATAGCTACATCCGTCATCACCCATAAATCAGGATAATTTTCTTTCATGAACCGAACGGAACGCTGCATGAGTCCCATTTCGTTTAATGCCTCTTTACCTTTATTGTCCTTTTTGGAATCCGGTACTTTCACAAACAACAATACCGATTTAATTCCAACTTCAATCAGCTCCTCCAACTCTGAACCAAGGGTATCTAACGAATACCGGTAATAACCCGGCATGCTGGAAATTTCCTCTTTCTGATTTTCTCCCTCCATAATGAAAATCGGAGCAATGAAATCAGATGGATGCAAGCGGTTTTCCTGCACCATCTCACGAATGGCCGGGGTGCGGCGATTTCGTCGTAAACGGTTGTTGGGGTATTTCATTTCAATATCACTTTTAAGGTGTCATTCTGAGCGAAAGCGAAGAATCTTCACAAATCTGAATATGAGAAGATCCTTCGGAAGTATCCTCAGGATGACTGTTAAGAAACTTAGTAATTAATCCAATCAATTGGCTTTAGGTGTTCCACCAATTTGGCTTCGGGACTACCGGGCTCGGGTTGATGGTCGTATACCCACCGGACTTGCGGGGGCAGGCTCATTAAAATGGATTCTATCCGCCCTTTGGTCTTCAACCCAAATAAGGTACCACGATCGTGAATCAAATTAAATTCTACATATCGGCCGCGGCGTATTTCCTGCCACTTGCGGTGTTCTTCCGTATACTCAATATCTTTTCTTTTTTTCAGAATCGGGATATAAGCATCGGTAAAGGCAAATCCACACGTTTTGGCAAACTTAAAAAAATATTCAGCAGTGCGATTCTCATTCGGTCGCTGATAATCAAAAAATAACCCGCCGATTCCGCGCGCTTCTTCCCGGTGATGATTGTAGAAATACGCATCGCATTCCGCTTTAAATGTGGGATAATATTCCGGATCAAATCGGTCACAAGCTTCTTTATGCACTTTATGAAAGTGCTTCGCATCTTCAGGAAAAAGATAATAAGGCGTTAAATCTGCTCCGCCGCCAAACCATTGATCTTTCAACTCACCGGTTTCTTTATCAAACAATTCAAAATAACGGTAATTGGCGTGAACGGTGGGGGCAAAAGGATTTCGGGGATGAATCACCAGGGAAACACCCGTGGCAAAAAACTCGGATTCAGGTACCTCAAACTTCTTCTGCATAGCCTCCGGAAGCGGTCCTCCAACAGCTGATACATTCACACCGCCTTTTTCGATTACCTCCCCATCAGCTATAATGCGGGTACTTCCGCCGCCAAACCCTTCCCGATCCCAATCCTCGATCAAGAATTGCTGGGTTCCCTCAACCGCTTCCAGTTCATCACAGATGTGTTGCTGAACATCTGAGACGTATTGGCTGAATTGGAGTTTTATGGATTTTAATTGATCATTCATATTACAAAGGTTGTCATCTTGAGCGATAGCGAAACACCTTCAAATCTATATTGCGATTCATAATTGTGTAGATCCTTCGGAAGTATCCTCAGGATGACCATTAATTTTTTTATTCCCTTAAGAAGGGGCTTTTTTCCTAATCAGGGCGAATGCGATTCCCCCCCCCTACAATAACATCCGGTTCCTACGCTCTGCGTTGGAACCAATTATCGGCTCATCGAGCAGATGTATATTCATTAATATCTAAAATTCTTTACGGTATCTACGAATGTTTTGGCGTTTTCTACGGGTACATTCGGTAAAATACCGTGGCCTAAATTGGCGATATAATTTCCTTTTCCAAATCTGCGCATCATTTCTTTGGCTTCGGTTTCAATTTGGCCGGGACTCATTAACAATTTAGAAGGATCGAAATTTCCCTGAACCACCTTATCGCCGGCAAATTGCCGGGCATGTTCGGGGGTGCATCCCCAGCCAATGCCAAAACCGGTTACATTGGTGTCGGCAAACAATGGATAACTCCATTCGGCATCCTTACAAAACATAATCAGCGGTACGCCATAATCTTCCGAAGCAATTCGTTTTAAATGAGGAAGGGCCAGTTTCCTGAAATCATCCGGGCCTAATGCTGCTGCCCAGGATTCAAACACTTGCAATACCTGAGCTCCGGCTTTCACCTGATGATGTAAATACTGAATGGTCTGCTCTGTCATCACTTCCAGTAATTTCCGGGCCGCATCAGGCTGAGAAAACAAAAATGACTTAGCTGTCGAAAAAGTTTTTGAACCCTGTCCTTCTACCAGATAGCAAAACAAGGTCCAGGGAGCCCCGGCAAAACCAATAAGCGGTACGCGGCCGTCTAATGTTTTCCGGGTTAAAGTGAGCGCATCATAAACATAGCTCAATTGCTCTTTGGCAGGAATGACATTCAGATTTTTTACTTGCTCCACGCTTCGGATTGGGTCAGGAAGATAAGGGCCAAAACCCGGCTTCAGCTGCACTTCAATATCCAGGCATTCAATCAGAACTAAAATATCGGAAAATAAAATTGCCGCATCAGTTCCCACAATATCGATGGGCTGAATGGTGATTTCACAAGCCAACTCCGGGGTTTTTACCCGCTCAAAAAAACTGTACTTCTTTTTGATTTCCATATACTCCGGAAGGTATCGTCCGGCCTGACGCATCATCCATACGGGCGGACGTTCCGTTTCCTTGCCTTCCAGCGTATCGAGTAACAATCTGTTTTTAAGTTCGGGGAATGACATGATGTAAATTAAAAGTTAAACTTATACTGAACCTAACTAATGGGGCGTATTATGATAAGCCCTCACTGGTCTTACTATCTTTCTTTTCTTACAAATAAAACTCTTGGATGGATTCCATCAGGGAATCCAGGGTTGAATACTCCGGGGTGATGCAATTTTCTATTCCGGCTTCCTGTGCCGCTTCTTCCGTTGTGGGGCCAATGCAAAAAACCACCGTCTTACTGTCGATACTGTTTTCTTTCATAAAAGAATCTATGGCGCTCGGACTCATAAATACAATACCGTCATATTGACCTGTGTTCACTTTATGTGTCTTCAATTTGGTCCGGTACACTTCCACGGAAGTAAGTCTTGTTTCGTCTCCCAGGAGCTTGTCTAAGTCAACGGCTTTCAGGTTACCACAAAAATGAACTACGTCCTTAAGTTCCAATCTCTGCATTTTCTCAGCAAGGGAGGCTGTATTGAATTCATCAGGTATGGTGACTTTTAACCCAAGTTTTTCCAGCTTTTCACCGGTTTTGGAACCGACTGCAAAAATATACGGCGGAATTTCCAGCTCCCTGACTACCGGCTTTAGGGCTTTCACAGCTTTTTTACTGGTGAAAATCCAGGCATCTGTTTTATCAGGAATTTGCCGTCTCCAAACGGCAGGTATCACATATTCGAAGCCTATAAACGGCCGGGTTTCGACGGTAAAAGAACCTGAATTCAGGGCTGCTAATTTCTTTTTTGAAAGCTGTGTGGTAAATAAAATCCGGGGCACTTTGATATTACTCATCATGACTTCGATGGGTTAACAAACCTGCTGCTCCTTCTTTTTTCAGTACTTTTGCCCACTCATTACCCTTCCCGGGATTTGCCGCATCCACCGGGATTTCTCTTTCGATGTCCAAACGTTGAGCCCCATCCGGAGAAAGCACTGCGCCTATAAAATAAAGCATATCATTTTTAATATTTGCATAGGCACCCAGCGGAGAAGAACATCCTGCATCCAGCTCATTCAGAAATGCGCGCTCTATATCCACACAAAGGCGGGTGTTGGTATGATTTATTTTCGCCAATAACTCCCGGTGATCTGAATTTTTCCGGCTCATGATGCCAACCGCACCCTGAGAAGGTGCCGGTATCATCCAGTCGAGCACATTGGAAATTCGATCTTCATAGCCAATTCGTTCTAATCCGGCATAGGCAAAAATAGCCCCGTGCCAGTTGTTGGAATCTACTTTTTGAAGCCGGGTAGGTACATTCCCCCTTAACCCCACAACCTGATCGCCCGGAAAACGATTTTTCCAAAAAGCCGTTCTGCGGATACTCCCCGTCGCTATCACTTTATGGAGGGAGTCTTTTCCCGAAACAGGTCTTACCAATACATCAGCCGGATTGCCCCGTTCGAGTACCGCCGCCAATTCAAGGCCATCCGGTAAAACAGTGGGAACATCCTTCAAAGAATGAACCGCCAGATCAATTTCTTCCGACAACAAGGCTTCATCCAATGCTTTGGTAAAAACCCCTTTATCACCCAGCTTGTGGATAGGAATATCTTGTTCTTTATCCCCAAAAGATTCAATTTCAACCAGTTCGGTTTCCACCTCATGGCTTTTTAGTTCTTCAGCTACTTTCTCAGCTTGCCATAGTGCCAGCTTACTTTTCCGGGTTCCTATTCTAAGCTTCATCTTGTGCCTTTTCAAATTCCCGGTCCATTCGGTCAATATGAATGGCAATAATCTTCTTCTTGATACGACGAGTCACCTCTTCCATTTGTGAATAGGACTCCTGATCCATCTTATTCTTCACTCGCGACAGTTCTGAATCAGTGATGTCGTTGAAACGATGCTCAATTTCTTTAATCCTTGGGAGTAAATACCTCGAACGTTTTACGTGCTTAATGAAATCACTCTTTTCTTCGTCAATGATTGCTTTTATTTCCGGAATTGCTTTTTCTCGCTCTTTAATTGCTTTTTCATTCGCTTCATGGATCGAATCCATATCTATCAGAGATATTTTTTCGATTTTAGCCACTTTTGGATCTACATTTCGGGGAACACTGAGATCCAGCACAAGCTGATGATGATCTACTCCTTCAAAATGTTCCGTATGCAAAATGGGATTCTTTGCCCCGGTTGCCGTAATAACCAAATCAGCTTTTTTGATTTCCTCATCCAAATCAGAAAATGCATGTGCCTTGATATCAAAAGAAGAAGCGAGTTGTTTGGCGCGATCTATGGTTCGGTTCACCACAGAGATATGCTCAGCACCGTTTGAGATCAAATTCTTGGCAGAAACCTTACCCATTTTTCCGGCACCTATAAGCAAGATCCGGATTTTGCTCAGATCTTTAAAATGCTCGAGGGCAAGTTGTGTAGCTGCGAACCCGACGGAAGCCGTACCTTTACCAAAATTGGTTTCGGTACGGCTCCGTTTGTGTGCTCGGAAAACGGATTGTATCAATTGATGAAATTCGCCGGAGAGCCCTTTTCCCTTCGCCTTCTTATAGGCCTGTTTTAGCTGCTGTACGATCTGAACATCTCCAAGTACCTGAGAATCTAATCCCGTTCCTACCCTATATAAATGATCATAGGCCTCGTCCTCGGTATAAACATATCCGTGCTTACGAAAAAACTTACGTTCCGTATTTGTAGACTTACAAAGCGCAGATATGAGTACGTCTGGATCACAAAAAGCATATAGCTCGGTTCTGTTACAGGTATCCATCATTAAAATTCCACCGGGTATATCTTTAGTGTGGAACTCCAACAGTTCCCTGCGATGGGCATCCAAAAAAAATAATTCACGAATAGAAACCTCACTCTTCCAGTGAGAAATACCTATTGCACTAAACCTCATAAGTTATTCTTAAAAATTTTCCGGCACATTGGTTGGCAATGTATTTTTCGAATATGAAGATTATGTGAAGAAAAAATTCATATTCGGAAAATACCAGCGTTTAAATTACAATTAAGCCTGTTTTCATCTTCATGTTATATGAAGTTCAAAGATAAGCCTTCTGCCAAACAATTGTAATTTGTAATATCAATTGAAGTGTTAATTTTTATACGCCCCAAAAACGAACATTAGAAATTTATGAACTCGAAGTTCGGCAAAGCTATCCCTATATTCTATTCTTATAAAATTATTCAGCAACAGAAATCAATCAACTGTCATGGATCTTCAGATCAACGGGAAAGTCACTAAAATTTTAGAAGAGCAATCAGGTGAAGGGAAAAACGGGCCGTGGAGAAAACGGGACTTCATTCTTGAGACCAAAGGAAAATACCCTAAGCAAGTTTGTATTACCCAGTGGGGTGATAATATTGATCAGCACGCGGTAAATGAAGGAGATGAAATAACCGCATACATTGATATTCAGAGCCGCGAATTTAAAGGTAATTGGTACACCGATGTAAAGGCCTGGAAAATTGAACAAGGCGAAGGTGCCGCAGAGGCACCGCCCAGCGCGCCGGGATTAACCATGGAAGGCAATCAGGAAATGGACTTAGATGACGACCTTCCATTTTAGGTTAAAAATCAATTCCTGAAATCCGGCTGAGCCTTTGGCTTGTTATCAAGGATACTTTCTATGGTTTCCATTACCTCATCATCCACCTTATCGATGACGTCCATGGTTTTCATGTTTTGCTCCACTTGACTCACCTTGGATGCTCCTGTTATTACCGTACTCACATTGGGATTCTTCAGGCACCAGGCGAGGGCCAGCTGTGGCATTGAAATCCCCAGATCCTGAGCTACAGGTGCCAGTTGCTTTACCTTTTCCAGCTTTTGGCGACCCCGTTCGGTTTCAAGTAATTTCTTTCGAAGCCAGCTGTATTTTTCCAGATCCAGGCGCGATCCTTCCGGGATGCCTTCGTTGTACTTGCCGGTCAATAAGCCACTGGCAAGCGGGCTCCAGATGGTTGTCCCCAATCCAATGTCTTCATACAAAGGGGCAAACTCAGCTTCCACTTTTTCCCGCTTAAACATATTGTACTCAGGCTGTTCCATTAGCGGCGGACGCAAATGTTCCCGACGTGCAAATTCATAGGCTTTGCGAATTTGCTCTGCACTCCACTCGCTGGTTCCCCAATACAAAGCCTTCCCTTCGCTAATCATTTGGTTCATTGCCCAAACCGTTTCCTCTATTGGGGTATGCAGGTCGGGGCGGTGACAGAAAATCAAATCCACATACTCTGTTTGAAGTCGTTGTAAAGCGGCTTCAGTTCCTTCTTTAATGTGCTTGAATGAAAGCCCCTGATCATTCGGGCCTTCCCCTCCCCAGAAAATCTTTGTTGAGAGCACCAAATCCGATCTCTTCCATCCGGCTTTCTTGATAACCTTTCCCATGATAATTTCCGACTGCCCGGATTCATAAGCCTCCGCATTATCAAAGAAATTCACCCCGGCATCATAAGCCGTTTTCATAGACTCGTAAGCCAGATCGGTATCCACCTGCTCTCCAAATGTAACCCACGATCCAAATGATAACGCCGATACTTTTAATCCTGAATTGCCTAAAAATCTATACTCCATTAATTCAATACTCCGTCTATTTTATTAATTAAATGACCTGTGGTACTTAATCAAAATCAGTGAATATTTTATGAAATTTGTGATCATTTAATAAAATCTTTGATTCATTTCCACAACAGCAGTTATTAAATCTGCGTTCTCTTTTGAACATCCGCTTGAAAGAACAATTTTGCTTATTTCCAGGCGTATTTTCTCGGCATACAGTCTTTTCGGAAGTCTTATTAAGAACACTTCAATCAGTGTTATTGTTCTATAGGTTTCTATTAGTTATATATTGATTTCTAAAAATCAACGAATATAAAATAGATTTGGTCAGCCGGGTGGTCTGTTCGTATATTATCAGGAGTTGCTTGAAACAAAAGCTCATCTGCAAGCAATCATCCCTTTTTTCACCTCTCTGTGGCCTTATTATGGCAATTACTGAATGGAATGTTCAATATTCGATATTCCCCCGGCCCTAGCGCAAAGGTAGATATAGCGGTAATTTAGTATAGTTTGAGGCGGAGCCTCCATAGGGTATTGCGGAGCAGAGCCCGCGCAACGAGAACAAGACTTCTCAGTAGTTTTTGCCTGTTTCCAAGCTTATGTTGGATCTGCTGAAGGTATTACTTTCAAGGAACTTAGGTTAATTCAGATCATAGGTAAAAGACAAACTGACGGTTCTTCCCGGATTCAATGCACTGTTTATAAAATACTCTCCATTATCTTCCTGGTATTGAATGATGCTGAAGTCCAGGATATTGCTCACTGATAATGCCGCCGACAATCCATTTACAAAGGTTTTGCGCACTTTGATATTTAAATCCGGCACGGGCCTTTCTGATTGCAGCTGCCCGTTTCCATCCAGCTTACCGTACATCTCAAAAATATCCGGGGCAGCCCCCGCACCGTTGGCCGTGAGGCGCGGTCCGAATACATTTGCATAAATATTACCATCCCATCCGGTTTCTTGATTTTCATAGTTCAGCATAAAGTTAACGATATAAGGCGATTGAGAAGGAAATGACCGGAATGCTTTAATGGAAGGATCCAGCCTTCTTCTGGTCTCCAGCTCATTATCACTGAGATCAACTCTTGAATTGATATAGGTGAAATTGGTTGAAAACTTAAAGTTGTCAAACCGCGAACTTATGAATCCCAGTCCTTTGCGAAACTCGAGCTCTACACCAAACAATCTTCCGCTGTTGGTATTTATATACTGATATTGCGGCTGATCAGAAGCCACGTCCAGTTCCATTACAATTGGGTTTTTGAAGTCTTTATAAAAAGCACTGATGGCAACCAGCTCTGTGGATTTTGGAAAGATTTCGTACCGAAAATCCAGATTCGTAACATTTGTGCGGGTGATTTCAGGGTTTCCGACTATTGGAAAACCGCCCAGCAAGTCAAAAGAAGCAAAAGGAGCCAACTCGCGGATGTTCGGCCTTGCCAGCGTTTGGCTTGCACTTAACCTTATATTCGTCTTTTCATTCAGTGAGTAGATCACGTTCAAAGATGGCAGTACATCCGTCACATCGATCTCCCCCTTTTGGGCGTTGACAGCCGACGACTGCACGTTGAAATCCGTTTTTTCTACCCTGGCCCCGGCGAAGGCTTTAAAATTATCCGTGAAATCAAATATCCCCATCAGGTAAAATGCTGATACCTGCTCAAAACCCGTATAGCTGTTTTGCGGGCGGGTTTGATCCCTGTACGTGATGCCAAGCAGATTATTTCCATTCCCGTCATTGCCGATCACGCCCGTATTTTCCGGCGAGAAATACCCTTCATAATTCCCCGAAGCTTCCCTGAAGCTGATGAAACCGTCAAAATCAGGATCGGTTCCGTTATTCTCTAACTGGTAACGAAATTCATTAAAATCCCGGTCTTTACGGGTATAAAATGCGCCGGTTTTAAGTTTAAACCATCTTGAGATGTTAGTCTCTCCATCTAGTTTTAGATTGTACTGGGTATCATCCAAATCTCTGAAAAAGTGAAATGGAAGCGGCACCTCTCTCACAAAAAAGTATTGTCCGCTGTTATCCACCGGTGCACCGATAAACCTTGTATCCGGTTCATACTGTGATGACTCGATGTAATTTGCCGACCATTTAACATCAAAACCATCAAAGTGATGCCGGCCTTTCAGCTGGTTGTTAAACAACTCCCGCTGCACAAAAGAGATGACCCGGTTATTATACGTTCCCGAAGAAAGAGCTCCCGGGTAGTAACCGTCCCTCATATCCAACACCGATTCCGATGCACTGTTGTTATAAATGGAGGTATAAGTAAATTCATGATTGGAACCCGGCTGATAGGTAACAGCCCCCATCAACCCGCTGTCCACCTGATCGCTGCTTTCCGAGCCGCTATTCAGCTGAAAAGCCTGCATCCGGCTTGCGCCCTCTTCAGGTATCCGGGCCGTAAAATTATTAATCTCCCTTTCATCGTACTGAACAAATGACTTCGAATAGTTCACACCCAGATTAAAACCAAGGTTGCCGCTCCCCAATGCATACCGGTTCCCAACCATCACATTCAGGCTGTGATTTAATCCCGGGGTCTCATTACTCACTGTGAATGCCCGGTTTGAAAAGGACCGCATGGTGCTGTTAAACGATTCAATCTCAGACGGAGAAAGCATGTTATTCTGAATCTGAATAATATAGTTGTTGAGTTTTTTCAGGTAATCACTGTCCGACCACAGGCTCTCCCTTGCCCTTGACCCGTCATCATAGCCCAAACGACTCAAACTGTTTTTAATCGGATCGCCCATAAAATTATTGTTAAAGGTCGTCTGATCATTATAGCTGACAGTACTGCTTAGTTTAAAATAGAGCCGGTCGGGCAACGATTTAGTAGTCACATCAACAGCACCTCCTGAAAAATTACCCGGTAAATCGGGAGAAAAAGTCTTTTTGACTACAATATTATCTACCGTGCTTGACGGAATCAGGTCAAGGCCCGCGCTGTTTCTGTACGGGTTCGTAGTAGGCAGCACCACACCATCCATGCTCGAAATACTGTAGCGGTCTCCAAGGCCTCTCATCACGATAAATTTACCGCCCTCAACCGAGGCACCGGTAACCTGCCGCATCGATTCAGCTGAATTACTAAAACCGGCCCGGCTCATTTCCTCCGAAGAAATGCCATCCTGAACCGGCAGCGATTTCTGCTGCAGCCTTAACAGTGAAGCTTCATTATTATCCAGCCTTCTTGCGGATATAATCACCTCATCCAGTGCCTCATTATCCGGTACCAGCAC
This sequence comes from Gracilimonas sp., assembly GCF_014762685.1. Lineage (NCBI taxonomy): Bacteria > Pseudomonadati > Balneolota > Balneolia > Balneolales > Balneolaceae > Gracilimonas > Gracilimonas sp. The sequence continues at coordinate 50,632 of NZ_JABURM010000008.1, forward strand.
GATATCCAGCTGAAGGACTTTCCCGGCTTCCACTTCTACGTCTTCCACAATCTGTTTTTGAAAAGTGATGAAGGAGAACTCAAGGGTATAGACTCCCGGTTCCAGGCGGAGGTTATATCTTCCGGAGATATCGGTGGCCGCTCCTTGCGAGATGGATCGGATAAAAACATTGGCTCCAATCAGCTCTTCGCCCGTCTCTTTATCAACGACTACACCCGTGACAGTGCCTCTTTGGGCTAAACCCTGTGCGCTCATCAATAGAAAAAGTAGAATGGTAAGTAAGTATTTCATAAAGTGTGCTTTCATAATTTTATTTGGCAAAAAACTAAGGCCGGTATAATTACTCTATGTTATCTCTCTGTTATACTACTGTTAAGAAAAAAGGGACGAACCTCATGGCCCGCCCCTTTTTTACCGGATGATTAATAATTATTCAGACAAGTAGCCGTATCGCGCAAGTGAGGTCCATCCGGTAATCCATGCCGGTGATGCAGGATCAAATGCTCCTTTGTATGTGGTTTGATCTACATTGGCATCTGCTACCGTCGCGGCTCCCGATGCGGCCGCGGCTGAAGAAGGAACCGGATCAAGAATACCGCAACCCTGAGTCCGGCAAATGCCACCCAAAGCAGGGTCTTCAAAAACATTATCCCGGTCATTTAACCAGGCCGCTATGGTAGAGCCATCGGTATCCCTCGGGCTTCCGGAGGTAACCTCAATCATTGTTTCGATGCTTGAGGCATTTCCGGTGTACCAAATGTTACCTGTTACCGATGCACCGTCTCCGTTCACATCCAGAATAGTTTTGTCATACGAATCTTCGGATTCACTCCGGTCTTCAATCTCAATGCCAAGGCCATTAAAGTCCGTAATAATGGAGTTGTAGATGGAATAGGCAGACCCATCCCTCATTTTAACAGCAGGGGCATCTGCACCTCGCTCCGTACTGTTTTGTCCCAGGCCAATCAGGGTCATGTTATAAAGACGGGCAGTTGAGTACAGGGGCGCATTATCAGGACTCGCACCATCCCATTCACCTCCGTGATCCGCACCGTTTCCGCCTTGCAAGGCAAACATATACTGTCCTGTACCCGACCATCCAAGGTCAAAATCAAAAGCATCGTCTTCAGCAAAAGCAGCCGAGATATATTTGATGTCCACGGTTCCGCCAAAAATTTCGATTCCGTCATCTGCCGATACGAAAATATCAATGTATTCCAGTGTGGTTCCGCGTCCTACTCCGCCAAGGGTCAGCCCCTGAATTTCGTCACCGGGCCCGATTTCCGCGCCCGTGAAGCGGATAGATACATATTTCAGTATTCCCGAGCTGTGCTCTTCATCATCACCGCCATACTGAGCGCGTGCTTCGCCGTCGGGGATTCCTTCAATTTGAATGGCATCTGTATTACCTGCAGAGTAAGCCGGTGCATTTCCCAGAATAATCAATCCCGCCCAAAGCTTGGAGTTGGTCTGATTCAGGATCAGTGTCTCCCCAAAAGGCTCGCCGTCCAGTTCAGAAGTAAAGATAATGGGATTTTCGGCGGTCCCTTCCGCATCAATCCGGGCATTTCGTGTAATAATGAGGGCTGTTTCATTCCCGTCAGCTACCTCAGAAGGCTCTTCAAAGCCCATAATTACCGTTCCGGGCTCAATGGTAAGGGTTCCGCTTTCCACAAAAACATAACCATCCAGATAGTACACGGAATCAGCTGACAGGCTTCGGTTTCCATCTATTGAGCTTGGGAGGATTACGCCATTATCGCGAATATCACTTGCATAAGGATGTTGCTCAGTGTTATCATCATCGTCATTTCCATTCACCGGGTTATTATCGCTGCTGCACGACACCAGCACGGAACCGGTCAGGGCCGTAATCATAAATATTTTCAGAAGATCTTTGAAGTCCATAAGTATTGATAATTTTGAATTTTTTGATTTCAGTTGAAGTTCAACCGGTTCAAAACTATCTATCGCACATTATGGACAAGTAACTTCAATGTTATGAAATTGAGAACGATTGCCGGGATGGGACTTCAAAATTTTCGGGCTTGGGTGATGGGCTAAAAGCCCCTATCTTCCTGTTGACCGGCGAGTTTATTCCGCTCTTTTTAATTATAAAATCGTTGCAATAACATTCGATTCTGAAAGATAAGATATTTATCTTTGGCGCCTCACTTCGCTAACCAAGTGAACAGATTACAACACGGGCCCGTAGCTCAGTTGGTTAGAGCAGTCGACTCATAATCGATTGGTCGCAAGTTCAAGTCTTGCCGGGCCCACAATTATTGAGAGGGTGTAAAAACCCCCTCAATTCCCTTCTAAGCCAAAAAAAAGCCTAATTACTTACACTAAGTAAGCGAACGCAAAGGAACGAAAGTGTACACTTTCATACCCCTACATTCCCAACTACTATGTACACTACTATGTACAATTTTGGAATGGTCGTTTGCAAAGGCTGCTGAATTAAGAATTCGCTTACCGAACTTTAATTCAGAAGGCAACTACTATGGCATTTCTAATCAAACGCGGTAAATACTACTATGTGAACTTTTACTCTGAAGACCTGGGTAAAAAGAATGTTCGGAAATCATTGGGCACCAGGCACAAGGATGTTGCTCAAAAAATGGTAACTGAACTCGAAAAACTGGAATCGTTAGGCAAGATCAATCCCTTTTCGAAAGGATTCAATCCTAAGAAGGTTTTACAAAGAAACACCAGTAATGAAACCACTGATTGTAACACGGTTAGTGAATCCATTGAATTATTCTACAAATCAAAAAACCATCTCTCCCCGGCAACCATTGGAGCCTACCAGCGAGCTTTAGGTCATTTTGTAGAATTAAATGAGTTATCAGATGTGCATCCAACAAATGTACTGAGCTATCATTTTGAGAATGTGATCTTCAAAAAGAGCATTACTTCTGCTACAAGGCACTATTACTTTCGACATTTCCGGTCTTGGTGGAAGTTTCTGCTGAAAAAGAACATTGTGGAGAAGGATTACTTTCCTGAGATTAAAAAGGATTTGCCAAGAATTAGAGAAAATACCCGACCCAAAATGATTTCTGAGGAAGAACTTGGAATTCTTTTTAAGAAATTCGATGATGAGTTAGCCAGAAAGAAAGACTTACCTGAATTCGATCCTAATTTAGTCCAACACTGGTTCAAACCGATCGTAGCATTGTATTTCTATGGTGGTCTCCGAAAACATGAGGCGGCTTATGACCCTGAGCTTTCGTACTCAGGACTAAAAGGTGAAAACCTGATCTATGAAAGTAAAGAGCTTAGCTACATTTCACTACCACCCACCAAAGGTAGAAAAGAACGGTTAATTCCTATCATTAATGAATTGAAGAAAGAACTGGAGGTGTATTTAAAAGTTCGTGCTAAGATTAGTCCAAGTGATTATGTGTTTATTTACACGGGTGGAAATACAAAAGGTCAACCAGTTCGTGGAATGAGAGTGTATAGGGAATTTAAACGCTACTGTAAGGAAGCCGGTATTCCAACTTCTCGTACTTTACATGGAATGAGACACCAAGCTGTAACTACTTGGATTGAGAAAGGATTTCACACGGCTGAAGCGAGTTATATGGCTGGACATTCGAGCCAGAAAGTAACGGAAAAATACACCCATTTGACTGTGAAAAGACTTAAGGATAAAATGAAAGCTCTCTCCTGATTTATAAATTTATATGAGATTAAAACAATTTTATCAATTTTTAATTTGACTCTGTACCATACTCCAGGTCTTATATTGGTATTGAATTATGTTTCGAATAAAAAGAGGAAATATCATGCCATTTAAGAAAGGAGATGTTTATAAATGTCCAGATGAAAATTGTGGATGCGAGGTAACAGTAACTAAAGGAGCACCACCCAGTTGTGGTGGTAACCAAAACCCAACGTGCTGTTGTGGTAAAATTATGGAAAAGAAAGAATAACAATTAGTAATTAATGAGCCGGGTATTATGCCCGGCTTTTCTTAATAATTGATTGGTTTGTTAAACGTATAATAGAAGTCAGTGAAATGATGAGAGAAAACCAGAATGAAAAGTATCAAGACATCACCACTTTCAAAATTGGTGAAGTAGCTCGCCGTGCAAAAGTTAATAAAGAAACCGTCCGTTATTACGAAAAACGCAGTCTTATTCCCACACCTGACCGAAGACGATCAGGATATCGCATATTTACCCAACGGCATATCGACCAGATCAAATTTATCAAGCGTGCACAAGAGCTGGGATTCACGCTAAGCGAAATCAAGGAATTGCTGGAGCTACGAATTGATGAGGACACTACTTGCTCAGAGATCAAAAGTGAAGCGCAAGAAAAATACCAAGATGTGGTGGAAAAGATCGAAGACCTACAACGAATAAAGAATACCCTGGTAGATTTAATTGATTCTTGTGCTGGGGAAGGACCTAAAGGAGACTGTCCTATTTTAAAGGCTCTTGAAGGCGAAAATAAAAACATCCTTGGCAATAAGTGAATTTTTGAAAGTGTTGATTAGATATAGATTTATAACATAATTCGTTTACGATACTTTTGAGATAAGACAATAAACTTCGTTTAAAATTGGGTTTAGACTCATAATTAGTTCAACAGAATATTTGAAATTTGTCTAATTATGGATTTTGTTTATCGAATTATGTTCCATCTTTCATGGATAGAATTAATTACATATACTTGAAACGTGAAAATTTCTTTAACATATCGCTTTATTGCATCGGTGCTCAGTCTGAGTATCCTGATTGGGGTTTCGGTTCCAACCGGACTTCATGCTATGTCAAATGAACTATGTGAAGAGTTGCAGGAAATGGGAATCCATATGCAGGCTCAAAGTGAACATGCTGAAGATTGCCCAATGACTGTTGAGTTTGCCGAAGTACCGGAACACCAACATCATACTGAAACCAATGAAGATCAAGACCTTGGTATTGTTTGTGCCTGCTCTGTTGACGAATTATCAGTTAAGACCGAAGCTCCTTTATTTCAAAAAGTGAAAGTCAAGGTTCTGGCTGTTGTCCAGATAATTGCGGAAGTTCACACAAACCAAACTGAATCCGACTATCACCACGCTATTCAAACTTCGGATTCCTATTCACCACCCCCCATCTTTTTAGCCAACGAGTCCTTTCTGATTTAGGGATCGGTATATCTTTTCTCCCCTAAAGTCATTCCTGTAACGCCAGGAACCTTGATTCTTGTACTATCTATCTATTGTAAAAAATAGGCTTCAAGGTCTCAGATATCTATCGAGAGATGATCACCTTTTTAATTGTACCGATTCATCAATAATAAACTCATGCTAAATAAAACCATCCGGTTTTTCCTGGAAAATAAACTTGTAGCTGTACTATTCTTGCTAGTCTTAGTAGGCTGGGGACTTGCAGTAGCTCCCTTTAATTGGAATCTTGACTTTCTTCCTCGGGATCGTGTTCCTGTGGATGCTATTCCAAACCTTGGGGAGAACCAACAGATCGTGTATACCGATTGGGAAGGTCAATCTCCTCAGGATATAGAAGATCAGGTCACCTATCCTCTGACTACTCAATTACTGACTGTGCCTGGCATCAAAACCGTTCGAAGTAATTCGATGACCGGTCTTTCCATCATTTACATCATTTTCGAAGAGGATGTGGATTATTATTGGAGTCGCTCCCGCATCCTTGAAAAACTAAACTCACTTCCGGCAGGCACTATTCCTCAAACTGCAAAGCCCGCCCTTGGTCCTGATGCTACCGGACTGGGGCAGATATTTTGGTACACGCTGGAAGGCAGGGATCAAAGTGGAGAGCCCGCAGGTGGCTGGGACCCTCAAGAGTTACGGTCCATACAAGACTTTTATGTGAAATACGGACTATCAGGAGCTCAAGGTGTGGCAGAAGTTGCTTCCATTGGAGGGTATGTAAAAGAGTACCAGATTGACATCGACCCAAACAAACTAAAAACGTATGGGGTTACTCTGCCTGAAGTGATCGATGCAGTACGAAAAACCAATGCTGAGACCGGTGCCCGAACTATTGAGATGAATAACGTGGAATACCTGGTTCGGGGAATTGGGTACATAGAAAACCTGGAAGATTTGGAATCTGCTGTGGTTAAAGTAGTGGATAATACGCCCATTCGAATTCAGGATGTTGCCTTCGTAAGTATGGGGCCTGCTCCACGAAGAGGTGTGCTGGATAAGGCTGGAGCAGAAGCCGTTGGTGGAGTAGTCGTAGCCCGGCAAGGTGCCAATCCCCAGCAGGTAATTGATAATATAAAAGCACAGATCAAAGAGATTTCTGCCGGCCTGCCTGTAAAAACCCTTGAAGACGGAACCGAATCTCAAGTCACCATTGTACCATTTTATGATCGCTCTACGCTGATCTCTGAAACCTTGGGGACGCTCGAAGAAGCGCTCACACTTCAAATCCTGATTACCATTATCGTGATCGTTATAATGGTACTGAATTTGCGAACTTCGGTGCTAATTTCTGCCATGCTCCCCATCGCTGTACTCATGACCTTTATTGCCATGAAGTATTTTGGGGTGGATGCTAACATTGTGGCCCTTTCCGGGATCGCTATTGCCATTGGTACCATTGTGGATATGGGAGTCATTCTTTCTGAAAATATGCTCCGGCATTTGGAAGAGATGGGGGAAGATGAATCACTTCTGGAAGTCATATACAATGCTACTGTTGAAGTTGCCGGGGCTGTATTGACGGCCATAACCACCACCATTGTGAGTTTTCTCCCGGTCTTTACGATGATCGCTGCCGAAGGGAAACTATTCAAACCATTGGCTTACACTAAAACCTTCGCGCTGATTGCTTCCATCATCATTACAATCACACTTATCCCACCCTTTGCCCATTGGTTCTTCGGGCTGAAGATCAATAATAAGAAATTAAAACTTAGTTGGAACGGTTTGCTGGTGATCGGAGGATTCATTGCCATGTTGACTGTTTCAGGTTGGGGTGGTCTGTTGATCATGGGCTTCGGGCTCATCAATGGCGTGGGATTCTTTTTAGGCGAAGAATATCACAAACGAATTCCATTTCTCAATAATGCGCTTTCTGTAGTAGTAGTCACCTGGCTACTGACAGAATACTGGCTTCCTTTTGGGCCATCGGTCTCTTTTGCAGGTAATTTGTTTTTTATCGTTTTAGTGATCGCCCTTATTCTTGCCACCTTCTGGCTCATCATCAAATATTATCAACCCATTATTAGTTGGTGCCTGGATCATAAAAAGATTTTTCTAACCCTTCCATCCTTTTTCGTGATTTTTGGGGTGGTAATTTGGCTGGGCTTTGCAACTACCTTTGGGTTTGTAGCCAAAAGCTTTAATACGGTCGGGGTTGATATAAGCGAAACATCCGTTTGGACTTCAGCGTCCGAAGCTTTTCCAGGACTGGGTGAAGAATTTATGCCTGCCCTGGATGAAGGAGCTTTCCTTTTGATGCCTACTACGATGCCTCACGCCGGTGTAGAAGAGGCAGAAGACGTGATGCGTAAAATTGACCTGTCTGTTAACTCCATACCGGAAGTTGAAATGGTCGTTGGAAAAATGGGCCGGGCTGAATCAGCTTTGGACCCGGCACCTATCTCCATGTTCGAAAATGTGATTCAATATAAATCGGAATACAAAACGGATGAAAATGGCCGGCGGATGCGATTCGAGGTCAATGATTCAGGGGAGTTTGTAAGAGGTGAAGATGGAGAACTGATCCCGGATGAAAACGGTAAGTATTATCGCCAGTGGCGCGATCATATTCACTCCCCGGATGATATCTGGGATGAAATTGTAGCTGCCGCACGCATACCCGGAACCACCTCTGCCCCCAAACTTCAGCCTATTGAAACACGATTGATCATGTTGCAATCTGGCATGAGAGCCCCTATGGGGGTCAAAGTAAAGGGAAGTGATCTTCAAGAAATCGAAAATTTTGGTTTACAATTAGAAGATGTCCTGAAGAATGCTGAAGGCGTAAAAGCTTCATCGGTATTTGCGGAACGTATTGTTGGTAAACCCTATTTGGAAGTTCATTGGAACCGGGAACAGTTAGCCCGCTACGGGTTATCCGTTCAAGACGTGCAGCAATTTATGTCGATGGGTGTGGGTGGGATGGCAGTCTCAACCTCCGTTGAAGGGCGTGAGCGATACCCCATTCGTGTTCGTTTTGCCCGAGAGTTAAGAGATAACCCTGAGGCTTTAAATGAACTTTTGGTTCCCACCAAAACGGGTGTTCAAGTACCTCTTTCACAACTGGCTGAGATCAAATACCGCCAAGGACCACAAGCCATCAAAAGCGAAGATACGTTCCTGGTGGGTTATGTAATCTTCGATAAGTTAGATGGCTTTGCTGAAATTGAAGTGGTAGAAAATGCCAGACGTGCTATTGAAGAAAGTGTGAACTCCGGTAACATAGCGGTTCCCGCAGGTATCAATTTTGAATTCGCGGGCAACTATGAGAATCAGGTCCGAGCTGAGAAACGGCTAAGCGTTATTCTGCCTATTGCGCTGGTCATTATCTTCCTGATCATGTATTTCCAATTTCGGTCTGTGGCTACTACATCCATGATCTTCAGTAGCATTTTTGTGGCCTGGGCGGGGGGATTCCTGCTCGTCTGGCTTTACGGTCAAGGATGGTTTCTGAATTTTGATCTGTTTGGTCAAAATCTTCGGGATCTGTTTCAAATGGGAACCGTGAACTTAAGTGTGGCCGTTTGGGTAGGTTTCATCGCCTTATTTGGAATTGCAGCTGACGGAGGCGTAGTGATGGCAACCTATCTCGACCAATTGTTCGATCGCAAGAAGCCGAAGACATCGGCCGAATTACGAGAAGTAGTGATAGAGGCAAGTACACGCAGAATTCGCCCGACACTCATGACGACAGCCACCACCATCCTTGCTTTGTTACCCGTCCTAACATCCACAGGCCGAGGCTCGGATATTATGGTGCCTATGGCAATCCCGAGTGTAGGTGGCATGTTCCTGCAAATCATCACATTACTGGTTATACCGGTCCTTTATTACATGTGGAAAGAATTTAAAATGAAAAAAGAATTGTCATGAAAGAAGAAAATCGATTAAGGAACATTGAATATCCAATATTGAGCAGGATGGGAAGAAAGTCTTCAGCACTCTTTGCGAAACATCTGCACGCTCTGCTATTAATTGTATTACTTGGCATAATTGCACTGCCTTTTACCGTGCAAGCTCAAACTATTGCAGAATACCAACAACAAGCAGCTAAGAATAATCCCGAGTTGAAGGCTGAATATCAGCACTATCTATCAGCTCTTGAAGAAAGTCCTATTGTTGGTACTTTGCCCGATCCGGAAGTTGCTTTTGCCTATTTCATCAGTCCGATTGAAACCAGATTGGGACCACAAAAAGCAAGGATTTCACTAACCCAAATGTTTCCCTGGTTTGGGAGCCTCTCAGATAAACGATCAATATCGGAAGCGCAGGCTAAAGCGCAATACGAAGTATTTCAGGAGACCCGAAATCGACTGTTTTATCAAACCGAGAAAGCACTTATTGAACTTTATGAGTTGGACCAAAGCTTGGAGATTGCCAACGAAAACCTCGACATCCTAAACTCATTAGTGGAGATAAGTTTGAGCCGATATGAAACAGATCAGGCTTCGCAGGTGGATGTGTTACGGGCACAAATCGAACAGGAAGACCTGAAGACGCAAATTGCTTTGCTTGAAGACAATCGGAATGTGTTAATTCAAAAAGTGAATGAGCTTTTGAATGCTGAGCAAGAACAGGTGATCACCTTGCCGGATACGTTAATTCCTGAAATGAGTATAGAAAGCGAGCCGGAACTACTGAATAAATTGGTTCAACAAAACCCGGCATTAAATCGCCTTAAATATCAGGAGGACTCCGCCCGCGAAATGAAAACGCTGGCAGTAAAAGACGGGAAACCATCCTTTGGCGTAGGCCTGGATTATATCTTCACCGAAGAACGCTCAGATGTACCAACGCTAGCTGATAATGGTAAAGATGCCATCATGGCCAGAGCCAGTTTCAAAATTCCCCTGTTCCGAAATAAATACAATGCCAAGGTTCAACAAGCAGAGCTGAATATTCAATCAGTACAGTCGCAAATAACAAACAAAGAGAACAAGCTGGAAACAGATTTATCCTCTTCATTGAGGGACTATTATGATGCGCGGCGGCGGTTTGATTTGTATGACCAGAAGCAGATTCAACGAGTTAATCAGGCACTGAGCATTATGACACAGAACTATTCAACCGACAGCTCCAATTTTGAAGAAATTCTACGGATGCAGCGCAAGCTTTTGGGTTATCAGCTTAGCCGCATTCAGGCTTTGGTGGATATGCAGGTTTCATCGGCTTACATCGATTACCTGACGGGCAAACACAACATTAATCTACAATAAATAGACGTGTGATTTGAGCCATGAATAGTGAGAAAAACTAATCACTACTCTAATCTCACAACTCAATACTTACAACTATGAAAACAAAAAACATACTTATTTACTCTGGACTTATACTGGGTGGACTCTTACTCGGCTACCTCTTTTTCGGAGGGACTTCGGAACCACAAACACTTGAAGAGCATATATCAGAAACCCACACTGATGAGGAAGGCAATGTGGTTTATACGTGCAGTATGCACCCTCAGATAAGAGAAAGCGAGCCAGGAAATTGTCCAATTTGTGGCATGGAGTTAATTCCGGCCAATGATCTTGATGACAATGACTCAGAATCGCTCAACCCGAATGCTGTTACATTCTCGAAAGCCGCACTTGCGCTTGCTGAGGTTGAAACCACTCCGGTTAGAAAAGGAGTCCCAGTGGTTGAAACCCGGTTACCTGGCAAAGTGGCTGTAAATCAGAACTTGGTATCGAATGTGACGGCTCACTTCCCCGGTCGTGTTCGGGAGTTATATGTAGATTATACCGGTGATTACGTTCGTAAAGGGCAAAAACTGGTTTCTATTTATTCTTCGGAGTTAATTACGGCACAGAGTGAACTTTTGGAAACAGCCCGATTCAAAGAACAAAACCCTCGATTATATGAGTCTGCCCGGCGAAAGCTATTGCTTTGGGAATTTCCGGAAGAGACCATAAACCAGATTGAACAATCAGGAGAAGTGATGGAAGAGTTAGATTTTTTCTCACCAGTATCTGGCTATGTATCACAGATCAATATCTCTCGGGAAGACCATATTCAGGAAGGTTCAATGCTATACCGGATCGCGAAGCTTTCTGAGGTATGGATTGAATTTGAGGCGTATGAATCGTCAGTCAATAATTTAAAAATCGGAGATAAAATTGATTTTACGGTGAGCTCCATTCCTGGGTATACCTATACCGGGGAAGTCAGCTTTATCCAGCCTTTTTTAAATGATAAATCTCGAACAGTAGAAATACGTATTACTGTGGATAATCCGAGAAATGAGATGAAACCCGGCATGTTTGCTGAAGGAGTTATTTCTTCTCAATCAGACCAAGAACAGCAACTTCTTGTCCCCCGAAGTGCCGTGCTATGGACCGGAGAAAGGTCCATTGTGTTTGTGGATGTTTCCACAGCTGAAACTCCTGCTTTTGAAGCAAGGGAAGTTGTATTAGGCAAAAGGGCTGGTAACGAATATGTAATTGAATCTGGACTGGAAGTTGGTGAGCGTGTGGTATCAAACGGCACATTTAAAGTGGACGCAGCCGCACAGCTTAGCGATAAACTCAGTATGATGAATAGAGAACCGGGCTCAGGAGCAAATCGCGGGGCACACGATCACGGTGCTATGGACATGAATAACGGTGATATGAATGAATCCACTATGGATACAACTGAAGATCATTCAAATCATGAAATGGTTAAAAGCCTTGAGGTAGTAGTACCCCAGTACTTGAAACTTCGGGAGGCACTGTCCAAAGATGATTTTGAAACGGCTAAAGAACATGTCCGAGTGTTCTCAACGGATACATTCAGTGATATTGAAGAGCTCAGAGCCGAGTTCAAATCCATTTCAGAAACGCTTATTTCACGAATTGAAGAAGAAGGATATGAAGGAGCACTGTTCAAGCAATATTGCCCTATGTACGGCGGAGGAAGTACCTGGATAAGTGACAAAGAAGATATTGAAAACCCCTTTTATGGATCTCAAATGCACAACTGCGGAGAAACAGTTGAGCAGATGAATTAATGTATAAATCAAAAACAGAGGTATCATGAAATTAGTAAAAGCATACATACGCCCCATGCTACTTGAAGAAGTGTATAAAGCGCTACGTTCTGAAGGCCATTGTTGCATAACGGTTTTCAGAGGAGAAGGAGCAGGTCAATATACCGATCCTGACTATGCCCATGGCTCTTTGCAATTCCCGGCGATGCACTCCAAAGTTGTGAAAATAGAAATAGCAGCGGTAGACGAAGATGTCAATTCTATTATTGAAATCATTCAACAAACTGCTTCAACAGGTTCGCGCGGAGATGGAATTATATTTGTCATGCCTATTGAGAATATGATTAGAATCAGGGATGGTGAGGAAGGACCTAAAGTAATAGAATAATAGGCTTACACTAAATAAACGGTAAGTATTAATCATCATTGTATAAGCTTACCCCTTAGATAAATGATATTTTAAGTAAAGCAAACATTAACAAAACCATAAGATTATGAAAAAGATAAAATCAATCGCACTGTTACTGGCAATAGGTTTAGGTCTAACTATAACTGCTGTGGCTCAGCAACAAAATATGGAGCAGAAAAAGCAGCAAATGATGACCATGATGCAGGACTCATCTATGCAATCCATGATGATGGATCATATGATGGAAAACCCGGAAATGCGTGCCAAGATGATGCAGAGAATGATGAAATCACAAAAGATGGATCATTCTGAAATGATGGAAAATATGCACTCCATGATGAACAATCCTGAAATGAAAGAACGCATGAAAAAGCATATGGAAATGATGCAATCTATGATGGATGGAGATATGGATCACGCTAAAATGATGAATATGATGGATAACTCATCCATGATGAACATGCATATGATGTGTATGCAAATGATGCAGGGAGGAATGATGGATTCGGGAATGAAAATGAAATCAGATTCTACCGATAATAAAGGTATGAACCATCATTAGTAAAATTAAATGGGGATGCACTTCAAAGTCATCCCCGAATTCTAAAACTTTAAATGATAGCACTATGCATGATTTTCAATTTTTTGGAGGTGGCTGGATGATGTTCTTCTGGTGGTTCTTACTAATTGTTTTGGTCATTGTCTTGGCAAGGCCGTTATTCAAGACAAATCAACAAGAATCTGATAAAGAAACTCCACTTGAGATCCTTAAGCGAAGATATGCAGATGGAGAAATTGATCAAGAGGAATTCGAGAAGAGGAAAAAGGATCTGATGTGATCAAGTATTTAATAATACAATCATTATAGTTTCAAATTTATGAAAAGAAAACAATTTTTACGGAGGATAGGTTTTGGAACGGGTGCATTAGCCCTATCACCTTGGTTAACATCCTGCTTGACTTTTTCTGACGATGAGTTGAAGGGTTCTTTTAAAAACAGATTGCCTTTACCGGGTCAAATAACCGATCCTTCATTTAATTTATCTGCCTCTTCTGCAGAAATAGAGCTGCCAGAATCGCTAAGTCTGGCTGCTTTTCAATTTAATAACTCAGTTCCCGGTCCAACAATTCGCCATGTAAAGGGGCAGGAACTTGACATCAAGTTTACTAATAATATAGGTCAGGAAAGCATTATTCATTGGCATGGACTCATTGTTCCCCCCGAAATGGACGGGCACCCCATAGATGCTATATCAAGCGGTAGTTACAATTATCACTTCAAACTTGATCAAAGAGCCGGTACCTATTGGTATCATCCTCACCCTCACAGAATTACCGGAGAACAAGTTTATCGGGGGTTGGCAGGCTTTTTTATTATTGAAGATGAAGAGGAGAAAGCGCTCAACTTACCCGGTGGTAACTACGAGATACCTCTCGTTATTCAGGATCGGAGAGTTAACGAAAGAGGAGAGGTAATATATAATCCGTCTATGCCCGAACGGATGATGACCGGGTTTTTGGGAGATACAATCTTAATTAACGGAGCACCATCTCCTTACCATGAAGTTGAGCCGGGTGTGTATCGATTAAGAGTCTTAAATGGCTCAAATGCCCGAATTTATAATGTAGCGTTTCAAGATGATCTTTCCTTTATGGTCATCGGCACCGATGGAGGCCTTCTACCTGAAGCTATTGAGACGAATGAATTATTAATGGCCCCCGGGGAAAGAGCAGACATACTGATAGACTTCTATGGATTGAAGAAAAATAGTATTAACCTTATCAGTAAACCATTTGATGTGCCTTCCGGCGGCGGTATGATGGGAATGCAAAACATGATGGGGAGCTCCGGCCCCGAACAAGGCACTGGTTTTGATCTTATGGAATTCAGGATTGATGGAGAATCTAAGCAAGAATCAGTGGACCTTCCCGGTCAGCTGTCTGAATCGACCTTTCCTGAAGCTTCATCTGCTGATCGTACCCGCCCCATTCGGTTGGACATGCAAATGATGAACGGCCATACCATTAATGGGCGTCAGTTTGAGATGGAGCGAGTCGATGAACGTGTAGAGCAAGGAAGTACTGAAATTTGGGAGTTTATCAATAACTCAAACGTACCTCACCCCATGCACGTGCATGCCGTTCAGTTTAAAGTTCTTGATAGAAGTGGAAACAGAGGATTAACGCCTACCGAAACAGGTTGGAAGGACACGGTACTTGTCATGCCCGGCGAGACTGTTAGGATCATCATGAGTTTCAATGCGCCAAAAGGCCTGTACGTTTTTCACTGCCATAACCTGGAGCACGAAGACAACGGCATGATGGCTAACCTGGAGATTATATAACCTTTTGGACACAACAATTAATTTCTGAACTCAATTATTTAAAACTTTGGATAACTAATTATGGAATCTTTACTAACTCCTGAATGGGCTCCCAACATTCACCCACTGATCGTTCATTTTCCTATTGCGCTATTAGTGACGGCTGCATTGGCTAATTTTGTATCTCTTTTTTTTCAAGAAAAATGGTGGGATGAAACAAAGAGTACTATCCTTTATGTAGCAGGAGCACTTTTCGCCGGTGTCACCTATTACAGTGGCACCATTGCTGCAGATACGGTTTTTCTACCGGCTGAAGCACAATCGGTACTAAGTGAGCATTCTGACTGGGCGGAGTATCTTCTATGGTTCTTTGTAATATATGCTCTATTGAGAATCGCCTTTCATTGGTTTGATCTTTTTGAAAAGAAAGCCTTTAGAATCATTGCATTCATTACAGTACTTCCGGGATTATTTATGGTTTTTGAAACCGCGGAGTATGGCGGTAAAATGGTATATGGATATGGAGCCGGAACCGGTCAACTATTACAACAAGAAGAACCAGCTACATCTGAAGGCACCGACAGTACTGCAACGGTTCCATCCTCTTTTATCACTAAAGAAAATGGAGACTGGACCTGGGAGATCAACTCAAATTCAGTAAGTGACCTAATCACTAACTTTCACTGGGTGAACGGTTCTTTACAGGCATTAAAGCCAACTATCACTTCAAGTGGTAATCCGTTATTACAGCTTCAAGCTTCCGGGCAAGCGAATCTATTTGTTACCCATCAATCATACCAAAACATACAAGTTGATTACTACCTCAATCTGGATGATTTAGATGGAGAAATAGAACTCATTCATCACCTGCAGGATGCCGATAACTATGATTTTGTTTCACTGAATTCGGATGGGATTATTCGTCAAGGCAGAATCCAGAACGGGGAAACAACCATTTTCGAAGAAGGCACCTATGAAACCGAGGGTCTGTTATTTCTACGTGTAGTGGCAGATGAAACGCACTTTCGCGGATATATTAACAGAGAGATGAAAGTGCACGGCCACGGAGATGCTCCGAAAAGCGGAAGCGTAGGGCTAAAATTACAAGGCCAGGGATCAGTACTCGTATCTAAAATTGAAATGACGCAACTCTAAAAAACTATACCTATGAAACCATTTATAAAAATATTCGCACTTCTTGTGTTTTTATCAGGAACCGTGATGGCTCAAACAAACCAAAAAGAAACCAAGGTTTTAGAAGCACTTGACAACTTTAAAACCGCCATTGTTGACAACGATTCTGATGCCGCATCAAATGTAATGGCTGATGATGTCTTGATACTGGAAGGCAGCGGAATGGAAACGAAGGAAGAATATCTTTCCCATCACTTTCACTCTGATGGTAAATTTTTGAGTGCCATGGATCGTGAGATACTAACTCAAAAAATCAGCATTGAAGGAAATACAGCATGGGTCAGCACGGTTAGTTCCATGAAAGGAACGTATTCCGAAAGAGAAATAGACCTGACCTCTCTCGAACTTGCTGTATTAAAAAAAGAGGGTTCGGATTGGAAAATTACCGCTATTCACTGGTCATCCCGATAAGCAACAAACGATTTAACTAAACAGAGCAGAATATGAACCACGAACATCACAATCACGAAGACCATAACCACGATAAGGAACAAAACCATGATCATGATGGCCATGAAGGGCACTCCCACCATGAGCACCACAAAATGATGGTGCAGGATTTTAAATTCCGATTTTGGTGGGTGCTTGCACTCACGATTCCGATCATGGCCCTATCACCTATGATCCAGGATTTTCTGGGTGTGGACTGGAGATTCACCGGTGACAGCTGGATTTTAGCTGCGTTATCAACCGTCGTTTACTTCTTTGGCGGATGGCCATTTCTCACCGGCCTGATTGATGAACTTAAGAAAAAGCAACCGGGGATGATGACGCTCATCGGCCTTGCTATTTCTATCGCCTATCTCTATAGCACGGCTGTAATCTTTGGCTTTGAAGGCGACCTGCTCTACTGGGAGCTTTCAACTTTGGTAGGCATTATGCTTTTGGGGCACTGGATCGAAATGCGCTCCGTGATGAGTGCCTCTTCAGCATTGGAGGAGTTGGCAGCACTGATACCGGGTGAAGCCCATCGCGTTAATGAAGATGGGTCTACAGAAGACGTCCCTGTGGAAGAATTACAACAGGGTGATAAAGTGCTCATCAAACCGGGTGAAAAAGTACCCGCTGATGGATTGGTTGTGAAAGGGGAGTCGAGCGTAAACGAAGCTATGTTAACAGGAGAATCCAAGCCGGTTAGTAAAGAAAAAGATGATGAGGTAATTGGCGGGTCTGTAAATGAAAAAGGCTCTCTTACTATACAAATTTCTAAAACCGGGGACGATTCATTCTTATCTCAGGTTATTAGCCTGGTAAGAGAAGCACAGGAAAGTAAGTCTCGCACCCAGGATTTAGCCAATCGGGCTGCTTTTTGGCTGACCATCGTTGCTATTACAGCCGGCCTCATCACCTTTGGAGCCTGGATCTTTTTTACGGGACAAAGCTTTGACTTTGCGATGAACCGAACCGTGGCGGTCATGGTGATTACCTGTCCACACGCGTTAGGCTTGGCTATTCCTTTGGTTGTTTCCCGATCAACCAGTATTGCTGCGACCAATGGATTTCTTATACGCAATCGGTCTGCTTTTGAGCAAGCAAGAAACTTGGATTCCATTATATTCGATAAAACCGGTACGCTGACCGAAGGAACTTTCACGGTAACGGATATTCTGAATTTTGGGGATGGTCACTCCGATGAAGAGATACTCAAGTATGCAGCTTCGCTGGAGAAAAACTCCGAACATCCACTTGCAAAAGGAATCCTCGAAAAAGCCGGCGAAACCTGGGAGCCGGATGAGTTTAATTCCATTACCGGAAAGGGAATTGAAGGCAAGGTAAATGGAAAGTCGGTGAAAGTAGTAAGCCCCGGATATATTCGGGAGCAGGAAATGGAATACCCGACATCTGAAGTTGAAAAGGTATCATCTCAGGGAAAAACGGTGGTTTTTGTGATCATTGAAAATCAATTGACCGGAGCCATTGCTTTGGGAGACCAAATTCGAGAGTCGTCTAAGAATGCGATTGATGCACTGCACAAGATGGGGATTGAGTGCATCATGCTGACAGGCGACAATCAGCAAACGGCTGATTATGTGGCTGGAGAATTAGGCATTGATCAGGTGTTTGCTGAAGTGCTACCGGATGAAAAAGCCGATAAGGTCAAGGAGGTTCAGGGGCAAGGAAAACTTGTGGCCATGACTGGTGATGGCGTCAACGATGCGCCCGCACTTGCACAGGCTGATGTAGGAATTGCAATCGGTGCCGGATCTGATGTGGCCGTTGAAACCGGTGATATTGTACTGGTAAAAGATAACCCTCAAGATGTGACGGCACTTATTAAGCTCTCGAAATCTACCTACAGAAAAATGGTGCAAAACCTGTGGTGGGCTTCCGGATATAATATCGGTGCCATTCCTCTTGCCGCCGGAGTACTGTTTGCCTGGGGTATTATTTTAAGTCCTGCCGTTGGCGCCATTCTGATGTCGCTAAGTACCGTTATTGTTGCAATTAATGCCCGGTTCCTGAAACTCGAAAATTGAAGGATATAAAATGGTAACTAAGTTTATCAAAAGATGGGTTCAAAACTGCGAATCTAACTTTAATATTTTCAAATCACTAAATAAGTATATCAACCCAACAGAATAGAGGAGATACTATGAGAAAACTAAACACTAAGAAATTAGGAATAGCGGTTGGCGCAACAGGCGTGATTCTATACCTGGGCTGTGCCTTGTTGATGATTGTGCTTGGCCAGCAAGGAACTATTTCCTTTTTTAACGCCCTCTTGCACGGTTTTGATACGTCATCAATCATTCGAATGGATATTCCTTTGTGGGAATCACTACTTGGAATTATTCTGACCTTCATTATAGGCTGGATATCTGGGGCAATAGTCGCTGCCACGTATAATTATAGTCTAAACGATTCTGAGAATTGAACGTGATTAGTGAACCTGCCAAAAAAGTAATTTTTTGGGCCTTTATCCTTAATACCGTTTGGGAGTTTGTTCAATGTGGCTTTCTATATGGCATGTGGGACTGGCCTTTTCTCAAGGCTACAGTTTGGATGTGGGGAGCTGTTTTAGGGGATATCATCATTGTATTAGGGCTATGGAGAGCCACCTCAATGCTGACTTCATCCGTGCATCTGGAACCTCGTCTTGGTCGCAAAGGATATATTGTGCTTTTCGGCTTAAGCTTTGCAGCAAGTATTTTTCTTGAATGGGCTGCCATTTTTCTTAGCCTGTGGGAATATACTTCTGCAATGCCTGTGCTAACTATTTTTTCTTATGAGGTTGGCTTATCGCCGATTTTTCAAATTACGGTTCTTCCCGCTTTGAGTATTTTTCTTGCTTCAAAGGGAACTAAAATTTCACGTGTATAAAACATAAACAAGCTTCTAAGACTTATGGGCAATAACTACCTAAGGTTCAGTTTTTAAGTTTAACTGCAAAATTTGATATCTTTAAAACATAACTATGCAAGATCTTTTGCAGCTGATAGTCTATTATTAGCATTCACAAAATTTTAGCTTTGCTCAAGAAAATCCACAAAACAAAGATTTTTAAAATGTCAGCACGACTTCTGCTGATCATATTTGCTATGCATGTTCTAAGTGTGCATAGCCTGGCAGAGTCATTGGTGTATTGTTTTGAAGATAATGGCGATGTAAATGTTGAATCAAAGGCAGAGCTCGGACTATTCTTCAATAGTGAGGCTGAAGTTCACGAAAATGATGGTCATGATCACGAACAAGAAACCGTATTTCACCAAGATGGTGATCACCACAGAGATGTTCCTATTTCTTTACTCTGTGCCAAAGAAGACAAGCTGAATCGCTTTGACCAACAAAAGACAGTTGCTGATCTTAAACGAGCTGTTTTTCAAAAAAGTGAGATCACTCCGGCCTCCCGTTCCCTTCAGCAAACTATTTTCTTACCGCCGGTTATAGAAAATTCTATCACCACCAATCTACAGACCGTAGTACTTCTGAATTAGGCCATACAGCCCCTCCTATACCTAATTCACATTGAGAATGCCCTTCATACTTCACAGGATCATAGTATCCCGTGCGCATTTCTCATCAATCTACAACAGCTAAAAGGCTGAATACTACATGTCAAAATTTATCAAAACGATGCTGCTCATCGGTACGCTCGTGCTTGCTGCGGGTTGCGCTAGCGAACGAACGGTACTTCAAACACCATCTAAAAGCACGCTTATAGAACATGAATCCGAGGACTATTCTTCTCAGATTCTAAACAGAAATTCAAACTCTTCGGCCAATTCGATTACTATTGGCGACACGCTGAGCTATCGAACGGCACTGGCTAAAACGCTCCTCGAAAACCCCGGTCTGCAAAGTTATGCCTGGCAAGTTCGGGTTAAGGAAGCCGAGCGCATTCAAGCTGCTTTGTTGCCCAATCCGGAACTGGAAGCCGAAATGGAAAACTTTGGAGGAACCGGCCCTTTTGAAGGCTATGATTCCAGGGAAACCACAATAAGGCTCAGCCAAAAAGTTCTCTTAGGGGCTGATCGGATGAAACGAAAACGACTGGCCGGTTTAACCACTGAGCTCGCCGGGTGGGATTACGAAACCCAGCGTTTAAATACGCTCACCGGACTCACACAAGCTTATACGTCCGCTTTGGAAGCCCAACTGCAATGGGAGCAACAAAAAGAGTTATTAGATGTTGCCCGACAATTTTATGAAAGCGTGTCGGCGCAAGTCGAAGCCGGAAAAGTTTCAAAACTGGAGCAGACCAAAGCCCAGGTTGAACTCTCTCGTGCACGCATAGATCTGGAAAACAGGCGCAATGCGATGCAATCCGCTTTTACCACACTGGCTTCATTTTGGGGAAGTGATCAGGTTTCGTTTATGGCATTAGAGGGTAAATTGGAGATGCCTGAGTCTATTCCAAATTATCAATCAGTGGCCGAATTTATTGAACGAAACCCGGATGTAGCCCGCTGGTCAACCGAAATTCAGCAACGGGAAGCTTCCCTTTCGTATGAGCGATCCAAAGCCATTCCTGATATAAAAATCAGCGGCGGGTATCGCTGGATGGAAGATCTTGGAGCCGAAGCTGCTTTAGTAGGTGTCTCCATACCTCTTCCATTTTTTGACCGGAACCAGGGGAATGTAAAGGCAGCTCGCTATGAGCTCAACCGTGCAGAAACGTTGCGGGAGTCTGCCAGAATTGAGGTGCAAAAAGCCCTTCAAAATAGCTATAACAAGTTACAGGCTGCTTTATATGAGGCCGAGCAACTTCAAGCTGAAGTCTTACCCGGAGCCCAAACAGCCTATGAAGCTGCCCAAATCGGCTACCGGCAGGGAAAGTTTGATTTCCTGGAAGTTCTGGATGCCCAGCGAACTTTATTTACCAGCCGGACCCGCTACGTACAAGCGCTGGCTGAACTGAACCGTGCCATTGCACATGTAGAGCGACTGATAGGCACGCCCTTGAATGAAATTTCTACTAACTAATTATTTGAACCCCATGAAACAGAGATTAAAAACAATGAAGATCATTAACGTATTACTTCCGATGTGGATGTTGCTTTTGAGTGGAGTCGTCATAAGCGGCTGTAGTTCTCAAAATGAATCCACTCCTCAAACAGAAAACCATGCCACCGCTTCTGAACACGGCTCAGACGAAGCCCAACATACGGAGGCAGAAGGCGAGCAATCGGCAGAAGAAGGTGAGCATTCCGGTGAAGTCCATTTATCACAGGAGCAATTAGCTTCTCTAAATATCAACGTAAATACCCTGAAAGCCGGAAGTGCAAGCTCCATAATTCAACGGCCTGCCAGTGTGATGTATGATATGGATCGCATTGCAAAAGTGGGCCCAAGAATTGAGGCCAAAGTGGTTAAAGTGCTTAAAGATTTGGGTGACTACGTGGAAGAAGGCGAGCCCATTGCACAAATGAGCAGCGTTGGACTTGGTAAGATCAAAGCCGATTACATTCGCCTCAGAGCGGCCATGAAGAAAGAGGAAGCCCACTTTAAGCGTGAGCAAAATTTGTATGACCAGGATATCTCCAGTCAGGCTGAGCTGTTGCAGGCCGAATTGGAATATGAACAAGCGAAAGCAGAGCTTGATGCCGCCTCTGAAGCGTTGCGTTTATACGGATTATCCCATAATGATATCCAAAATATTAAGGCCGGAAGTGAGATTCCGCTTTCTTATTTTTACCTGAGCAGTCCCTTGAGTGGTACCATTCAGGAGCGAGACCTTTCTCCCGGACAGACTATCAGCCCCAGTGAAACGCCGGTTCATGTAGCCGACTTGTCTAAGGTTTGGGTGATGATAGACGGATATGAGCAAGATATTCGCTATCTGGAAACCGGACAGGGTGTTGAGCTTTCCATACGAAGCATTCCTGGAACCACCTTTGAGGGAACGACCGACTGGATCTCGTACGAGCTGGAAAAAGAAACCCGAACCATGCCCGTACGTGCGCTTTTTGATAATCCTGAAGGCCAGCTCCGTGCCGGTATGTTTGGTACTGCTCGCATCTACACCAATTCAAAGGAAACCGCTGCCCTCATTCCGGTGGACGCCGTTCAACAAATCGAAGGCACCGACCGTGTATTTGTGCCTGGTGAAGAGCCTGGAAGTTTTCGTCCGGTTGCCGTTACGCTTGGAAATGAACGAGACGGTTTTGTTGAGGTGATCTCTGGCTTAGAACCGGGACAAACAGCTGTTGTTTCCGGGGCATTTGACCTGAAATCAGCCTTAACCGCCGCAACCCGGAGTGCATCTCATGGCCACTAATGCAGATTGGATCAATAAAATTATCACCCTGAATATTTGACCTATGCTTGAACAAATTATTGATAAAGTATTAAAAAACCGGCTGACCATCTTTATTTTGGTAGCCGCAGTAGCGCTCTATGGCTATTTTTCCTTTCGGGATGTACCCATCGATTCTTTTCCCGATGTATCCCCCCCGCTGGTACAGGTATTTACTTCCAGTCCCGGACTATCTCCGGTAGATGTGGAAACGCAGATCAGTTACCCCATCGAGATCTCCATGTATGGATTGCCGAAGCTGGACCGGGTGCAGAGTACCTCCATTTTCGGCCTTTCCAGAGTGAATGTTTACTTTGAGGAAGGAACCGACATTTACTTTGCCCGGCGATTGGTAAACGAGCGATTGGCGCAGGCCAAAAGTGAAATCCCGGACGGACTCGGTGAGCCCCAACTTGGCCCCATCACCACCGGCCTTGGAACGGTATTGATGTATGAGGTCAAGAATAAAGAAGGCTACGATCACTCCCTGATGGATATCCGTACCGCTCAGGACTGGATCGTAAAACCGCAGCTGCGAACAGTACCCGGCGTAACCGGCGTACTGTCGATTGGTGGGGATGTTCGCCAATTTCAGGTCAAGGCCGATATGAATGCCCTGGTATCCCGAGGACTTACCCTGGAAGATCTCGAAGGGGCCCTCAACAAAAACAACCGTACGGTGGGCGCTTCCTTTCTGGAACGCGGAGGGGAAGAATACCTGGTGCGGGGTTATGGCTGGATTCAACCTGACGAAGAAGGTATCAACGATATCGAGAATATTATCGTATCCAACGAAAATGGCACTCCGGTGTATGTGAAAGATGTAGCCGAGGTGGAATTTGGCTCCGAAATCAAGCGGGGAACCCTGGTTGCCAACGGGGAAGAATCGGTGGGTGGTTTTGTGTTGAAACTCATCGGAACCAACACACAGGACTTGCTGGCCGAAATGGATAATAAAGTGGATGCCATTAATAGCGCCCTCCCCGAGGGTATGATTATGGAAACCTTCTATTCTCAAGGTGAACTGGTGGAAAAAGCGGTGGGTACCGTTACCAATGCCCTGTACATCGGGGCCATTCTGGTGCTCATTGTGCTGTACTTTTTTATGGGAGATATCCGGTCCACGCTGATCATTATTTCCACAGTTCCTATCGCTTTTTTGATTGCATTCATTGGGATGAAATGGCTGGGCATATCGGCCAACCTGATGAGTCTTGGCGGATTGGCAATCAGTATCGGGATGATCGGCGACAGTGCTACGGTTATTGTAGAAAATACATACAGGCTGCTTGAGGAGCGGAAAGAAGGGAATGTGTCGCTTACACGGATTGTGAGTGAGGCAGCGCGTGAAGTAATACGACCAGTATTTTTCGCCACCAGCATTATCATCATAGTATTTCTGCCACTCTTCTCGCTTGAAGGTGTGGAAGGAAAGATGTTCAAACCGCTGGCTTATACCATTACCTTTGCGCTGTTCGGAGCCATCTTTTTAGCGCTGACGTACATTCCTATTATCTCCAGCTTCATCCTTCCCGAAAAAGGCATGGACAAGGAACCCTGGTTGGTACGTACGCTCAAAAAATGGAGTGAACCGTTGATCGAGAAGACCTCCAAATATCCTAAAATGGTATTTGGTGCCGCTCTTGTTCTCTTTGCCGGAAGCATGGCCATCTTTCCGTTTTTGGGCACCGAGTTTCAACCTACTTTACGTGAGGGCACCTACGCCGTTCGTTCGGTATTACCACCGGGGGCCAATCTTCCAACCACTACCGAATACTCCAAGCGGCTTCAGGAATCGATGCTAACCTTTCCTGAAGTAGAAAGCGTCTATTCGCGTGTTGGTCGCGCCGAAGTGGGTGGAGATCCCGAGCCGGTGAACGTGGTCTTCAACGTAGTAAACCTCAAACCTTTGGACGCTTGGGAATGGGGACGTGATTACGAAGAACTTCAGACCGCAATGGCCGAAAAATTGTCGGAGGATCTGCCCGGAGTTTCTTCCAACTTCTCCCAACCTATTCAGCTTCGTACTGATGAGCTGCTAAGCGGCGTTCGGGCCCAAGTGGTTGTGAGTTTATATGGCGATGATCTGGACGTTCTGGCTGAAAAAGCAGGTGAAATCCAGGCCATTGCTGAAGGTGTGGAAGGAGCTGTAGATGTCCGCGCCCAGCAACAAGGCGGCAAACCGCAAATCCTGGTTCGTCCGGATCGTGAGCAGTTGGCTCGGTTGGGAATTAGCATGGATGACTTCCTTAACACCGTAGAAACCGGGATCGGTGGATCGGTAGCCGGGCAAGTCTTCGAAGGCATCCGACGCTTCGATATCTTTGTTCGCCTACAGGAATCTCAGCGAACCCACATTGACCAAGTTCGCGATCTTCCCATCCGTACGGCTAAAGGAGCATTGGTTCCGCTGTCACAAATAGCCGATGCGGAAGTCTTTACCGGACCAAAGCAGATCTCCCGAAATAAAGCCAGTCGCCGAACCTATGTGCAGCTTAATGTGCGAGGACGAGACATGGGAAGCGTGGTCAGTGAAATTCAGCAAAAGGTGGCTGAGCAGGTCGAACTACCTGCTGGATATTTCACCGAATACGGCGGACAGTTTGAAAATCAACAGCGGGCGATGGCGCGGTTGTATGTAGTGGTTCCGATTACGCTGGGACTCATCTTCTTCATGTTGTTTTCCACCTTCAGTAGCTGGAAATACGCTGTGCTCATCTTTCTGAATATTCCCTTTGCCACTATCGGGGGTATTGTGGCGCTTTGGGTTTCCGGTCTTTATTTGTCCGTGCCGGCAGCCGTAGGTTTTATCGCCATCTTTGGTATCGCGGTACTCAATGGCGTGGTGCTGGTGTCCTACATCAACCAATTGCGGGAAGAAGGTCTTGAGACCCATAAGGCGGTTGTGGAAGCAGCGCTGTTACGTTTGCGGCCGGTACTAATGACGGCCTTAACCACCGGACTCGGACTCATTCCACTGCTACTGGCAAACGATATCGGCTCGAATGTCCAGCGACCGTTGGCAGCCGTGGTAGTTGGTGGTCTGGTAACCTCGACCCTGCTAACATTGGTAGTACTGCCCACCATCTACAAGTGGTTCGCTGAACCGGTAGAACACGTTGAACTGTAATTTTCAAAATGTACCTGTCCGGATTTAATAACCGGACAGGTCTTAATTCAAAACACCTGATACTATGAAAGAGATTAAAGCATTTATTCGTACCAACATGATTGATTACGTCATTGATGGCCTTGAAGCCTTACCAGAACCGCCTGGTATAACCTTATCGGATGTGCGGGGATGGGGGCACGTTAAAGCCAAAGATAAAGCACGGCTCACCAACCGTATAAAACTGGAAACCGTTGTTCCCGATGAACGGGTTGCTGAAATTATTGATACGATCATCCAAAAAGGGAAAACGGGGAATTCGGGTGATGGTAAAATCTTTGTATCCGAAGTAGATAAAGCTATAAGAATTCGAACTGGGGAAATCGACGATGAAGTGATTCGATAGGCTAAGATTACATCACTTTATACCCCGAGATTGCTGCCATTTGACCGTGGCAGTAGTCATCTGAAATTATATTCGTGATAACAATGAACTGCGATTTGAAATGCACCGCTTAATTGTTGTTACAACAGCAACTTTTTAAACATAACTATGACCATGGAAGAACAAATTTTTCGTATAAAAAATATGGTGTGTGAACATTGCGGAGAAGTACTGGAGAGTAAATTAAATGAAGCTGGTTTTGTAGTAGAATCAATGAGGTTGGGTGCTATAAAGCTCCAAGAACCGGTGAACCGGCTACAGTTTATCAAACTAACAAATATTGTTCATCAAAATGGATTTGAAATTATAAGTGATAAAAGCAGTCAGTTGGTGGAACAAATCAAACATCTGATTCTTGAGATCATTTATGGCCGGAATAAACTGGAGGGTAATCTGTCGGAGTATATAGTGGAGAACATTCACAAAGACTATCAACATCTTAGCAGACTGTTTTCCAGTGTAGAGGGAAAATCTATAGAACGATACTTTATTTTACAGAAGATTGAGCGATCTAAAGAATTGATTGTTTATGGAGAGCAAAATTTAAGTGAGATTGCTTTCGAGCTTGGTTATAGCAGTCAACAGCACTTCTCTCGTCAATTCAAAAAGGAAACAGGACTATCACCATCTCATTTCAAAGAAATTAAAGAACAAAAAAGAACTTCCATTGATCGCTTGTAACATAAAATTGCATATAGATATCATATATGCATAAGATTTCAAAGGAGGAAATGGATACTATTGAACAAAGATGCCAGATGAATGATAAAAACAAGAAAATCATTTAGCTTATACTGGTTATAAACCATCATTAAATCTTTAAAATGAACTTTATAACGATGAAAAAATACAATTTAATATTATTGTTAGTTGCCCTCACTTTAACACTTTCTGCCTGCGGTGAAGGTACCGATGTGGTTGAATCTGGCACTTACACAGGAACTATTGCTGAACTCAACGCCGAAGAGACTGAAATATATGTAGAAACCGAAAACAATAAGCGGCTGGAGCTGTACTTTACGGATTCAACCACACTAACCCGGAATGGGGAAACCGTTCCTTTTAGCACGCTGGAGCAGGGAGATCGGGTAGAAGTGACCGTGGAAAAGGTGGGGCAACGATTGGAACCCAAAAGCGTTAAACTTCTCGAGTAAATGAGCGAGATTCCGAGTATCTGGCGTACGGAATTGTGGCACCCAATGATGGTTCATTTCCCGATTGTACTGCTATTGGGTGCCGCCCTGCTGAGAATTATTCACCCCCTTTTTTCTTCAGGGAATGCCCGGTTTATCAAGAATATGAGCCGGGTGTCATTATACACCGGCATTTTATCCGTTTGGATTACCATCTATACCGGCACGCTGGCCGATTCCATAGTCACCCGAACCTTGTGTGACCCGACGGTGCTGGAGGCTCACGAGAATGCTGCCTTTACCGTTGGATACTTTTTTTCCGCTGCCGTACTGTTGGACGTAATCGACTTCATCTCATGGAAAAAGCTTGCCATCATTAAAAACAAGTTCAAAGGATGGCTGATAACGTTGCTGCTGGTAGTTGGTAGCCTCTATCTGGGATACACTGCTCACCTCGGCGCCAGCTTGGTTTATCAGCAAAGTGCTGCCGTTTATCAACCGACTGAGGGGTGTACTGAGTTTGAGTAACAATGAGAAACATCCTGCAGAAAAAGGATTTCGCACCACTTTCCTTGGCATAGCAGTTAGTATTCTGCTTGCGGCAGGGAAAGCTGTCGCCGGTTTCCTGGGAAACTCCTTTGCCCTCATTGCAGATGCCGTTGAATCGGTAGGCGATATCTTTACGGCCATTGTCATGTATTTGGGGCTTAGAAAGGCTGCCCAGCCACCCGATGAAAACCATCCGTATGGTCACGGTAAAGCCGAACCCATTGCAGCTGTTGTTGTTGTCCTCGGTCTAACCATTGCCGCTGCGTTTATTGCCATTGAAAGTATTGGAAACCTTACGACTCGACATCACCCACCGGCATGGTGGACGCTTATTGTCCTTGCCGGGGTCATTATTATTAAAGAAACGCTTTCTCGATATGTTTCCGATGTTGGCGAATCGGTTGAAAGTAGTGCCATACAAGCCGATGCTTTTCACCATCGCAGCGATGCCATAACATCCGCTGCCGCTTTTATTGGCATCTCCATCGCCCTCATAGGAGGAGAAGGCTACGAGATAGCTGATGACTGGGCAGCCTTGTTTGCTTCAGCAAGTATTCTGTACAACGCCTGGCATATTGGCCGCCCCGCTATTGGTGAACTTATGGATGAACAACCCGCCCCAGAGTGGTTGCATGATGTAGAAAAGATTGCCTTATCCCATCCCGAAGTTCAAAGTATAGAAAAAGTTCGCCTGCGCAAACTGGGGTTCGATATCCTAATGGATTTCCATCTTCGAGTGCCTGCAGATTTATCCGTAGAAGAAGGACATCGCGTATGTCATGAAGTCAAGGACGAGTTGCTGGATTTACATCCTTATCTCAGAGATATTTTGATCCACTTAGAACCGGAATGATATCAGTTTAAATTAAAATTTAGATTTATATCTAAAGACAAAAGGCTCCTGTCTTAATCAATGAAATCATTGCCTCTTTGTAGAAATACAAAAAGGAAACAGGACTATCACCATCTCACTTCAAAGAAATTAAAGAACAAAAAAGAACTTCCATTGATCGTTTGTAACATAAAATTGCATATAGATATCATATATCTGCAAGATTTCTTTGGCGGAAATAGATAGTATGGGTCAAATATTGGTATAAGAAAATATCATTACTGATTAAAAAGGGAGCAATAAATTCTATGGAAATAATGAAAATCGAACTTGGAAAATTATTGAAAAGTGTTTCTGACTCAAGAGATTTTTGCATTGACCGGCTGTTAGGCAGCCTAAAAAAACGGGAAGGAATTTTAAAGATAAAAAAAAGTGAATCAGTTACAGATAAGCCCCAACTCACCATTTCTTTTGATCCAGAAATTATTAGTGAGCATCAGGTAAAAAGGATGGTCAGGGAAACTGCCAATTCGCTCGATCAAACCTTTGGCCACTTTCAAATTAGATTAAAAGAATTCACAGATTCCGAAAAGCTTAAGGCTGCTTCTTCTGTTCTGAAAAATTTGAAAGGAGTTATGAATGTTTTGATCGTACCAACCGGCAGCCTGATTGTTGAATTCAATAAATATATTACCCAAGAGTCTATTCTAAATGAGATAATTAAGAACTTAAATGTACTAAGCTAAATTTAATGAGTAGGTACTTTTGTGAACAAAAGGCACAATTATCATGGACCAAGAAATACTTTCGAAAAATCAAATCAAAGAAATCTACAGTGATTGGGCGGACCGATACGATCTTTCACTTTGGCTGTTCAACCTTATTGGGTTTCAGTATCAGTTTTACAGAAGAGAAGCTATTAAAGGATTATCGCTAAAACTGGGAGATACAGTTATTGACTTGGGATGTGGTACAGGACTAAATTTTTCCATACTCCAGCGAATGGTTGGATACAAAGGCACGATCATTGGAGTTGATTTATCGAAATCAATGTTAGATAAAGCACAGACACGGGTACGACGACACGGTTGGAAAAATGTGCAACTGGTCGAGTCAGATATGGCTGATTTTGCTATTCCAGAACATACGGATGCTGTGCTTTCTACTGCTGCATTGACTATGTCGCCAGAATATGATCAAATCATACAGTACGTTGCTGATGAATTAAAACCGGGCAAACGGATGTCTATTTTTGAATTCAAAAAACCGGAAAAGTGGCCTGAATGGTTAGTAGATGTCACCCTTTCATTCCTGAAAACCTATGGAGTACGAAAGGCTCACACGAAAAGAACTCCATGGAAATCTATGGAACAGCATTTTCAGCAATCAGAAATGAAGGAGTATTACTTCGGAGCTGTCTATGTTTGTTCCGGAACAGCTTGAATAAAAAAAGCTTTATCTATTACCCTGGCCTCTTTAGTCCCCAAAATTTAATTAAGGCGTACCCAAAGAACATTCCACCCAGATGTGCAAAATTGGCCACTCCGGCCTGTGTGCCTAATACTCCGTTCATTAGCTCAATGCCTCCAAATATTGCTACAAAATATTTGGCTTTAATGGGTATAGGAGGAATAAGAAGAACGATATAACGATTTGGAAACATCATGCCAAAGGCAAGCAAAATTCCATAAACCGCCCCCGATGCGCCAACAGTAGGAACGTTGGCATTTACAAATATCAATTGAATAATTGCAGCCCCAATTCCTGTTATAAAATAATAGATAGTAAATCGCTTAGAACCCCAATAGTTTTCAATAGCTTGACCAAACATCCATAGTGCAAAGAGATTGAAAAAGATGTGTGCAAACCCAGCGTGCAGGAAGAGATAGCTCACCGGCTGCCATATTTCAAACCTTCCGGATTCGAGAGGCCAAAGTGCCCCCAATTGGTATAGAAAGTTACCTAAACCCGGAATATTCAACCCTATGAAAACCAACGCGTTTATGATAAGTAAGTTTTTAACCGCGGTTGGGAATACAGAAAATTGTGAGTTTGGTTGATATTGATCGTTTTGATAATTCAAAGTTGAAGTCTTTACTGTTAACTTTTTCTTGTAAACCTTAAACCTGTGGTAGTCTCTTTAAGTTTCGTGAAGTCAGCTTAACAGCAAAATCCTGCACAAGTACCACATAAATCTGCAAGACTCAACAGAGGTAGTATTGTACATTATGGTAAATAATTAGCAACGGTACAGGAATGATCGAAAACTATTATGATAGAAGTTAGTGAACTTAGTGATTCGTCAGTTTTGGTTTTGAATATTTCAGGAAAATTGACAATGCAGGATCTTGATGAACTTATTCCAATGTTAAATAATCATATTTCTCAATCTGACGATCCTCATCTTTATATTAGTATGCAGGGCTTTAAAGGGTGGGAAAGTGTAGCCGCTGCCTGGAAAGATTTAAATCTTGATGCGGACTACATTGGGTATTTCGACCGAATTGCTATTGTTGGTGAAAAGAAATGGCAGGAATGGGGAACACAATTGGTCGATGCAATAAGCAAAGAAGAACTTAAATACTTTTATACAGAAGAAGCCTACAAGGGATGGAAGTGGATTAACAATACACACGAATAAAGTACCTATGCAAAATTATGTGAATAGTACATAAGAATGCACCGTTACAGCTATTCACAAGCTGGATTAGGTTGAATCCTGGTTCAGCTTTTTTTAACTCAAATTAGGACATTATGGAAAAACTTAAACTTGATTTACCTGTTTTATTGCCTGAAATACCTGATTTAAAAGATCAATGTGTGTCCCGGTTAACCGGAACCTTAGAGGGGCGGGAAGGTATTTTTCGGGTGCATGTCAAAAGCGAAGAAAATCCGCCCCAGCTTTGCATTCATTTTGATCCTGATGTCATTACACTGCATCGAATAAAAAGTATTGCCGAACAGACCGGGGCTCAACTGCACGATAAATTCGGCCACTTGTTGGTTGAAGTAGTTGGAAACAGACATGCCCGTCATGCCCGAAGCATTACCCGTATGCTAAATGAATTGGAGGGTGTAGTTGATGCCTTTGCCGGGTCCAGCGGATGGATTCGAATGGAATTCGACAAAAGCAAGACTACAATTAAAGATTTGATAATTGCTCTTCAAGATATGGGGCTGAGCGTTAAGCCAGCATCAATCAAACATCGAAATGAAGAGGTTGAAACTCTTCTTAAGAAGGAATCTAAGTCACGGGATAGAAGCTATGAAATGAATAATGATATAGAAAAACCACCTGCCAAAAATGAAGAGAATCATGAGGAAAGTGAGGCTAATCATGAAGATGATAGCCATGAGCATGATCACGATTCGGATTATGAAGACGAAGAATCGCACGATCATACCCACGATCACGGCGGCATCTTTGGCGAAAAGACCGAGCTGATCTTCTCGCTGATATGCGGTGGCTTGCTCGGCATAGGATTCGGCCTCTCCTATGTGAGCACGGTGCCCGGCTGGGTATCGCTTTCACTATATGTGAGCTCCTACTTCTTTGGTGGATTCTATCTGGTGCAGGAAGCTTACACCGAAGTAAAAGCCGGAAATTTCGAGATTGATTTCCTGATGCTGGTTGCCGCGATTGGAGCTGCAATCCTTGGGGAGTGGGCTGAGGGGGCGCTTCTGCTTTTCTTGTTCAGCCTTGGACATTCCCTGGAACACTATGCTATGGGTCGGGCGCGAGATGCCATCAAAGGGCTTGCTGACCTTGCGCCAAAAACCGCTCTGCGAAAAAAAGATGGAACCACCGAAGAGGTACCTGTTGAGGAGTTGCAGGTTGGAGATGTTATTGTGATCAAACCGAACAGTAAAATTTCCGCCGACGGGGTAGTTATCAATGGCGAGAGCAGCGTCAACCAGGCACCCATCACCGGCGAAAGCGTGCCCGTGGACAAGATGGAATATGACGATCCTGAATCCATCGATGAAGACGCCGATTCTATTGACGATAAGCATCGCGTGTTTGCCGGAACCATCAATGGAAATGGAAGTCTGGAGGTAAAGGTGACGAAACTTTCCAAAGATTCCACACTTTCTCGCCTGATCAAGCTGGTTAACGAAGCCGAAGCCCAGAAGTCGCCGACCCAACAGTTCACCGACAAATTTGAAAAGTATTTTGTACCGTCCGTGTTAGTATTAGTGGTGATATTGAATTTTGCTTTTCTGGTTATAGATGAATCTTTTTCAGCAAGTTTTTATCGGGCCATGGCGGTTCTTGTGGCAGCAAGTCCCTGTGCACTGGCCATTTCTACCCCTAGCGCAGTGCTTAGCGGTGTAGGACGAGCCGCAAGAGGTGGAGTTCTGATAAAAGGCGGTCGCCCCCTTGAAAACCTTGGAATATTAAAGGCGTTAGCTTTTGATAAAACCGGAACCCTCACAGAAGGCGAGCCCAGACTTACTGATGTAATTACCTTTGAAGGTGTCGAAGAGCGGGAGCTGCTGCAAACGGCTGTAGCGGTTGAAGGTTTGAGCGACCATCCGCTGGCTGCTGCCGTAGTACGTGATGGAAAAGAGAAGTTAGGGGAAACTGATTTTCCCGAAGCCGAAGATCTTGAATCCATTACAGGGCGGGGAGTAAAAGCAACGATTAAAGATACAACAGTGTATATCGGGAATGCGGAGCTATTTGAAGAGGCCGATGGTATTAAACTCTCTGAAGACCTTAGACGAAGGGTAGAAGAATTGGAAGGAGAAGGTAAAACGACCATGATTGTTCGTCATGGTGATCGATATCTTGGTATGCTGGGACTCATGGATACGCCCCGCGAGGATGCCAAGGATGTGATTCAAAAACTGCGAGACATGGGCTTGACCCACCTGATTATGCTTACGGGAGACAATCAGCGGGTAGCAGACGCTGTTGCTAAAGAAATTGGCATCGATGACCCCAAGGGTAATTTACTGCCTGAAGACAAGGTGGAAGCTGTCAAAAAGCTTCGTGAAGAGGAAGGCGACGTAGCGATGGTAGGCGACGGTGTAAACGATGCCCCGGCTATGGCCAACAGCACGGTGGGCATTGCTATGGGAGCAGCCGGATCAGATGTGGCCCTTGAAACAGCCGATGTAGCTTTAATGGCCGACAAGATTTCCGTTCTTCCGTTTGCCATCGGACTGAGCCGCAAAACCAAATCGATCATCAAGCAGAACCTGTGGATCAGCCTGGGTATGGTGGCTCTGCTTGTACCAGCTACGATTTTTGGCCTGAGCATGGGTTGGGCAGTCATCGGCCACGAAGGGTCAACAGTAGTTGTGGTATTTAATGCGTTGAGGTTGTTAGCTTACAAATCCTAACCTATTCAAAGATAAATTAGCTCGGCCAATATGTTGCACACTATAACTAAAGCAGTAAGCTTTTTCCTGATACTATTTATTGCAGCAACTTCTTCTGTAGACGCCGGGCAACCTAAACTTTCGCCGGAAGCTCAGGTCAGTCTCCTTACGACTTCTTCCGGTGCTGAATTGTACACTTTGTTTGGCCATACTGCCTTGCGCATTTACGACCCGGAAGCAGGTGTAGATCGCGCATATAATTATGGTACTTTTGATTTCAACGCTCCAGGGTTTTATTGGAAATTTGCCCTCGGCGATCTGCGATATTTTCTTTCGGTGAACAAGTTTGAGAATGCAAAAAAAGCATATTTGAATGACGGCCGCATTATTACTGAACAGCGATTAAATCTAACAGAGAATCAAACCAAACGCTTGTATGATTTTTTGGAGAATAACGCCCGGCCCGAAAATCGATATTATTCCTATGAGTTCTTCTATGATAACTGTACCACCCGGATCTATGAGGCTGTCAAGGCAGTAGCTGGGGATTCAATCCATTTTCAAGAGCCGCAAAATTCGGCAAAGAATAGTTTTCGGCAGTTTATTAATCCCTACGTGAAATCCGTTTCCTGGGTAAAATTTGGGATTAACTTGCTGTTGGGTACTCCCGCCGACCGCAACCCACCCGAGTCGGAAACGCTGTTCTTACCCGACCTGTTAAAAGAGGGATTTTCACACGCTCGGATACAGCAAGCTGATACAAGTCTTGCCTTGGTTTCAGAGCAGAGATTTTATGCTCCTCAGAAACGGTCTGTCATTAGTCCTGCGAGAGTAAGCCCCACTTTAAGCTTTTGGTTTTTGCTGATTACAAGCCTGCTTGCCGGGTTTTTCTATAGAACTAATCACACATTCTGGTTTTGGTTCGACCGTCTGTTATTCGGGATAATTGGGTTGATTGGAGTGTTGATCATTTTTTTGTGGTTTTTTTCTTCGTATCCCTCAACCAAATGGAATTGGAATATAGTGTGGTCTGCCCCGGCCTTGTCGGCCTTTATATTTTCTTTTATGGGCAGAAAACGACTTTCAGAAAATTATAAAGTGTTTTTGGTACTATATGCAGCTATTCTTCTGCTCTTTCTCCTAAGCTGGTCATTTATTCCTCAACAGATCCCCTCTGCAATTTTGCCTCTTCTTTTTTTGTTGGGATTTCGGAGTATTAAAAAGCAATCCGAATCAGTAAATCAGGAAAGGGTCAATGTGTTATAGCTTGCCAATCTTTCACTTATTTAGAATTTTGAAAACGTCAAGATAACTGCTCTGAACTCATATATTTTTATCAAGATCAATAAATATGAGTCTCAAAGATTTTAGTGGTAATTTAGAATTGAATTGGGAAAATTTATACAGGCGACCGGCCCTATGTATGAATATTACTTGTACACATTAATCAACGAATATTATTTCAATAAAGATGACTATTCATGAAAAAAGATTGCAGAGCAGAGATATACAACCGACCGCTATGCGCATGCGGATTCTTCTTTTCATGGCTGAAACTAAGTCGGTAATAAGCCTATCAGATCTTGAAGAAAAGTTTACCCATGCAGATCGGACAACGCTTTATCGTACCTTAAAAACATTCTTAGAACATGGTTTGGTGCATCAAATAAACGATGCAAGTGGGATAACTAAATATGCCCTTTGTTCTGAAAACTGTACCTGTTCGTACCCAGATGATGTGCACGTTCATTTTTATTGTTTCTCCTGTGAACAAACATTTTGTTTTCCACATCTTGGCATTCCTAACTACGATCTGCCCGAAAATTTTACTCCATCCAACGGCAATTTTGTGATAACCGGGAGTTGTCCTTCCTGTTCTTCCTGATCTTTGCAATTGAGTTGCATTACAAATAATCCTTATTATCTGCATTCTACTTAATCACAATATTTCCCCTTAAAGAATTGTATTTTTTCAGAGCATACTTACGTAATCTGAATGTTGCGACTATCGCATCTTTTCTTTTTTCATGGGCAGGGTTTTTCTTTTTTCTACCCTTAAGTGTTTCTGTATTAGCAAGTACTCATGATGTTTCCTCTACCTACAACTTAGATAAAGGCTGTTTTGAAATTGTATTACAACATTCAGAAGAGACTAATTCTGGGTACAAAACAGTTGAAAAAAAGCACCATCAATTTCAAAATCAGTGCTGCTATGATGATGCACTGTTAAGAAATGAGTGCCCGGACTGTAAGTTTATGTTTCCAATCATTCCTTATTTGTTTGGGAACTATGGTGAACCTGTTTTTCAAATTACGTTACCTGTATATCTAAAAGACAATTTATCCCCTCCAATAACTCTTAAGGTTATTAAAGTCACACAACTTCTGATTTAATACCTGCCTTTCTCTATTTAGCAGAAACAAATTCTGCCCCATCCATTTTTTTCAACGAGCTGTTTAACTCTGGTCATTCTGTGGTTTCAGCCAAAGTATTTGAAAAAGATCGGCATCAAAGACTAATCTATATTCACTCAGCTGTAAACATGATCAACAAAATTATTGCCTTTTCGATTAAGAACAAGTTTATCATCGGCTTGTTTATCCTGTCTCTAATAGGAGTAGGATTATATTCTATGATGACCATTAATCTAGGTTCGGTTCCTGATATTACAAATAATCAGGTACAGGTGATTACGGTATCGGAAAATCTATCTACCGAAGACATTGAACAATTTGTAACGTATCCCGTGGAGCTTGCCATGGGTAACCTGCCAGGAGTAACTGAAATCCGTTCGGTATCCCGATTCGGGTTATCCGTGGTTACCATCGTTTTCGAAGATGATATGGGTACCTATTTACCCCGGCAACTGGTACAGGAAAAACTCAGTGAACTGGGCGAAACGATCCCCGAGAATTTTGGAAGTCCATCCATGGGGCCCATTTCAAGTGGATTAGGCCAAATTTACGAGTACTCCATTCAGGTGGACCCTGCATATGAAGATCAATATACGCCTGATGAATTGCGCACAATACAAGATTGGATTATTAAGCGCCAAATGGTGCTCCTGGAGGGGGTTATAGAGGTCAACTCCTTCGGTGGAGGTATCAAACAATATGAAGTAGCCATAAGTCCTGATAAACTAAATGCAATGGGAGTTAGTATTTCAGAAGTATATGAGGCAATGTCCCGGAATAATGTAAATACCGGCGGGGCCTATATCGAGAAAAACAAGATGGCTAATTTTATTCGTGGCGAAGGATTGATACGCAGCCTTGAAGATATAGAAAACATTGTAGTCAAGAACGAAAACGGACTACCCATCCTAATCAGAGATGTAGCAGAAGAGGTTACCTTTGGAACTCAAATTCGTTATGGAGCTTTTACTCAGGATGGTGAGGAAGCAGTAGGTGGCATTATTATGATGCTGAAAGGCTCAAACCCGAATGCAACCATTCAAAACGTTCAGGATAGAATTGCTGAAATTCAAAAGTCACTGCCTGAAGGTTTAAAGATTGAGCCTTTCCTTGATCGAAGTGCTCTTATTGAACGAACCACCAGTACAGTTACCACAAACCTGGTGGAAGGTGCATTGATTGTAGTTTTCGTTTTGGTAATACTCTTAGGAAGTTTACGCGGAGGGTTAATAACCGCCTCACTTATTCCGCTTTCCCTGCTTTTTGCTTTTATAATGATGAAGGCCACCGGGGTGTGGGCCAATCTAATGAGTCTTGGAGCCATCGACTTCGGTATTATTGTTGATGGAGCCGTAATTATAGTGGAAGGCACGGTTCATGAAATTGAAAAAAGGGTGAAATCCGGAAAACGTGCTTTTAGTAAAACACAGATGAATGAAATTGCCTACAAGGCAAGCAGCACCATGATGAATGCTGCCTTCTTTGGACAGTTGATCATCCTTATTGTATTTGCCCCTATCCTGTTTCTGGAAGGAGTAGAAGGTAAGATGTTCCGTCCTATGGCATTCACCTTTGGGTTTGCTGTATTAGGTGCTATTATTTTATGTCTTACCTATGTACCAATGGTCTCGGCACTGTTTATGAAACCCTCACAAAATAGAAAGGGATGGTTTGCCCGGTTCGAGCGAGGCCTCGATCGGGTCAGCAACAAACTTATATCCTTTATTCAGAAGGGCTACGATCCGGTTATCCAATGGTCGTTAAAGCGAAAACCTGTTGTGATTGTAGCTGCCATACTGCTTTTTGGCGGTGCGATGTTCACCTTTTCGAGAATGGGAGGTGAATTTATTCCACAACTGGATGAGGGAGATGTTGCCATGCAAGCCCTATTCCGTCCGGGCAGTGGATTATCAGAGGCGATCGATCAATCCAAGAAAATTGAGACGACACTGCTGGAAGAATTTCCAGAGATAGAAACAGTAACAGCTCGAATTGGGGTAGCTGATATTCCCACTGATCCTATGCCCATGGACATTGCCGACATGTACATCATTCTGGACAAGAATAAAGAAAACTGGATCTCTGCCGAATCTAAAGAGGAGCTGATAGAAAAAATAAAGAGTAAACTCGATCAGACCATGATAGGTGTGAATTTCGTTTTTACCCAGCCGGTAGAGCTTAGGTTTAACGAACTTTTGGAAGGTGTACGAGAAGATATCGCCGTAAAGCTATACGGAGACGACATAGATGTATTGGCGGAGAAAGTTCAGGAAATGGCTCAAATTATTCAAACTATTCCAGGGGTGGGTGATGTGAGTCCCGAACGTACGGCTGGACTACCTCAAATGACCGTTAGGTATGACCGGCAAAAAGTGGCTCAATATGGACTGGATATCACGAAGCTCAATCAGTACGTAAGTTCAGCTTTTGCCGGAGGTGTTGCTGGAGTTGTATTCGAAGGCGAAAGACGATTTGATCTTGTGATCCGCTTTGATGAAGCTCATCGTACTGGCATTGAGGATATTCGCAATCTGTATGTAGATCTGGAAAACGGTGCACAGGTGCCGGTTAAAGAAGTGGCGGATATCAGTTATCAGCCGGGGCCTATGCAGATCTCGCGAGATAACACCTTTCGCAGGAGCTATGTTGGTGTGAATACACGCGGGCGGGATGTGGAATCGGTGGTTTTGGATATTCAAGAAAAACTGGAGGCCGAATTGAATCTGCCGCCGGGTTATTACATTACTTATGGGGGTGAATTTGAGAATCTGCAACGGGCCAAGAACCGATTGGCTATTGTAGTGCCTATAGCCCTGTTTCTTATCTTTGTGCTGCTGTACTTCGCACTAAAATCGTTCTCACAGTCGGTAATGATCTATCTGGCTATTCCCCTGGCTTCTATTGGAGGTGTCTTCTTCCTGGCTTTACGTGGAATGGACTTCAGTATTTCTGCCGGAGTTGGTTTCATTGTATTGTTCGGAGTGGCTGTGCTAAACGGCCTTGTGCTCGTCAGCCGGTTTAATTCATTAAAAATCGAAGGTGTTATGGATTTACAAGAACGAATTTTGACAGGTACCAAAGAGCGACTTCGCCCTATTTTATTGACCGCTACGGCAGCTATTATGGGTTTTCTTCCGATGGCGTTTTCAACAACAGCAGGTGCTGAAGTACAGCGGCCGCTGGCCACTGTTGTAATCGGCGGGTTGATTAGCGCCACGCTGCTTACGTTGGTCGTGCTGCCCATCCTTTATGCGTACATAGAAAAGCGTAAAATGAGAAAACACAAGCCGGGTAGTACTTCTATGGCCTCCGTTGTGTTGCTGATTATTGGTGGAAGCCTGCTGCTTTCTCCCGATTCTGTACAGGCTCAGGAACAGGTGCTGAATGATACCCTCCCGCAAATTGCGCTGGATCAGGCCGTTCAAAAAGCGATAGCAAATTATCCTTCTCTTGAGGCAGCCAGGCTTGGAATTGACAACAGGAAGGCTCTTCGAAAAACAGCCTGGGACTTTGGCGATACGAACCTCTTTACCGGAGGTGAAGAGTTCGGCAACGGTTCGGACGGTGTTACTACAAAATTTGGCATTCAGCAGCAGTTTGATCTGTTCGGTGTTTTACCAAGGCTAAATCATCGGAATGAACAAACAGAACTTGCCAGGCTGAACTATGAATTGTCTGAGTTAGAGCTCAGGCTCCGGGTGAAGCAGGACTGGTCAACGGTTTTCATCGCTAAACAACAATATGAGATCTATAATCGCTTGAACCAGCAATTCAGGGATATTGCTAGGGCTGCGGAAATAAAATTTGAAACGGAGGAAATTTCCAGGCTGGGATATCTTAATATCATGAATCAGGCCAACCAAATTACCATACAAACAGAACAAGCCTTCCGCGATTATGGGGCTGCTGTTCGAGCTTTTAACAAATGGTTTGAGGGGGACTCGTTATACACGGTTCAAAGTGTTTCAGCCGAACAGCTTGTTCAACCTTTACAGGTAGATTCTACATTCGACCATCCGCTGATTGCTTTATATCAACAAAAAATTGATGTGGCGGAAGCATCGATTAAAGAACAAAGAAGTCAGTTTTTACCAAGTTTTCAAGCCAGTTATGGCTGGCAGGAAATAGCTGGGCAAGGTGGCTTTAATTCCTATGAGATCGGGATCAGACTTCCGGTATTCTTCTGGTCTAAGGCCGGGAAAACTCAATCCGCCCGGATTGAACGAAATATTGCCCGTCAAAACCTAGACCAGGCTCAGAGAGAATTCAACAGTACCTATAACAGTATCCGGGAAAATTATCAGAAATGGTTGCGCTCGTGGGAATATTATCGACAGGAAGCACTCCCTCTTGCCAAAGAACAACAGCAAGGTGCCATCACCTCTTATGAAGAAGGAGCCATAGACTATGTGGCTTTCTTTCAAAGCATCAGAGATGCCATTCGCATTGAAATCGACTCATGGAATGCATTTGGCAATTATCTGAATAGCCATTTCCAATTAGAATACTACCTCAACAAAACTCAATAACAGATTTTAAATCAACAAAAAAATGAATAAATCTAATTTATATATAATTTTATTGGCTGTCCTTGCATCTGTTTTTACAGCCTGCGGCGAGATCAATACCGATGAAAAAGAACAAGAAGCAACAGAACTTGCCGGTGTGGCTGAGGCAAAAGAAAACATGGTTCATCTGTCGGAACTGAAGTTCAACAGCCTTGGAATGAAACTGGATACTTTGTCCCTGCGCTTTCTCTCAGAGAGCGTAGAAGCAAATGGTCAGCTGGAAGTTCCCCCGCAGCATGAGGCAAGCGTAACTGCGGTTTTGGGAGGTAATATTGGTTCCATAGAAGTTATTGAGGGAGATCAGGTGTCAAAAAATCAGACTATTGCCTTCCTTTCCCATCCTAATTTAACCAAAGTCCAAACTGAATACGTACGGTTGTACCAGCGCATGTTGTATTTAGATCATGAATTTAAGCG
Organism: Gracilimonas sp.; assembly: GCF_014762685.1. Taxonomy (NCBI): domain Bacteria; kingdom Pseudomonadati; phylum Balneolota; class Balneolia; order Balneolales; family Balneolaceae; genus Gracilimonas; species Gracilimonas sp. The sequence goes on from NZ_JABURM010000008.1 coordinate 92,252, forward strand.
ACAAGCAAGGTTATATGATGAAGAGGTAGGCTCCGGCCAAACTTACCAACAAACTAAAGCCGAATACGAATCAGTTAAGGCGGAGGTCAAAGGTTATGAGGCTCAGCTGAATCAGCTTAACCTGGACGTTGAACAAATACAAGACGGCGATATTTATTCGTCGGTGCCGGTAGTAAGCCCTATTGATGGGTACATCGAAAAGGTTCAGATTCAAATCGGTCAGTACGTTGATCCCCAAACAATCATGTTTGAAATTGTGGATAACGAACATGTTCATGCCGATTTGATGGTCTTTGAAAAAGATGTGCACAAAGTTAAAAGGGGCCAATCCATCTCTTTTACTGTACAGTCAGTACCGGATCAAATACTTACAGCTACCATTTACTCTGTAGGCAAACAATTCGAACAAAATCCTAGGGCAGTGCATGTGCACGGCGAAATTGATCAGAAAGAAAACTTCCTGATTCCCGGGATGTATATCAACGGCACGATTCACACTTCCAAAGATAAAGTCTATGCTTTACCCGAGAATGCCATTGTTGAGGACGAAGGCAAAACTTATATGTTCACCGCAGAGCAACAAGAGGAAAACGGAGATATTGAATGGTCTTTTACTCCGGTAGAAATTATGACCGGCATTGAGGAAGACGGCTGGGTTGAAGTGAAACTGTTAGAACCATTGGCGGATGGAGCACGAGTAGCTTGGAACAATGCCTACTACCTGATTTCTGAAATGAAGAAAAGCCAGACTTCCGACGATGATTAACAAAAACTTTCCGGCAAAGCCATATTCATGTTTTTATGGCTTTGCCGGGGTTAATGCATAACACAAAATATTATGAAAGAAATAAAAGCCTTTATAAAACCAAACAGAGTAGAAAATGTAGTTGCAGCACTCCAAGAAGCAGGACATGAAAGTGTTACGCTTTCCAAAGGAGAAGGTACCGGAGCATACAAACAGAAAGATGCGTCCCCATCGCTGGATTTTCACTTTACGGACAGTCCGGTGGTAAAATTGGAGCTGGTATGTCAGTGCAAAGAATCCGATAACGTTGTTCAACTTATCTGCGCCAATGCCAAAACACCGGAACGCGGTGACGGCATCATTTACGTTACAGATATTCAAAAAGCGTTTAGGATTAAAACCTGTGAGCCTTTTGAGGGGTAAGGAACAGGTGATTCTTTGTCACAGTTAAGTTGAAGATGAAAATAATCCCATACATTCAACCATGAAAAAATCTACATTTAACATTCCACAAATGGACTGCTCAGCCGAAGAGCAAATGATTCGAATGAGGTTGGAAGAGTTTGAAGATGTTAAATCTCTAAACTTTGATATCCCGAATCGTACATTAGAAGTGTATCACGAAAATAGGCTTAATGAGATTGAGAAAGCCCTTGACTCCCTGAGTTTGGGCTCTAAATTGGATTCAACAAATGAGGCTCAAATGTCGCCGTTCGCTTCTGATGAACAGCAACAAAAGAACATTCTATGGTGGGTTTTAGGGATCAACTTTCTCTTCTTTATCATTGAAATGACAGCCGGATGGATTATCAATTCTATGGGGCTGATTGCAGACTCACTGGATATGCTGGCAGATTCATCCGTATATGCGCTCAGCCTTTTTGCGGTTGGAGCAGCGGTAGCAAGAAAAAAGAAAGTAGCAAAAATTAGCGGATATCTTCAGATGGGTCTGGCATCACTGGGATTTCTTGAAGTACTGCGGAGGTTTCTTGGAGTGGGTGAAATGCCCGACTTTCAGTGGATGATCATTATTGCTTCAACGGCTCTTGTTGCAAATGTTTTTACCTTATGGCTTATCAATAAAGCGAAAAGCAAAGAAGCACACATGCAGGCAAGCACAATTTTTACCTCCAATGATATTATTGTAAATGGTGGTGTAATTTTGGCCGGAATTCTTGTTTATGCACTGGATAGCAGGTGGCCGGATTTACTCATTGGAGCTGTTGTATTCAGCTTCGTGATGCGAGGTGCAATAAGAATTTTGAAATTATCAAAATAGCAGGTGTTGTTGCTGTTATTTACTCCAGGGCATTCGTAATCTTTGTTATGATACCTTGCTTATCATCATCTGTTGTGATTTTATCAAGAACTTTATTGGTGTTGGCATCAAGCAACAGGACAAATCCGGTCATGCCTTCATTTTTCTCAAAAATTTCTGAAAGTCCTAACCTGGCTGCCATTAACTTTGATTGATGTGCCGTAAAATCATTGGTCATATCCATTTTGACGAAAAGCACCGGTTGTCCTTCAAACTCAGGTTTTGCTTCTTCCATTATTGGCTTTATTGCCTGGCAGGCTCCACACCAATCGGCATACATATACATAGCTATTACCTGAGGATCTTCATCTGAGTTAACCTGATTTGCGTTGAGAGTAAAAAATGATGTTGCAAATACTACGGCGATTAATAGAACTGGATAAGCGATAAATCGTTTCATTTTACTTCTGATTGGTTTAGTAAGTTTTTAAGGGATTACAAAAGCTATGCATTATCTTTGACAGATTCTAAAAATGATTAATGATAATAATGATCTATCTGAAATCAGTATTCTATTTTATCGTAGCGGGACTTCTGGAAATTGGCGGAGGGTATTTAGTGTGGATATGGCTCCGCGAAAGCAAAAGCTGGGTATATGGTATCTCTGGGATGATGCTGTTGGCGCTGTATGGATTTCTACCCACACTGCAACCCGCGCACTTTGGCCGAGTATTCGCAGCATATGGAGGGGTTTTTATTGTTCTATCACTCCTGTGGGGGTGGAAAATAGATGACATTCAGCCCGATAAATTTGATATGATTGGTGCCGGATTTGCCTTAATTGGTGTAATAATAATGATGTACTGGCCAAGAGGATAAAAAGATCCATGAAATTCTGAAATTCGCACTTATCCAATCGTGATTTCATTTTCAATCGGCTTTATGATTCTAAAACAGGGTGGCTTAACACTGTTAGTTGTTTAATGTATAAAAATGCTTGGCAATCATTCCTAAACCATTCCAATAGTTGATGCTTTCACCACTTCTCAAGGGATCAAACTGTTTATTCATTTCTCTTTTCTTACGGATCTTACTGTTTTATTTATCATAAAAAATTCGCATCAGCTAAGTATGGTAGTATTAATTGAACATTGTTTTTAATCAAGACAAATTATATTTTTAGTCAAGGCTAATAAATAATTTTGATTATTAAACATCATGAAATATCGTATTTGGATACCAGTATTGTACACCTGTTTCCTTCTGCTAATGATCGGCTGTGATACAGTTGTACCAGAAGCCCCGGCTGAGAAAGATTTACTGGATGGCCCCATACCCGGACTGACTCACGAAGAACAAGATCAATTTCTTAAAGGGGACATTGCCTTTAATGATGATGTTTTTACACCCCAAACGGGCTTAGGGCCTACTTTTGTGGCCACTTCGTGTGGGAGTTGCCACCCTGGCGATGGAAAAGGGCATCCATCAACATCACTTATCCGATTTGGACAAACCGAGCCTAATTCACCGATTAATGCGCCTGGTGCACCACAACTTCAAAACCGGGCTATTCCCGGATATCAGCCGGAAAAATTACCTGAAGGGGTTCCAAGTATGAAAATGACGCCTCCGGCCGTTACCGGGCTGGGCTTGTTGGCCGCACTGACAGATCAACAAATTCTAGAAAATACCGACCCCAATGATGAAGACGGAGATGGAATTTCAGGTGTTCCCAACTATGTTACTCCGCCGGATTACTTCATCCCGGAAGATCATCATCAGCCAGAAAATGGCAAGTATATTGGCCGGTTTGGTAAGAAGGCCTCAACTGTTAATTTGCTGCACCAAACCGCTACAGCTTATAATCAGGATATTGGGGTCACCTCTACCTTCGAACCTCTGGATGTTTACTCCGGTTTGACGACAGATCCGGAAGTATCGGATCAAGTGGTAAGAGATGTAGTTTTTTACCTGAAGACGTTAAAGGCTCCCATCCAGCGAAAGCCACAAAATCCCCTTGTTTTAAAAGGAAAAGGGATATTCACTACTATCCAATGCAGTTCGTGTCATACCCCGCAATGGACCACTCCGGAAACAGACATTGCCGCACTTTCAAACAAAACATTTTATCCATATACCGATCTATTGCTACACGATATGGGGCCTGAATTGGATGACGGAGCTACGGAAGGTTCAGCGGAAACATACGAATGGAGGACCCCTCCCTTATGGGGATTGGGGTTGTCACCCGATTCACAAGGTGGAAAGTACTTCCTGATGCATGATGGCCGGGCTGAAAGTATCGAAGAGGCAATTTTGATGCATGGCGGGGAGGCTCAAAACAGCCGTGATCAATTTCAATTGCTCTCCCCTGAAGAAAAAGAAGCACTAATCATGTTTTTGGAATCTCTTTAACCAAACACTATGGAACGAAAAGAATTTATAAAAACCTGCAGTTATAGTTGCCTTGGCCTTGTCGGGGCAGCATTTTTCCTGGAAGGGTGCTCAGGTCCAAAATATCTGAATGCTCAATTTGAAGATGAGTATTTACTTGTTCCCCTGTCTTCGTTTGAATATGAAAACAAGGAAGAAAATAAATTCAGGAAATATATTGTGGCCTATAATAACCGACTTAAATACCCGGTATCCATCTTCAGATTTTCTGAAACGGAATACCGAGCTTTGCTTATGAAATGCACCCACAAGGGCACTGAACTGCAAGTATATGGCGACCGGCTTCAGTGTCCCGCCCACGGAAGTGAATTTACCCAAAACGGAGAAGTGCAGAATGGTCCGGCAGAAGCTCCACTTCGAACTTTTCCTGTACAGGTTGAAGGTACTGTATTAAAAATCGATATGGGATAAGTACATCTTTAAAAAATATTTTTAGCCCTTATGAAAAATATAATACTACTTTTTTTAATTCTATTCTGTACAATGAACGCCAACGCACAGGTTGACAGTACCCTGTTCAAAGATACCCCGCGCGATACATTAGCGGAAGATACAATGAACATGGATGCCGTTTATGAGCGCCCGTTTTTCCAGGCGGGAACATCGCCTGTCTCTGTCGGTGGCTATATAGAGGCCGATTACCAATATATAGGAGAAGACGGGATTACCGAAGGCCATACCTTCCGCGTTCCTCGGTTTACACTTTTTGTAGGCTCTTCCATTCATCCAAAAGTCAAGTTTCTTTCAGAAATTGAATTTGAAGAAGGTGGTAACGAGATTGCCATTGAGTTTGCGGCATTGGATATCAATTTTTTCCCGATGGTTAATTTTCGTGGAGGGATTATTATGAATCCTATTGGGGCTTTTAACCAAAATCATGATGGCCCTAAATGGGAGTTTGTTGACCGGCCCATTGCCATGACCGAAATGCTGCCTGCTACTTGGAGCAACGTGGGTTTTGGCCTCTACGGAAAGCGATATGTTAACGATTGGGCCTTTGGCTACGAGGTCTATCTCACCAACGGATTTGATAACAGCATTATCGCAAACGGGGAAAACAAAACCTTTCTCCCCGCAGCCAAAGAAAATTTCGAACGTTTTGAAGAAAGCAACAATGGGCAACCTTTAATTACAGGAAAACTCGCTGTGAAAAATCAGAACATCGGGGAAATTGGCCTTTCTTATATGGGAGGGGTTTACAATACCTTTGAAGATGACGGACTCATTCTGGATGAAGAAAGGCGGTTGGATGTTTTTGCCATAGATTTTAATACCTTCCTGGATAAAACAAATACCTACATAACCGGCGAATGGGCATGGGTGATGGTTGATGTTCCGGAAACTTACGGGCAGCAATTCGGAGACCGGCAGCAAGGCGGATTTGTGGATATCGTGCAGCCGGTTTTCAGGCAGCCGTTGGCTGGTTTTGAGAATGCGGTACTAAACCTGGCTGTCAGGCTGGAATATGTGGACTGGAATGTGGGAACATTTCGAGAAACAGGAGCAAATATTTCAGATGATTTGTGGGCCATTGTTCCAGGTGTGAGCTTCAGGCCTTCTGCTCAAACCGTGCTGCGTTTGAACTACCGATATATGCAGCAGCAAGATATTTTGGGTAATCCAGCGGCAAAAATTGCAGGAATTCAAATCGGGATTTCCAGTTATTTTTGAAAATCTTCTCAAAAATGAAACCATTCTATTTATTATAAAAAAAAGCTTTCCGAATTTACTCGGAAAGCTATTAAATATTTACAGAATGATAGTCGGTTATTGACTTTCAAACTGTGCCAGTAAGGCTGGAATAACGACCATATTAAGTAAGGTCGAACTCAACAGCCCTCCAAGAATAACCTGTGCCATGGGAGACTGTATCTCATTCCCCGGTTCTCCGGCAGCAAGGGCCAGCGGGATGAGGGCGAGTCCTGCCGTAAGAGCAGTCATTAGAATAGGATTTAGTCGTTCCATAGCACCCTGACGGATAGCTTGCAGGAATTCTTTTCCTTCTTTCCGAAGCTGCTGGTAATGGGAAACCATCAGAATACCGTTTCGGGTAGCAATACCAAATAAGGTAATAAAGCCAACCAGTGAGGCAATAGAAATAATCCCGCTGGTAAACAGCACGGTATAGATACCGCCGATCAAGGCAAACGGAAGGTTTACCATGACCAACAAAGCTGTTTTCAGCGAACCGAATTCCAGATACAACAGCAGGTAAATGGCTGCTATGGCAATAATACTGAGCAAGGAAATAGTCCGGGTGGCCTGTGCTTCGCTTTCAAACTGACCGCCGTATTCCACAAAGTAGCTCTGCGGGAAGCTGACATTTTGAGATACATTGGCCCGGATCTCATCTACCGTACCACGCAAATCACGTCCTGCTACATTTGCTGAAACCACAATCTTTCGCTGCACGTTTTCCCGGCTGATGGTATTGGGGCCACTTCGGGATGTCACCGAAGCCAGTTCGGACAGCGGCACAATGGTTCCGTCTTCTAAATTGAAGGTCGCTTTTTGAACCGCTTCGATGCTGCCACGGTGGTCCTCATCAAAGCGAACCAGCAGGTCAAACATCTTGTCGCCTTCCAGAATCTGCGAGACCACTTCACCTGCAAAAGCCACATCCACCATCTCAGCGAGTTGCTGCATGGTAATTCCATAGCGAGCCAGTGCTCTTCGATCGGGACGAATTTGGATCTGCGGAACATTTTGCTGCTGTTCTACTGAGAGATCCACTACGCCTTCTACCGTTTCCATTTGTCCGCGTACTTCTTCCGCCAGTGCTCGAAGCCTGAACAGATCAGTACCAAAGATCTTGACGGCAATGTTGGCTCGGGTCCCGGACAGCATGTGATCAATGCGGTGTCCGATGGGCTGACCAATAGTGATGTTGGTTCCCGATACCACACTTAGGTCTTCCCGAAGCTGAGCTAAAACCTCTTCTTTGGTCGTGCCTTCAGGGATGTCGAGTTCAGCATCAATCTCAGAAGCATTTACGCCCTGTGCATGTTCATCTAACTCGGCGCGGCCAGTACGGCGTGAGGTCGATTCAACGGCCGGATGGTCCAGCAATATCTCTTCGATCCGTTTACCGATGGCGTTGGATTCGGTCAGAGAAGTTCCGGGTATGGTCACTGCACTGATCACCAGCGTGCCTTCATTAAACTCTGGAAGGAATGACCTTCCGAGAAATGGCAGAACCACCAGTGTTCCAAGAAAGAGTACCAAGGTTCCAATCAGAACGGTTTTCTTGATGCGAAGGACTACATTCAACACATGTTCATAGCCTGATTTTAACTTCTTGGTAAACCAGCTTTCTTCCAGTTTTCCTTTGGAGGCCTGACCGGGAAGCAAATAGTAACACATGGCCGGCGTAACAGTCATGGCAATTACCAGAGACGCGCCAATGGAAATGATATAGGCAAGTCCCAGCGGTTGTAACATACGTCCTTCGATCCCGCTTAAGAAAAACAGCGGTAGGAAAACGATCATAATGATTAGCGTGGCATTGATGATGGAAGACCGGATTTCTTTCGAGCCTTCAAATACCACGTCAATGGCCGGTTTCTGCTTAGCTTCCGGCAGCTCTGAGTTTTCCCTGAGCCGCCTGAACACGTTTTCCACATCAATGATGGCATCATCCACGATCACCCCAATGGCAATCGCCATCCCGCCCAAGGTCATGGTGTTGATCGTGATATCAAAGAATTCCAGCACAAAAATCGAGAAGATCAGAGCCAGAGGTATGGCAGTTAGCGAGATCAGTGTCGTTCGGAAATTACCGAGAAAAAGGAACAGGATCACGATCACCAAAAAGGCCCCATCCCGCAGGGCTTCAATGACGTTATCGATGGCCAGTTCAATAAATTCGGCCTGTCGAAACAGGTGGGTGTTGATCTCAAAACCGACCGGGAGGCTCGATTCGATCTGTGCCAGCGTTTCATCCACGCGAGAGGTCAGTTCCAGGGTATTTGCTCCGGGCTGTTTTTGAATAGAAATAATTACCGCCGGCTCAGCATCCACCGAGGCATCCCCGATCTTTTGAGCGGCTGCAATTTCTACCGTTGCCACATCCCCGATCGTGATCGGAATGTTATTGCGCTGGGTAATGACCGACTGCTCCAGATCCTCCACCGAATATGCCCGGCCTAGTCCACGAATGGTGTACTCCTGGCTGTATTCCCTGAAGAAACCTCCTGAGAAGTTTTCATTGGCCTGCTCCGTTGCCTGAAGTACCTGATCTAAGGTGATGTTGTATTGCTTCAGTTTTTCAGGGCTAACCCGCACCTGATATTGTTTCTGCCCACCACCGATGGGGATAACCTGAGCCACTCCTGGAATAGCCAAAAGCCTTCTTCTGATTTCCCAGTCGGCTGCCGTTCGCACTTCCAACTCAGAGTGCTCATCGCTGTTCACACTCACCAGCATGATCTCTCCCATAATGGAGGAGATCGGTGCCATAATGGGCGGCGGGACTTCTTCGGGCAGACTGGTTGCTACCAGCTGCAGTTTCTCATTCACAATTTGACGGGCCCTGAAAATATCGGTGCCCCAGTCAAATTCGACCCATACAATGGATATACCTTTGGCGGTTGACGAGCGAACCCTTCGGACACCTGTCGCTCCATTTACCGACGTTTCGACCGGGATGGTTACCAGCCGTTCTACTTCTTCCGGGGCCAACCCGTGCGCTTCCGTCATGACGGTCACTGTGGGGGCGGTTAAATCCGGAAATACATCCACTGGCATCCGGTCTGCGATATAAATTCCGGCTGCTAAAATAACGACCGAGCTTACCAATACGACCAAACGGTACTTTAATGATCCTCTGATTATTGCATCTAACATAATATATTCTCCTTGGTTTGATTAATGAGCGTGTCCTTCCGCAGGGGCTTCAGAAGACAACGAAGCCAACTTCACCTGATACGCATTGGTCGTTACGATATGCTCGCCTTGTTCGAGGCCGGAGGTCACCTCCACCCAGCCCCGGTTCCTGGTGCCCGTGGTAATAGCTCGCTTCTGAAACGACTCTCCTCCCACCTGCACATACACTGCGAAATTAGCCTCTTCTTCAATCAGGGCTGATTCCGGGATCGCAATCACGTTTTCTTTCTGATCCGTGTCGATCTCAGCGGTAACAAAGAGTCCGCTATGTAATCCTTCCCGGTTATCTATTTCATAGATTAAGGAAATCGTTCGGGTTTGGGGTTCCACTTGTTTCCCCGCGCTCAGCAAGCGTCCGTTCACCTCGTCCATGCCGTACATCTTCTCATTTCCCTGTACGTAAAAAACGACTGCTCCGGGATTTTGAATAGACATTCGCTCAGCAGCCGGAACATGAACGCTCAGCCACATTTTGGACATATCGACAATGCGAACCAGCGGCTCACCGGCTTTCACTTGCATTCCCGGTCGCACATAGGATTCAACTATGGTTCCGGAGATCGGGGCTTTCATGGCAAAGCGGTAGGAAGATTCTGAGTCGCCATAGGTATCTACAGTTGAGGTATCAATTTGAGCGATTTCATTAATCGTCTGAAATTGCGTGAGCGCCTGACGGTATTCAATCCGTGCTCTTTCCAGTTCTACTTCCGGAATTGCCTCTTTTTCAAACAATCGTTTCGAGCGTTCCAAATTCTTTTTAGCCAAAGACAATTGAGACTGTGCATTGATAAACTGCTGGGCATAGTTTTCTCCATCCGCTGATTGAATGGAAGGATTCAGCTGCACCAACGACGTGCCTTTGCTGATGTCCTGCCCTTCAACCGGCAGACTTTGATTGGCACTGCTCAGGATAATTCCTGAAAATGGAGCCGAAACCGTAACTTCTCTGCTTTGAACCGGCTTAATCTCACCGTGGGCATTTACTGTTTCAGATAGCGTCTGTCGGCTTACCTGCTTGGTACCAAACGGAATGTTCCACTGCTGTTCTTTCAGAAATGAGATCAAATTCGGATCTTCCTCAGTGGCCGTTTGTGGAATATCACCGGCTGAACTATACACCGGGATACCATCTACGTAGAGCGTATCATTCACCATTCCCTGAATGGCGATGGTGAGATTATATCGGCCGGCCTTTTCAAACGTAAAATCAGGACCATAAATACCAGGGATTTGAACCTCATCTTCAGTTAAAGAAACCGAGGCTCCGTTTTCAGAGCGCATTGAAAAATTCACTGTTGAATTATCCAAGCCAGCAAAGTCAGAAAGCCGAGTCAAGTGCACGGCAAAGGTCGCTTCCTGTCCTACGATAAGCTCTGGATACTCCATAAAAAGCTCGGTCTCGTCCGTCCATTGTGTGATCACACCTGCGCCTACCAACTGAGGTTCCGCATCTTCATGTTGATGAGCCGATTCCCCCTCATGGCTGTGGGTTTCTTCCCCATCCGAGTGAGTTTCTTCATTAGCTTGAGTACCTCTGTCTGTTTGTTCGGCTTCGTGACTGTGGGCGTCTTCTCCGGCATGGGAATGTTCCTGGTTGTCAGCTTCCTGATTCTGAGCGGGTGTAACTTCGTGGGAATGATCAGCATCCTCACCATGATTATGGTCTTCCTGTTCTGAGCCGCAACCGGCCAAAATAAATGCAGCGCCTATAAATAAGGCTGTAAATAAATTTTTCATTGATCTGTGTTATTTTGAGTTGAAAAGAGTTTTCCTGATGTAATGGTATCGAGTGTGAAAAGGGCTTGTTGGTAATCAGCGGTAATACGATGCTGAAGGCTACGGCCATCGACGTAGGCTTTGGTGGCATCCAGCAATTCGAATAGCGAATAACGTCCTTGTTGATAAGCAGAACGTGCCGTTTCCAGCATTTCAGCGGAAAGTGAATGCTGTTGCATCTCCTGCCACTGCGTATATAAATTCTGAACGCGTTGATAGGCCACATCCACCTGATCGCGAATAGCTCGTCGTTGAATATGTAGAGACGTTTCTACACTTCTTTGTTCTGCCTCCGCTACGGTAATATTTCCACTGTTTCGGTTAAAGATGGGCAGTTGTATGCCCCCGCCGATCACAAAACCTTCCGAGCCGTCCGACTGATTTTTATAGCCGAAATTTATCTTTAAGTCCGGCAAGCGCTCTCGTTTCTCGACTTTGTATTTTAGTCCGAGAGCTTCTGCTTCAAGCTCAATAGCTTGTAAATCGGCCCGGTATTCCAGGGCGTACTGTTTCAGTGTTTCCGAATCTTCCATGATCGGCTCCACCGGCAAATCTGCTTCTACCTGAAAGTCAAAGCCGGTTTCTTCCGAAGAAGTGATCATAGAAGCCAGTTGCTTCCCTGTTTGCATCATTTCCAGCTCAACTTCATTGCGCATACGCAAGTACCGATTTTTTTCCACCGTAAAACGCTGCACCTGAAGACCTGACTCAGTGCCTTCCGTTTGTCGGGCTATGGCTGATGCCAACACTTCGTGAATAACATCAAGTGCTTGGTTATATACCTGAAATTTGTGCTGTAAAAACCAATATTCGGCATACAAGCTTTTTACTTGTTGTATGAGAACCGAGCGGTTATACTCATAGCTCAATTCAGCGGCCTCACTGCTTTTATTAGCGCTTTTGTTTCGGAGGAACGGCTGACCCAGCAGTTCAATCGGCTGCGAGATCTGGTAGGTCGTTTCGTCATAATCGAGCGTACCGGCATTGAGCTGTTCGCTGAAGATGCTGACCTCGGGATTCATGTACGATTTATACTGTTGAGCTGCTCCTTGCTTTCGGAGCTTGTCAAGCTCTGCCAGTTCTTGCTGGAGACTGCGTTGCTTGAACCGTTCAACAACGTCCTCTAAGGAAAGTGTTTGGGATTGGGCGTGAACCTGTAATGGTACCCATAGGAATACCAAAAACAAGATCCACCACTTGGATGAATTCATAAATTTGATGTATTAATGGTTATAGAATGTTAATGGAGATAGCTGATAAGAGATGCTATCTGGCAAAGGGAAGTATTATCCCAGGGGTGGGCCGCGTAAAAAGAGAGGAGGAAAATCTTCTGGTGAGTTAATAAAGTCCGGCGGGGGTAAATCCAGTAATTCCGGGTTCTGATCTATAATCTTGGGTACTCTTGGAGATTCAACAAATTCAAAAAGGATATTTCTTTCGCTGAATGCTTTAGTAGTAGTTTTCTGAGTCAGCGTCCCCGTTAGATCAACCGTTGCCGTTGGGTGTTGGTGGGCATCTTTATCATCAAACTCTAAGTTGTGGCTATGATCTGTATCAACCGGATGGACATGTACATACGTATGAATGTCTCCATGATCGAACAAATGATTAAAAATAGAGTGCAGATGAAGGCCATTGCCAAATAGTGTACATAGAAATAGTGCAATCAAAACAAGATTGATTGTGAACTTTTTATATGTAGTCGATTTTTTTGGCATTGTTTTAATATAGTCTGTACATAAGGTAATTACAAACCTGTATGCTTTCAAAGAATCTTATCTATACAGTTGAGACAAGAAAATAATATCAATCATTTTCAAATTCGATCTAAGATAATGAATGAAGATTTAAGCATGGTATTTAAAGCACTGGGGCATCCACGCCGCCTAAAAATTGTCCGCCGACTGATGGATAGGATTCATGCCTGCTGCGAAGTCAATCAACAGGAGAATTGCTGTCTGGAAGAGCCAACCTGCGACTTTAGCGAACTAACAGAGGAACTGGGTATTCAAAAAGCAACGCTTTCTCTCGATCTAAAAGAGCTTCGCCATGCCGGGATTGTGCAAACAATCAAGGATGGGCGGAAGGTGGCCATTCAAATCAATCCGGAGCTGTTGGAAAAACTTCATACCTTTTTTGAAGTTTCAATAGACCAAAATACCCGTAATAGAATGAGTGAATTGGTTAACGAATAACGACAACAATAGCCGTTCATTCGGTTCGGTCTATATCCGTCGCTTAAGGGTGCCAGGCCTCGTCTGTTCTTGCCCGCTTTCCATTCAGGAGATAACCATTAATACGAAAATAAACTCAACACATTAGCGCTTTCACCTTATACTCAATGGCATTATAACACCTTCAAAAATCAAACTTGAGAACTTGCATTCTGTAGAATTATCCTCTCTTGGTGAAGTAACCTGAAAAAATCTAAACGGCACAGCAACTCAGTTTCTTAACGTCCTTGTCGAAGGTGAGCGCAGCCAGTTTGATGCCCTCTGACAGCGTTAGGTACGGGTGGAATTCGGATTTGAGCGACTGCACAGTCACCCCATGCCTCATAGCCAGAGCCAGTTCCATCAATAGTTCCGAGCCTTCCGGTGCCAAAATACGGGCTCCAATCAATCGGTCGTTGTCTTTGTTACGGATCAACTTGATATAACCACGGGTGTCCCGAGCGGCGATGGACCGAGGTACATTGTCCAGCGTAAGTTTCGTTGCTTGGTAGTTGACTCCCGCTTCTTCCGCTTGCTGTTCATCCATGCCCACACCGGCCACCTGTGGATCTGTGAAAATAACCCACGGTAAGACTGAAAAATCAGCTTTTCCATGACTATCTCTCATCGCATTTTCAGCCGCAATTTTACCTTCATAAGCCGCAGTATATACGAACTGCCGTTCGCCAAGTATATCGCCAGCAGCAAAGATGTTGGCTACATTGGTTCGCATGGTTTCATCAACGGGAATGTAGCCGCGTCCTTTGGTGTAAATTCCGGCAGATTCAAGATTTAAATGTTCTGTATTTCCCTGCCTGCCGGTAGCAACTAATATCTGATCGGCTTTAAATTCCTTTCCTTCTCCGTTCAACGTAAAGCGGATGCTTCTTTTGTTACCTGTTTTTGTTACTTCCAGAATGTCTGTGTTCGTTAAAATGGACAATCCTTCCTCTTCCAAATATCCCGTTAAGGCTGTTGCAAGCTCTTCGGGTTGATCACTTAACACGTGTTCAGATCGCTGCAATACCGTTACCTTGCTTCCAAGCCGACTAAAGAGTTGTGCATTTTCAAGAGCAATATATCCGCCGCCCAAAATGATGAGCTCTTCCGGGAGTTCCTCAAGTTCATAGGCCGATTCATTGGTCAGATATCCCGCTTCTTTCAGTCCGGGTATTTCAGGAATGAACGGGGAAGCCCCTGTGGCAATTAAAATGTTCTCGCCGGTGTAGGTTGAATTATTAACCTGAACCTGATTTGTTTGAATTAACTTTCCGTACCCCTCAATAAGGGTGATGCTTGGATCATCCTTTATCACATTCACATATTTTTCCTGGCGAAGATCACGAACCATCTCCCGTTTTTGCTCAATCACTTTTTTAAAATCACTGATGGTTGCCGTGGTTTCAATCCCTTCAAACCTCGGATGGGAAGCATTGTGAAAGGCTTCTGCTGTTCGGATCAGTGTTTTGGATGGCACGCACCCCACATTTACGCACGTTCCACCTGTTGGCAGACCTTTATTAATAATAAGCGCAGTTCCCCCCAATTCACTGGCTCGGATAGCGGCAGCAAAAGCAGCCGAACCGCCCCCGATAATAATCAACGAGTAATGGTTTTCACCAGTTTGCTCTTTTCCTGATTCGCCCACTACCTGATACTTTCCCGTCTGATTTACGGCTTCAATCACTGAAGCTTTATCAAGGGTGGATTCATCAAATGATACTGTAGCCTTGCCCTTCGGATAGCTTACATCCGTCTTCTGTATTCCGTTTAGTTTGGATAGGTTTTTCTCAATAGAAACGGCGCAATGATCGCACGTCATGCCCGCTATGTTCAGTTCCAGTTCTTTCATCCTATTATTCGTTATCTTGCTCTTGTTGAAGGTGGGCTGTAAATCCGGTCTTATTGATGGCATCCTGGAGGTCTTTTTCCGTGAGTTTCTTTTTTAAATACGAAATAGTAGCCGTTCCGCTGTCGTAGGATACCTCGGACTCAACAATTCCATCCAGTTTACCCAACTCATTTTTTACACTGGCTTCACACCCAGCGCAGGTCATGCCTTCCACATTGAAGGTGACATGTTCTACATCTGCCTCAGAAACATATTGTACTTGAGTGGGCTGAGCGTCAGAGAAAAACCAATGAGAGTAGTTTGGAAAAGCCAGCAACAGCGCCGCCACAACGGTTACGATGCCAAGAAACGATTTAGACTGGGTGAAATGGGCTTCTTCAGGATCACATTCACAGTCGATCTCTTTTGAGGGCTTCAGTTTTTGGTACCATGCAAACCCAAGTAAAAGAACAGTCAGCCCAATTAAATAAGGCCGGAATGGGTCCATGAATGAAAACGTAGAGGCGATACTACTTGTGCCTGCCAGAATAGCCAGCACCGGTGTGATGCAGCAAAGGGACGCAATAAATGCAACTCCGAGTCCCGCACTCAGCCATTTGGTGTCAGTTTTATTGTTTTGCTGCTTGTTCATGCTGCTAATACCTCCATAATGGCATTGTTTTCAATCTGGTTAAAAAGTGGTTTCAAAAGCTCGTCATAAGGTTCTTGCAGAGAATAGAAGATGAGTTTTCCCTCTCGTCTCGAATCTAAAAGTCCGGTGTCTTTCAATTTTCGCAGATGTTGCGATACCGCCGGTACGGTCATATCCAAAATGTCGCTCAAGTCACACGGGCATAAATCTTCCTCCGTGCTCAACAAGAACAGAATTTTCAGTCGAACATCATTTCCGGCCAGCTTTAGTATGTCCGAGAGTTTTAAGATGGATGATTCTACCGCATGGATAGAATCAATGCAGCGGTTGATCTGGCTCAGATCGGCTACATCACGAATACAGGATTGTTTGCTCATAGGAATTATTATTTAAGCGATTGCTTAAATGTAGGGTAAAGACATCATTTAAGCAAATGATTAAATGAACTGAGGAATTTATAAAGATATACTTGTATGAGTGAGACTCTGTTAGTAAAAAAACCTGGAATGATTGAGAGTGACTGAAGCATCAAAAGACCGGATCTTTATAAAGAATAGGAACAGTTATTATTAGACCTTGACGGAAAAAAGATTTAGCATTGTCTTTAAGCCCTGATTTTGTTAGCCTAAGCGCCAACCCAATTGTTTATCTATGACCATTCAGGAATACGTTGATCAGTTAAATCTGCGCTATAAATCAGGCATTTCGCGGGAGCACAGTTACCGGGGCGATTTACAAACATTGCTTGGTAATTTATTACCCGACCTACTCATAACCAATGAACCCTCCCGAACCGATGTAGGCGCTCCGGATTATATCCTCACCAAAGGTAAAATCCCGGTTGGATATATCGAAGCCAAAGACATAGGCGATCCAGATCTTGAGGGTAAAAAGAAGAATAAGGAGCAGTTTGAACGCTACAAAACCGGCCTTCCTAATCTGATCTTTACTGATTACCTCAATTTCCGTGTATATCGGGATGGAGAATTCCTGACCTCCGTTGCTATTGCTGAAATCAAAGACGGTAGCATAGTTGGGTTGACTGGGAATTACGACGAGTTCGAAAACATCATCAAAGATTTTGGAACGCATGTCGGGCAAACCATCCGCAGTGCCAATAAGCTGTCGAAAATGATGGCCGGTAAAGCCCGTATCCTCGCTGATGTAATTGAGAAAGCCCTGAATGCCGATGAAGAAAAGCAGAAAAACAAAGTGAACGAGTCGGCTAACAATACCCTGCGGGAACAACTTGCTGCATTTCAGAATGTATTGATCCACGATATCAAGGCTAAGGAGTTTGCGGACATCTATGCCCAGACGATTGCTTATGGCATGTTTGCAGCCCGACTACACGATTCGACCTTGGATACCTTTGATCGGCATGAAGCAGCTGCACTTATTCCGAAAACCAACCCCTTTCTTCGTAAGCTATTCCAATACATTGCAGGTTATGATCTGGATGATCGTATCGCATGGGTGGTAGATGGATTAGCTGATATTTTCAGAGCTACCGATGTAGATGGCCTTCTTAAGAACTTTGGAAAAGCTACACAGCAGCAAGATCCCATCATTCATTTTTATGAAACGTTCCTGGCTGAATATGATCCCAAGCTTCGAAAAAGCCGTGGAGTCTGGTACACGCCGGAGCCGGTGGTGAACTTTATAGTTCGGGCGGTTGATGACATTTTGAAAGACGATTTTGGGCTAAAAGAAGGCTTGGCTGATACCACCAAGACTAAAGTCAAAGTAAAAGTACCCACTCATGACAAACGTCACAAAGGCGGAATGGTGGAAGAAGAACGGGAAGTCCATAAAGTGCAGATTTTAGATCCGGCTGCTGGGACTGGAACATTCCTCGCTGAAGTGATCAAGCAAATACATTCCAAGTTTGAAGGACAGCAAGGCATCTGGGCTACCTATGTTGAAGAACACTTGATCCCACGCCTGAACGGATTTGAGATTTTAATGGCAAGTTACGCAATGGCTCACCTGAAACTGGATTTGCTGCTACGGGAAACCGGCGTGGAACCAAGCGGCAGTGAACGCTTTCGGGTGTATCTGACCAACTCTCTGGAAGAACATCACCCAGACACAGGAACCCTTTTTGCCGGGTGGCTGAGTGAAGAAGCAAATGAAGCCAACCATATTAAGCGTGATACACCTGTGATGGTTGTATTGGGTAACCCTCCTTATTCAGTCAGCAGTAGAAATAATGGAGAATGGATTGAAGAAAGAATCAAAACTTATAAGGAAGGTGTACAAGGTTATAATAAAAATGCCTTGTCAGATGACTATGTTAAATTTATTCGATATGGGCAGTATTTGATTGAAAAGAATAGTGAAGGCATACTTGCTTACATATCAAATAATAGTTTTATAGATGGTATTACCCACCACAAAATGAGAGAGGATTTACTTAATGCATTTGATAAAATATATGTTTTAGACTTACATGGTAGCTATAAAAAACAAGAAGTAACAGATGATGGAGAGAAAGATGAAAACGTTTTTGATATCCAACAGGGTGTTTCAATAAATATTTTTATAAAGAAAAAAGAGAATCACAATATGGCATCACTATTAAAAAATGATGTCTTAGGTAAGAGGAAAGAAAAATACAATTATTTAACTGACAATAGTTTATCAACAATTAATTGGAAAGCGGTAGCCCCCCAATCACCAGATTACTTTTTTAAAGAATTCAAGTATAAACTGAGAGATCAATTTGAAGAATGGATTTCCCTGGACAAATTATTCATTGAATCTGGTACTGGCATAAAATTCAGAAAAGACAATCTTTTGATTAAGCCTCACTTCGATAGGGATTCAGTAATTGAGTTATTTAAAGACATGAAAAATCTTGATTCTCAGCAAATACTTGAGAAGTATAATATTTCTGATACGAAAGACTGGAAAATTAGTGAGAAAAGGGACCTTTTTGAGGATGAAGCAGATGATATCATGGAAGTGCAATACCGACTATTTGATAGTAGGTTCACCTACTACCCTTATGAAAAAATCCATGAAATTATAGTTCGAGGTGATTCTCGAAGAGAACTAATGAGGAATTTATTTTTTGAAGATAATTTAGCTTTATTGTCTGCCCGTCAACAAAGTGCATATGATTTTCAACATGCGTTTATTTCAGATAGATTGGTTGATATGTGCACATTATCCGCTAAGTCAAAAGAAAGCACGTACACATTCCCTTTATATGTCTATCCAGAAAATAGCACCCAACAAACTTTGGATGGAAGTATAGAACGAAGGCCTAATTTAGAAAAGAAAATCGTAGATAAAATTGCCAAAAATCTGGATCTGAAGTTCTCTCCGGAAAAGATAGAAACCGAAGGCACCTTTGCTCCTATTGATCTACTTGATTACATCTATGCCGTTTTACATTCCCCAAGCTACCGGGAGAGATACAAAGAGTTTCTCAAGATCGACTTTCCAAGAGTACCTTACCCTGAAGATCCCGAGCTTTTTTGGCAACTCGTAGAACTTGGTGGAGAGCTCCGCCAAATTCACTTACTGGAGCATCCTATGGTAGAAGAATTTATAACTACCTATCCCATTGCAGGGAGCAATGTAATTTCCAACCGGCTTACAAAAACCGATCCCGGTTTTATTCCGGAAGACGATGATGAAACCACCGGCAAAGTGTGGATTAATGAAGAGCAGTATTTTGGCAATGTGCCCAAAAAAGCCTGGGAGTTCTACATCGGAGGCTACCAACCCGCCGAAAAATGGCTCAAAGACCGACGAGACCGAGAGTTATCCATAGATGAAATTCGACACTACCAAAAAATCATCGTGGCCCTTATGGAGACAGATAGGTTGGTGGGGGAGATTGATGAGATTTTGGAAGTTTGATGAGTCAAAGTTATTTCAGTTCGATCTACCTTTCATCCTCATCTGATATTTCATACACAAATTTATAGCATACTTTCGCCCACCACTCAAAATGTTCTTCTTTACCTGTATCGTGATAGTAGTTCAGCTTTCTTAGGAAGTCCCCTTTATCTTGCAGGTTTTTCCAATCAATAAACTTACCATAAGCCAGCAAGTAAAGGTTTACGAACAGTCGTGCAACCCTACCGTTACCATCATAAAATGGATGGGTAAACACAAACTTCTGATAGAACCGAAGTGCATCATCAACAGGTGTGTCACTGTTGAAGTCTAACAAGTGCTGAAAGGCTCCTTTTAAATCTTCTTCAATGTTTTCAGGTTTTGACCCTTTGAATCTTGATCGGAATTCTTGGCGTCTTTGGCCTCCAAAATATACCGACCCGGAGCCATCATGCTCAGTGCTTCTAAATTCTCCACTTATAGAAATGATCTCTTTAAAAATGACTATGTGAAAAGACTCACAGAGTTTTAGATAAATGTTTATAGAAGCTCTGGCTTCACCTTTTGTCAACACATTAACGAAGTAAGGGATCAGCTGGTTGTCTAAGGCGTCAAAACGAGTCCGGGCCAAACGGTTCGCTTCTTCAACATCATCAATAGAGTATTTAGCGGGAAAGAGTTCGATTAGCTCCCGTAGTTGCTCTAATTCAGCACTATCACTCAACGCTAATTGATCTGATTTACAAGGAATTTATAGTCTTCAGAAGCTTTTGAAAAGAGACTTTTGTATTCCTCAATAGAATCAAACATTACTTCCGCTGCTTTATCCGATTTGTCCATATCAAAGATAAAGGCATAGTGCGAAATGGTATTGGGCGGATAGTACCCTTGACTCTTGGTTAATGGAAAATTCTTGGCAAATGACTCGTAGGTATAATAATCCAGAATCTCCTGATCAGTAATTCTGCCATTTACTTCTCTCTTGTTAATCCAGGGATCTTCCGCATGCGTTGCTTTGGACAATGTAATAGCATTATAGAAACCATAACTATCCAAAATAAAATCTACTACTTCTTTTTCCTCTTTAGAGAGCGGAATGTAGCTTGGAGTATCTTCGATAGGGTTATTTTTATACTCCTTATACTCATGGTAAATACCGGGATTTACCGGCCCATGCTTCCAAGCGAAGAAAGCATCAGAAGATTTGATCATCTTTTGATCAGCAACAAGTGTCCATACCTTTACATAGTAGAGAAGCTTTTGGAGCTTCATCGGGGTAATTTCTCCTGGATACTTATTCAGGATATAAGACGCTATGTTGTGTAAAGAATGCATTTGTTGATTTTTTTCGGAACACTTAATATAACAAAACTTGCAGTTTCTTATTACCTGAACGTATTAAAAAAGTTCATCATTTCCATATTGGGTAATATGAAACTCTCCACTTAAAGTTCAACTTGTTGAGAAGAACCGGCAATTAAGGCAATAACCCCATACACGTAGCCAATAGCTTCCACGATAGCCAGTATTATGATTACCGTTTCATCCAATTCACCGGCATTAATTCGTCCGGTTGTGATCATTCCGGAGATACCCAAGCTGGTTAGACCGCTTTTGGCAATATCTTTACCTTCCTGCGGAGTTTCTTTTCTGAAAAACGTAATAAGTGTTGGTACGGATTTGATGACGTTTCTAAGTAGTTTTTTCATGAGGAATAAGGCTAAATTAGGTTAATAAGGCTTATTCACCCCCTCTTTCAAGGGACTGAATGCGTTGTTCGTGATTGTTTAGTTCCTGGTCGGTTTTAGTTCGGTAGGTCTCAATGGACTGCTTCAATGATTCCAGGTCAACACCCTGGATCTTCTGCTCGGCCCGAATATTGATCATCAGCTCGTACCACCTTTTGATTTCAGCTGTTTGGTTGTTGATCGAGTCGTAGATACCAGTCAAAAACAGGCAAATAATGGTCGTAATGATCAGCTCTTTATACTTACTGAGGTAATGCTCGGGCTTTGGTAATTTGCTCATAGCGTTGCTCGTAGTCCTGAATAGCTTCTGAAAGCGTTATGGTTTGTTTGTTCTCCCGGCAGTAAAACTGTCCGGTTTTGGTTGACTGGTAGTAGTAATGGCCATTAATCCGGAGCCATCGCAGTGGACGTTCGTTGATCTGCTTCCCACTCCACCCGTCCACATGAAGGCCAATTCCCGGAATCTTTTTTCCATTTACTTTGTGAGTGAATGTCCAGTCGAGATACAACCCTACTCCCTGAAAGGGCCACGTGGTTGCCAGCAGCCAGTGCTGAAGCGGACTTGCCTGTTTGGAAAGCCAGTCGGTAAAGAGCAGACAGTCAATGGCCAGGCCACTCCCATGTGATTTCGCATCGTTATCTCGCCAAGCAGAAGTGATCAGGGTTTTGATTCCCGTCCAATCTCTCCAGGCCAGAAACGAGCGCAGGAAATCCACATCCATTCGGGAGATGTTCCCCTGGACCTCAAAGTCTGACAAGGTAAAATTGCCCCCATAGCTTTCTATAAGGGCAATGTAGTCGGCTCGTATCATGGCTATTTCTTGAACTTTAGCCACAAAAAGCCAGCGCCAAGGGCAATGGCTGCCGCTTTGTACTTCATCGGCACTTCGCCGTTGATGTATTTCTTCGCGGTATCCACCAAATCCATTTTGGTGTTTTCGGCTTCGGCGTTTTTAACGTCCACGACGGGGGAAGAACCGATACCGGCTCCGTTGCATCCACAGCCGCATCCAAGGCCGTTATCAGAGGTATAGCTTGATTTACTCATGAGTTTTCAGGTTAGGTTAGCGTAAGATTTTGAATAGGATTCCGGCTCCAACAATACCAGCCCCGGCCAGCGCGATCATCTTTGTATTGATCGGTTTTTTCTGCGTGGCCACCGGCTCGCTTTTGGTTGTTGCAGGCTGGACAGCTGCCGTAGGCTTTTTGGTCAAATCACGTACCACCGGACTTACTTTGGGTGGTTTGATCTTTGGAAGCCCTGGGAGAATCGGTCTCCTGATTCTGGAAGATGGCCCTGGAGCAATGGAGATAGTGGGCCGAATTCTGCTGATTGATGAGACCGGCTGGATAGCTGTATTTAATTCAGTAGGTAAAGTTGGGTCGAGCATCATGCGTCCCAAACCGGGGGCGTTTTCCTCGCTGTAGATGTAACCGGAAGATGATTTCATAGTGGTTATTGAGTGTTAAAGATTTGGTAGGAAATAAATCCTGTGATGATTAGTGGCAGAATTACCATGCTGGCCGTGGACGCTTTGGAAATGCCCATTACCGACTCCACGATTTCTTTTCGGCGGAGCACATCGGAGGCGTAGTTTTGCCCGGTGGTTACCAAATTGGGATCAATGCCAGCACTTATCGTATTTCGTACTTTTGAGTAGCCTGCGTTGTATGCCGCCACGGCTGGGGTAAGCTTACCGCCAAACTTTCCTATCAGATCTGCAAGGAACTTGCTGCCATAGTGGATGTTGGCGCGATGGTCATTATTAGCATGAGCGTTTGTAAACTCCGAATGATAACGCCGATCAATTTGCATGATGCCAATGCCATTGCCGTTGTCGCCCGTCCAGTTGTCATCGAGGGCTAAGCCCATGTGACTTTCCCTGGAAGCGATGGCTAATAGCAGGGAAACCGGTACATTATTTGCCCGAGAAGCCTCATAAAAGTGCCCCATAATGCCTTTCACCCGAAGGTAGCTGAGCTGGGAAGATATGGACAGCGCGCTACTCACCTATACAATCGCTTTGCAGTTGAAAGTGACTTTAGCCGTTTCACCCGCTTCGATTGTAAACTGATCGACCGGAGCCAATGCTTTACGAGCCAACAGGTGCGGGGAAATCTGGTTTGAATTGTTTTTGTTGCCAAACAAACCAATCTCGCGAACCGTAATCGGTGTTGCGCCCCGGTTTTCAAAAATGCGTTCTACCGGGAAGTACACTTCATTAGCTAAGTCATCAACGACAAGCTCGCCGATATGCGTGCCGTGATGTACCAGTTCACCGTCTCCATAGCCATGTGGAACACCGTTCACTTCCGCATTTTCCGGAGTCAGTGATTGATCGGTCATAGAAACAAACTTGTTCGACTCACCCACACGAACGCCAAATTTCCAGCCGTCCAGGTTACGATAATAGTCAAAATTGACTCCTGTGCCCCCGCCACCCAATCCAGCAGTAAAATGATACTCGTTTTCCCAATTGTGAGCTGCACTTGGGTTAGCAATACGATGTAGGATGTACATGAAATTTTCCGTCCACCCGCCATTGGTTCCATTAGCGTCCGTGTCCTGATTGAAGTTTTCAATCATGGAAATAATCTCGTAATCCAGCGATAACGTAGAGGTGTCACCAAGACTGATCGGAGCCCCCAGCACGTCTCGTGCCATGAGCATGTAGGCACTTCGGTAATCCCCTGACATGATCCCAATTTCCTTGATGTCACGGATACCACCCGACATGTTCGTGAAGGGTCGAGAGAGCGTAAACTTGGAACTTTCTTGGTCGGTAATAAGAGAGGTAATGGACACAGCGCCTTGAGTGCACCCCCGCTTGAAATACCCCGGAAGGCACAAATCTGAGGCCTTTACCGCCTGATCGCTCATGCCAATTATAGGATTCCAGTTGAGAGGCAAGTGATAGTCATTGGACGCCCACTGGTTTCGGTATTTGGCCGCAATCGAAACTCCTGAATTTCCATCCCACACCCCGGTAAGGTGTGGCACAATGCCACGAATGTAATACTTGTACCGGCTATGGCGGTCAAGGGGAAATTGTCCTTTGGTGTTGTCGTGATAATACACCCCGTTTAATCCCTCCAGACCAATGACTCCCTGAATGGTAATTAGGTCATGCTCCACGGTGTTGTACTCGTGATAGTCCGCAATTTCAATGATCAGATCATCCCCCGATTCGACGATGCTAATAATGTTGGTAATGAGCTTTCGGGTGTTATACCCATCCCAGTACTCGTCCTGATTGGTTTTACCCATTTGGATGCGCATCCATTTGAGTAAGTTTCCAACAAAGCTTTCGCATTTCATGCGGTTCAGGTGTCGCTGTTCCAGGGACAGGTCGCAGTACATGTCGAGACCGCTTGCCGTTTTTCCGACGTTTAAATCCGTTGTGATGGTTTTCATGGGGGTATGTTTATGCAACTATGGGTTTATGTAATGGTGAATGTGATCCTGGTGGACAGCGAGCTGTTTGTAACCGGACTCACTGTGGCGGTTTTATCCACCGAAGCAGGCTCGGTGTATTCATGGGCAATCAAGGCAGGCTGATCGGATGAAATGGGTTCGGTTCTATACCCCGAAATGGAAGTGTCCGGAAAGTTCGTGCAGTCAATAATGGTGGCTTTGACCATTACCAGTTCCAATTTTATCTCCGTGGACATTCGACCTCTATTTTTGATGTCCAGATCCGGAGGAACCACGACCATGTATATGTCCGAGATCCCGGTTTTGCCATGCTCGGTTCGCGAGCGCACACGGAAATAATGCCGCTGATCGACCAGGGTTTGGGGCAGGTAGAGCTGGTGATAACGCACCATTTGGTCCGGTTCGGCGTGCACTTCTGGCGTCTGAAATGGAACCGAGTCGTCCCAACCCCAGTCAATCTGGCTCGATGCCGGTTCTCCGGTGGCCCATGAGATCAAAATGGAGCCATCCACAAGCATTCCACTCACGACCCGCATCTTGAAGGCTTCATTGAGACCAAATTCCTGTCCGCTAATCTTACTCATCTCAGCTGGTCCAGAAAATTTCGGTTACCAGGGCTTTGGACTCGGCTCCGGGATTTGTGGCTTCATCCCACAGTCCCATAAAGCCTCCTTTGTAGAGCTCGCCGAACCGGCGAAGATCAAAATGCAGGGTTTCACCTGCCCGCAGTTTGAAGGTGTAGTACTTGTCCGATATCCGCTGGCTATCCAGGGCAATCATCAGCTCGCCTTCGCTGCTGTTTTGGATAATCACTCCAAGCCGGTGTGGGTTTTCGTTGACCAGGCGCACAGGCTGCTCGCCCTGTTTCATCACCGGGGAAATGGAGGACGCAATCCGGGCCTGACTGGGCTGGTTGCCTTCAGTTTTTTGCAGGTTGTTAACCAGCGCTTCCACGTTGGCGGCCAGCTCGCAGAGTACTTTAATCAAGTCGTTTAGCATAGCTACTCCGCTGGGATGAATCCGGTTCTTATCTGCACGTAGCTCTCACAAAGGAAACTTACCTCGGCAGGCTGGGCACCGTAATTGGAAGCGTACACGTCAAAGGGTACGTTCGATCCCACTACAAAGGGCACGTTGATGTACTTGTCGTTGAACTCGTCGTTCACCTGCTCCAGGAATACTTCATCGCGAACCGTGGTGTTGTACACTTTCATCGAGGCGGTAATGACTCCGGGCTGGTTGCTGCTCATCGCCATGCGCCGAACCTGCACGTCCACGCTTTTGCTTTTCACGCCCAGGTCAATGTTGAGACCGCCTGCTGGAACCGTGTTATGTCCATACAGGAATCGGGGCACCGGAACCGAAGCTCCGATCTGCTGGTAGGCCGCGCTTAGTTTGGACAGGGCAAACTGGTCGTAGCCCACAAGCTGAATGTTTACCGTTTGCTTTGCAGCACCGGTATTGGTGAGTTCAAATACGATGTGGTTATTCTTCTGAATGATGAAGGGAGCAAACAGCCCGTCAATGGATTTGAATAGATTGTGCACCACCGAGAGCTGCACATCGCGAAACAGGTACAAATCTTCGTTCAGGCGGGCCGAGATCAAAATGGCATTCATGTTGGCACTGAACGGGAGAATCTTTCGGATGCCGTAGCGTTCTCCGCCCATGCCGTTCATGGTAAGTTGAGTTGTTGCTCCCGGTTGCACCTCGACCGATTTGGCCGGATTGTAGGCCGAACTTTCTTTAGGAGGTAAAAAATTGGAGATAATCTTCATGGTGTTGCTTTGAGGTAGTCAGGGTTGATTGAAAAAAGAATCCCGCCGGAACCGGCGAACCGAAACCGGCGGGACGGGATGGATTACTCAACTTCTGCGACTACCAGAGAAGCCCGGAGCCACAACTCTCCCTGACCGGATTGGTTCCAGTTCTCTGTGGTTGGGAACACTGAGGCGTCATCAAAATGGACGGCAAGGGAAACCGTCTGGTTGATGGCCAGATCAAACGGATCGGCCAGGCGGTACTCACTGGCAGATTTCATGGTAACAAGCCGGCGATACTCAGCTACGGCGTCAACGGTATTATTGGTGGCCGAGGTAAACTGAATACCGGTTCCAGCAAAGTTGGAGAACTCACTCATGGGAGCGCGGAGGAATTCCTTGTTGTCGTTATCGGCCTGAAGCAGAATGGCCGCGTCTTTGAGCCCGTTCACGATGGCGCGTGCATCGATGCCATTGGCTGGATCGTCTTCAATAAATTGTTTGGTGAGTTCAAAGGATAGGCCCAGAATCCGGCGTTTCATAGCTCCGGGAAACGGGTTACTTACATAGTTGTCCCGCGTTAGTTTTCGATCTGCATTAGCAGGAAAGAAATTAAGGACTGATTGATTTTGCTGTACTTTGCGTGTGTCAAAATAGGTCTTGATGCGCGCAGTAGCTGGAACAAGTGCTTTTTTGGAGATTTTATCGCTCATAACTGTGATTTAAAAGGTTTAGAAAATGGCTGATAGCCGGTTTGGTATTACCAGTACCCCTTTTGCAATGCAGAGCTATGAGGCGTTATTTCTAGACTTCGATGGTATTATCAACCTCTAAAGAATGTTCTACCTCATCCACATGGTGTGTTTTTTCCTGGATTTCAGGCAGGTTGTCATACACGTACCCGGAGCCATCCATAAGACCTTGCTGGGGTGTCCAGTCAGGGGTAATAAATTTGATGACTTCCATTACGCCTTGTACGCCCATACCCATGGCCAAACCGCGAACGTGTTTGTTTTTGGAAAGGAGCGTTAGAAGTACTCCAGCGGTGAGAGGGATACCTGCTCGGGTGGCTTGTTGAATAGTTGCTGAGGCGTTGCCTGTCAGCAAGGGGACGGCCAGGACATTCATCTGGGCTGCCACCGCTTGTCCACCAAGAATATATCCGGCGGTGATAGCCTGCTGCTTGAACTCAGAGACCGCCTTCTCGGTAGTGATTTTGCTTTCTGTTATCATATTACTGCGTCGTTTGTTTGGGTTTTCGATGATTTGTAGCTCGGAAGGGTTCTTGGCGAACACGCGCTCTTTCATAGGTGCCTTCGTTGTTCTGGCGGGTGGCTCAATTAAGAATGCCCCTGCCGTCTATGTTGACGTTAGCGATGATGTACACATCACCGTATTTAAACACCGGTCGCTTGCCCGCATCGAAGTAGTGGAAATAGTGATTGTCTTTGCCTTTTTCGTCATCGGCGTAGATAATCTTATCGCTCACATACAGTATGCGGTCGGCGTAACCGGCACTGATCAGTTTCTCGCCCGTAGGCGGAAACAGCTCATAGTCGTAGTTGTCTGCCGGGAAATGATGAAACTCCTCAAACATTTCTGCGGCTTTCGGGTCATTATAGGCTCCCTTTGAGAGCCTCATTAAACTGGTTGGAAACACATAAATAGTGGTGCCCTTGGCGTTGATGATCATCGCCAGATCATCGGATTCTGCTTCCATGCGCCGCATGTAGCCTTTGGCGTCGATGTACTCCAGTTCCTTGACGATGCCGGAATACACCAGCGGTTCTTCATAGAGAGTTTTGAGTACGCCATGCCGTTTGGATGTTTTTCCAGGCGCATGTTCCGTCTTGTTCTCGCGAAGCTGAGGGACGCTTTTAGGGGCATTCCCTTTCAGCGAACCCACATCACGGACGGTAATGGTCTTGCGGATCTTGTATTTCGGGGCGATGCGGTTGATCTCTTCGTAGAGCTCGTTCCGATCGTCGTAGCTCACCGCCACCAGCTGGTTGACCACATCGTTGAGTTCGATCACAGTCTTCTGGTTGTTTTCCCGAGCGGTTTTGGCCGCTTCGAGTTCACTCTTGGTGGATGCCAGCACCTTTTGAAGTTCGGTCAGGGTTTTCTCGGTCTGCCTGAGCTCACTGCTTAGCAGTTCCATCCGGCTTTCGGAAGTTCTGATCCACGCTTTTTCCAGCTCCAGAAATAGTCCAGCCAGTTTTCGGGTGATAATCGGCTGCCACTTTTTGATGGTAAACATCCCGGCGGACTCTTTGATGGCCTTGAAGCTTTGCTCGTTTCCGGCCTCGTCTTTTTTAGCTTTTTCGGCTTCAATGTCGATGCCGTATTCAGTGTAGAAATCTTCCTCAGTGGCAATGATGTTGCCGAGGTTGCCGGAGATGGATTTTCCTTGCCCCGTCTTTTCTTCCAGCGTCCACCCAAAAGCAGCAGCCAGCTCTTTAGAGGCCATGCGTTTGATGGAACCCCACGTCTGTTTGTTGTAAAATGAGCGGTCAGCGATATTGCTATCCGGGATCAGGTGAAACCACACCCGCCCGTTGGCGTTGTTTTCCGGCACGTCCAAGACGGTTTTCATGCGGTAGCCGGAAATGCGTTTGGAGTCGGCGCTAAGCTGGATATCGAGCTGGTACGGCTCACCGTTCCACCCGTACTGCACGTCAAAAAGGTTTTCTTTGAGGGCTTTATCAGCGCTTTCGGGAAGCTTCGAGTTTTGCAAAGCCGATTCCCGCTCTACCACACTTTTCATGCGATCCTGTCTCGTCTGTATATCGGTGGTCGCCTGCGCCTGACTGGCTTCGAGCCGTTGCACTTCAGATTCCAAATTGTCAATCCGGTCATCAAGCACGTTCTTTTGGGCTAAAGCCTCAAAAAACTGTTTTACCCTTGGGTCGGAGTTGGTGGCGGCTACCATTTGTTCATATTCCAGCGATTCGGAGTCGCCTCCGGTGGACACTTCACGCCCGGTGCCAAAGAACAGGTCGTCAATCCAGCTCTGCTTTTTGGAGACCAGCTCCAGCCGGTACTGATCAAAAGAGTCCTGCATCAGGTAGTAGTGAATTTGAACTTCCGGATACTGGTTGCCCTGGCGAAGCCCGCGCCCATTGCGCTGCTGAATTTGAGAAGGCGTATAGGGCACATCCATGTGGTGCATGTCGGTCGTCCACTTCTGAAGGTTCATGCCCTCGGCGATCGACTGGTTGCCAATGACCACCCGGTACTTACCCTGGTTAAACTCATCCTGAACTTCTTTCTTTAATGCTTCCTTGTCGTCCTTGCTGCTCACAAAATAGTCTTTGCCATCTTTTCCGGTGCCAATGATTGCTCCGTTGATGATGGCGATTTCACCTTCCGGGATTCCAGCTTTGACCAGCTCGGATTTGATGAGCTGGTGGAAGCTACCTCCCTGAGACTGATGAAGGCTGATCCAGTCGCAGAAAATAATCTGGTTGCGAATGGCTTGGCTCGCTGGATTGGATCGGCTGGCCTTGATCTGCTCCCACTCTTTATTGAGCTTTTCGGCTCGCTGGGTAGCTTCTTTTTCGCTACCAAAGATGCCTTCGCTCCACGTGTGTTCGGGTTTTTTGGGCTTCAGGATATGCAGGGGCTCATACACTTCTTTCTTTTCATCCCATACCACCCAGTAGCCGCTTTTTTCTTTTACCACACCTTTGCTGGTAATGACTTCAATATGGGTTGGGTTCTCCCGGAGGTGTGGTGGAGTTACGGCCAATTGCCCCCTGCCTGTCCGGTGAAAGTAGTCACCGTAAAGGTCTTCGGGAACGGCTTCGGGAGCTGGATTGGAACGGGCCCCGTAGGAAGCGGCCACATTTTCGACCATCGCCCCAAGCTTGAGGTAGGATCGGTCGATGCCTTCAAAATCTTTATCATATACCCTGAGATCGGTCGCAATCTTGCTGCCATCACCGGTTATTACGAGGAAGTTGTCGCGGGTTTCGCACTGCCGGTCTTTCATGCAGGCAATGACCTCGTTGGCTCGGAGGATAATGTCATCAAAAAGCAGTTTATGCAGCTCGCTGGGTTCAATAATCACATTGCGCGTACTGGCCTTGGGGCGCTTGAATTTGGGCTGGAGCACCTTGGGCTTTCCGTCTTTGCCTTTGACTGTGTTTCCGGACTCGTCCTGAATGTAGTCGGGAAACTCTTTGTAGAAACCGATGAGCTGATCGTAGCTCTTGATGTCCATCACCTCGTCAATGATCTTACGCATTTCCGGCAGGTTGTAGTACCCGGCCACGACGCGCTCGGAGCGGTATTCCCCGTTGGTCTTTTTGACGATCTTTTCTTCTTCCCGGACAAACAGGTTAATGAAGTTGTCGAGGTTTTCAATTTCGTATTTGGCCAGCAAATCCGGGGCGCACAGGTTGAGCATGTGCCATACTTCGACCGGGGAGTTCACCACCGGGGTCGCGGTAAGCACAAACACGTTCTTATGGCCCACTTTGCTGAACAGCCACCGCGTTTTTTGCAGGGCGTCTTCGGCGCGCTGGGAAGGTTTGTTGGCTGAAATTCCCAGCTTGGCGGCTTTGGCCGAACCAAGGGCGTTCTTATAGAAATGCGCCTCGTCAAAGAACAGGCAGTCCACACCCAGCTCGTCAAAGAAAATATCGGTCTCCAGGCGCTTAGCGTGGGCCACATTTCGGAGCTTGGTTTCCCATTCTTCCATCTGCTTTTCCATGCGTTTCATCATGGAGGTCTTGGCCGCTTTCGAGATCGCCTCGTCTTCTTCCAGCAGATCCTCGAAGTTCTCCAGCATCTGGTTGAAGTAGTCGATGCGCTCCTGGTAAATACGAGCCTGCTCAGCTGGGGATAATGGCAGCGATTTAAAGGCGTGGTCGGCGATAAAGATGGCGTCCCAGTTGTAAAGCTGGGCCATCGTAAGTTCTTTGTGCTTGTCGCCGGAGGCCATTTTCATGTTGAGGACTTTGGCGTCTGGAAAGAGCATCAGGTATTCTTCCACCCATTTTTCCTGCACTTTGCCGGGCACGACAAACATGGGTTTTCGGGCGGCTCCCTGCTGGAGCAGCACTTGGGAGGTGATGATGGAAGCGAGCGTTTTTCCGGCTCCAACATCGTGGCAGTTGGCTCCTTTGCCGTTCCACACCAGCTTTTCGGCAATGGCGCGATTGTGCTTGTACACAGTAAAGTCTTTCACCCCGTAAAAGGTGTCGCTCATGCCTCGAACCCGAAGGGTGTGCCCGTCAAAAGGCGGGTTGATCACCGCGTTATAGGTATGGTTGTAGGCGGCCTCGATCATGCCTCGGACTTCGGAGGAAGCTTTGGTGCGCACCCAGTTGTTGAACTTTTTGGGCACGTGCGTAAGCATCCGGTTGTTGTTCTGGCGCTGTATTTTTCGCGCCCGTTCGATGAGCATCTGACCGCGTTCTCCCTTCATGGATTGCGCTTCTTTGAGCGTCATAGACGGCATGAGGTTGTCGTCCTCATCATAGAATTTCAGCGGAAAGGTGCTGTCCTGAATGTACGAGGTAATGATTTTGGTAAATGGCGTCTCGCCCCAGCCCAGGTTGTTGTCGTCGGGGGTTTCATCGCCCGTGCCCACATAACGGCCCCATTTCCGAAGCTTCATGTAGAACCGGTTGCCCAGATCCGCTTTGTCTTTGACCAGACCGGTTTCCACCTTATCGTAGTTCATTTCATCTTTTATCCACTCTTCAATGGCTTTGGCAGGCAGGTAGGTGAACACGTGCTGCGGGTCCACAGTGATATTGTACACGTCGATCCATTCGGGTACTACCTCTTGTAGCGCCTTGATATTCTTTTCCAGCTCGTGCTCTTGAGCCAGTTGCAGCTTCTCGCGCACATTACCCGAGAGGTACTGGTAGCGAAATTCGTGGTTTCCGGTTGCCGGATTCCAGTAAAAGTCAGGGTGATCCTGGAGCGCTTTTTCCAGCTCCTCTTTGCTGGCTGTTCCTCCTTTGTACACCGACTGGTAGAAATCCACGTCCAAAGTTTCACCAATGCTTCGGCCAAACATGGCCAGCTCAGCCAAGTCGTCCGAATCTTTGACGGCGGGCACGTAGTTGCGGTTGAACATGGAATCAGCATCAATGATATCGGCGTGCACCAGTTCCCCGTTAAGCGGATCTCGCTTCACGAGCGTCGTGAGTTTGTAAAGCCGGTTGTCGAACTTGAACACCTTGCGGATGTCCTCGTCTTCATCGGGAACCCCGTACTGCTCGATGTGACCCGATAAAAGCTGCTTGAATTCAGCACGGAGGGCGTCTTTTTCGCTCGTTTCCTGCGCCAGTGCGGTTATATAGTCGTCGTATTTGTCCAGCAGCTGACAGGCCGATCGGGTGCGCGCCTCCAGTCCGGAGCCGCCTTTGAGGGTAAGCCGCTTGAAAAACCGTCGCTGTTTCTCGTAAAAATGGTTCTCGTGGAAGACGATATTTCCCGGATGGTACGACCTTGGTAGGTCGAGCATAATGCCATCATCGGGAATGTTGTACAAGGGCATCTCGACCGGAAGCGAGTAAGGAAAAGTCAGCCCGTCAGAAAGCACGGAGTTAATAACAGATTCAGAAAGTTCACCTTTCACTCCCATACGGGAATAAAACTGTACGTGGTGCCCCTGAATATGCTCACCCAACACGTGGTTTGGGTGTTCTTTATAGTACGGGTTGTAAGAAGCGGTATAGGTTTCACCATTATAGGAGACCTGACTTTCAATCAGCTCCTCTTGGGCAAAAAGTCGGTTGAGTTTCGAGTCCACGTCCGGATGAATGTCGCCCTGATGCTCTCCATATTTCTGGAAGAAAAGAATATCGGTAGTTACCGTGGTATCGGCGTTGTCTTTAAACGCCGTTGAAGGCAGCCGGTAGGCCCCTACAAAATGGGCGCGTTGTACCATTGCCTGCCGAATGGATGGGTCTTTTTTGTCCATCGTGCCGGTTGAGGTAATTACTACCAAGAAACCACCGGGTTTTAGGGCGTCCAGGGATTTCAGGATAAAATAGTCGTGAATGCGGGGGCTAAGTGGAGCCAGCGGGTCGCGGGTGGTATGAATTTTCAGGTCCCCAAAGGGCACGTTCCCAACCACGCCAGTCAGGTTGTATAGGGAAAGATCGGTGTCGGCAAAGTTTTCGTGGCGCACGGTCTGCATTGGGTATAGCAGACTCGCAATACGCGAACTGATGGCCGAGCGTTCGATCATGACCATCCGAAACTTGTCGCGGTCGGGAAGGAATCCGGCAAAGTTGCCCACGCCAGCGCCCGGCTCTAAAATATTGCCACCCGTGACACCCATTTGTTGAAGCTTATCCCAAATGAGTTTGACCACGGGGTACGAGGTGTAGTGCTCATTTAGCAAGCCCCGCTTGGACTGCTCGGTGGATTCGGTGTAGCCTAACCCGCCCGCCCCGGTGTAAGAGCGGAGTAGGTCGATATCGGATTTGGTAATCGCGCGGTCTTCTTTTTGAAGCACCCCGATGGCCGCTTCGTTGGCCTTGCGACGCTCGGAAGCCGTTAGTTTGATGGGAGTAAATTCCGAAAGCTCGGTGTCACTAAACTTAAAAGTTGATTGCCCTGATTTCTTTTTGGGCTGTCCGGCGGGCTTCGATTTTTTGGTAGAGGCCTTATTAAATACCCCATCAAAATCGACGCCAATGATTCGCCCGTGTGCCCTGAAAAGCTCCAAAGCTTCTTCTTTATGCTCCGCCGGAAACTTGTCCAGCTGAAATGCCAAGGCCAGTTTACCTATGGTCTGCTCAAAATCTACCTGAAGCTGTTGGAGCTCGCTGCCTGGATTAGACCGAAGGGTAAGCTGGGTTTCAAGCGCTTCCAAATCGACCAAATAAGGTTCGAGTTTTTCCGCTGATTCGGTGTCGCCTTTGTCGGCTTTCCACGCGAGTTGGGTGAGTTCTTCCAGCAGTGCCCCGTTAAGCTGGCCCACTTTATAGGGCTGGTGCGAGGCCGCCGAAATCATGGACATGCGTTTGGTTTTTACCTGGATTTCGACTGGGTACTGCTCGTCCACAACAAGGATAAAATGATGAGCGCGGTAGCCATTTGCCGGATGTTTATATTTGTCTTCGTGTTCCCAGACTTCACCTAATTCGCCCGAGAGGATACGCTTCACCATCTGATCGACCTGCGCCTGTGTTTCGGCAATAGCCATACAGCCTGCCACATCGGTCAGGCCGGTAGTATATTTTTCTCCGGCTTTGGTAGCAAGCTTTTCGGTAAAGGGGAACCGTTTGCGAATGAGTTTGCCCAGAGTGGAATACACTTCTTTAATGCGCCCCTTTACAACCAAAGCTAAATTCATCCCGATTAGGCCTTTCATAACTTTTTTCAGGGCCGGGATGTAGTTGTTTTTCGCCTGGATCACTGCCTTGATTTGCGGTGCCAGTTCGGCCTCAGAAACCGGGGCGGTATCGCCCGGAGTAAGCGGGTTGGGATCATCAATATTGACAATGCCGTCGGAGTCCCAGTCACCCAGCCAGTGATCAAAGTCGCCGGTGGACAGGTGGGTAATCTGGTCGATATTTGTATAAACTGCTGGCATAGCTTAGCTAAGGACTTTTTCTAAAAAGGTGTCAAGTTTGGCTTGGCTTTTTCGAGCGGCTTCCAGGTCCACCTCAGCCTTTGGAATGGCCTGCTCTTTGGGCTTAGGTGCCGGTTTGGATTTTTTTGCGGCCGGTTTTTTCTTGGCTGTTTTCTTCTTGAGCGGAGTAGGCTTTCGCTTAGGCTTCTTCTTTGTGTTGGATTTTCTTGCTGGCGGACAATCTGAATTCTTACTCTGAAGCTTTTCCTGCCTTCGGTACTCCCGCGCGCCCAGTACTTTTTTCGCGTGATCTTGGGCGAGGATCTGTACTTCCAGATTTCCGTGCTTTTTCACCAGCTGGGCCCAGGATGCCGCAAATCCGCCTTTGGCCCCCTCGGTGCAAATCTGGGTTTTCAGCTCTCCGTCAATGAGCAACTCCACGATGTAGCGTTTGTTGTAGTAGTCGGGCACATAGCGAATGCTCAGTGTTGCCCGTTCGGACTCCCCGGAATGCTGTTTGGCGTAGCACGGCATTTTGGAGCCGAGCAGTGAATTCACCCGTTTCCAGGAGCGCAGTTTGTGGAGGGTATTGATTTTTTTGAGTGAGATCGTAAATGGCAACTCTACGGGATTTTCGCGTGGCTCGCTGTGCGTGGGATTCATCAAATAGCTTCCTCTTTTTGACACCCAGTGGGCTGCCTGCTGTTTAGTGAGACCAAATTCATCCTGAAAAAAGTCGATGAGTTCCTCATCAGTTGAGGTCTCATTATTAGAAAGCTGGTCTTCCACGCCTTCATGCTGGCTTTGCGTAAGCGGGGGAATAATTTTTAGAGTTTCGGCAGTGGCTAATGTGCCAAATGGAACATCGATGGCATTTAATAACTGATAGCGGTTTTTTTCGGTCTCAGCCAGTCCCTCTTTGGTTACTTTAATTTCAATGTCGCATTCGTGTGCGATACTGGTGTTGCCCTTATACTTGCCATCTTTGGTCGCATGGGCCACCATGATGAAACCAATGCCTTGTTCGCGGCACCACTGTGCCAGTTCTACCGTGGAGGCGTCTTTGGCGTCAATGACAGAAATGGAATCCAATACGCAAAAGGCAGATCTGTTTTTCAGCAGGGTTTCTTTTAGCGATGTGAGTGATTTCCACTTAGTAAAGTTCAGGTTGTTGTGGGTCGCTTTTAATCGCTTGACTCGGTCAATGAGTGTTTTACCGAAATGTTCTTCGGCTGGTATATATTCGACTCTACCGTGCTGTGCAAGAGCGTTTGCAAGGCCTAAACTGAAGGTGGACTTTCCGGCCCCTTTCTCACCCCAGATAAAGATGACGGCATTTTTCTCCGGTTCCCCAAGAAGTGTACCATAAGGTTCGGCAATCTTGATGCCTTTGATGTTTATTTTTGCCAGTTCTTTGGCGCTCAGAGTATTCTGGATGTCCATATCAACGGTTCCTCATTTTTTTAGCGATCACAATTAAAGCACCGATGGCAATGCCAGCCAGAACAGCTTTGGTCAGCATGGCTTTTTTATCTGTTTTCATGTTTATTTGAGCATTGGATACCCCCAGTTTTGAAAGTAGTGTTGGCCCGGCCTCTCCGGTTACCGGAAGAGAATACCTACGTTGAGCTTTCATAACGGCAGATTGTGTTTCACTTCCAAATTTTCCGTCAATACCATATTGAGGTAGATCAAATCCTGCTTTTTGCAATCCTGCTTGGAGCCTGATTACCTGTTGTCCTGAGGCGCCTTTACTGAGAGTCATTTCTTCGATTTTGAGTTATACATTCGATGTGCAAGCACACCTATTGTGATACCGATCAGAAGCGTAGAGCTATACTTTATCAGTGGTGATTTAGCTGAGGATGATAAAGGATCATCGGTAGTTAATTTTTTTGCCAGAGCCACCAGATCCACATACTCGAAGTAGGCGTCAATGACTCCGGCGTTCTGTTCATATACCCTGGTGATACCTGCTTTACTGGTGGTCAGGTTGGCCAGGTTGAGTCCCATCGTGGCAAGCTGGCCGCGACGACCACTTGTGGCGCTCTGAAGTTTCCCCGCAAACAGCTTAAAGGCGTTTTGCGAAGTGCGTTGCAGGTAATCGTCCATGCCCTGTAATGCAGTACCGGTATGTGGTATAAAAGTTGATTTCATTCGGCAGGTACTTTAGGAGCTAAGGCTTTTACACCCGCCCGAAGTCCAGGGAGCATGGGGGCTAAGAAATAAAGCCCCGCACCAGCAACCGATATAATGATCACCCGTTTGAGTAGCGTATTCACCTCCCCAAGGGTGTTACCCGGTCCAAGTTCGGGCATCTTGTACCACGACTCGGTGGGTGGAGAATACACCCCGGACTGCTCGCCGGTTTTCTGGTCCAGGTCGAGGGAAATGGGTGCTGACTTTTCGATGAGATCTGAAGCGGGTAGCTTGCTTAAATCGACATCATCCGGGTACACTTCAAAAATTACTTTATGGCCCGAGGTTGGAACAAACGAGCGGTCAAAAACGAGTCGTCCCTGTGCGCGGCAACCGTCCATCATCGACGTTCGGAACCGCTGGAAGCCTAACACCGATCTGGTCTGCTCCGAGCGAACCACCACAAGGGCGTCGGGACATTGACCCCAGCTGGCCATAAACGGTAGAAAAAGAACTTTTGCCCAATTACGGAAGGTTTCAATTTCAAGGTCGAGCGAAAACGGAACCCCGCTGGGTGGGTTCCCCGAGGCGGGGTTTCGTCCGATAATGCGAAGTTCTACCGCCTCGGAGCTTATGATATTGCTGGACAGGTTGAGCTGCCCAAGCCCGGTGTCGATATATCCTGATTGCGCGTTCATGTTACCTCCGCAAAAACCGGTAGCCTACAT
This sequence comes from Gracilimonas sp., assembly GCF_014762685.1. Lineage (NCBI taxonomy): Bacteria > Pseudomonadati > Balneolota > Balneolia > Balneolales > Balneolaceae > Gracilimonas > Gracilimonas sp. The sequence continues at coordinate 130,273 of NZ_JABURM010000008.1, forward strand.
AAAGGCCGCCCGCGATTAGTAAGTTGTTCTGGTTATCCCGTATCCATTGCGAGATGGAAATGGGCTGCTCCTGAAGTCGCTGGCACAGTTTTTTGGCTGTTGGCTGCTCGCCTTCACCCACTTCAATGACCTGCATATCAGGCTGCTCGTAAGAAGTGTCTTCTACCTCTGGCAATACCATAGGAGCATGGCCACCTGGAACCCCTCCATCGAGAAATCTTGAAATTCGTCCGGCTTGCATACTTACTTTTTCAGAACTTTGAGTAGAATAATTCCACCGCCAATGGCGATGCCTGCTATGCCCGCATACTTTATTAGCTCACCCGAGCCGCTGGAAGCAGGTGCGCCTTGGCCTGGGTAAAGCACGGTCGGTTGTCCGCCTCCGGACTTGTTGCCTCCTTTATTGACGACCCCGTCTATGGTCACCACGGTATCGGTCGCCGTCTTTAGCAGGTCACTGATAGAGGTCAAAGCCGAGCCAAATTTGGTTTGAGTGGGCTGGGCAACGGTAGCCGCTTTCTGGTTGAGAAGATCAAAACTGGTATATCCGCTGGGTTGTTTGGTCATGGAAAAGGCCTGCTTAGTTAGAAGATTTCTTTTTTCGTTTCAGCATTAAAACCGCCAAAGCAATAGCTCCGGTAAGGGCAACACCACCCACAGCAATGCCTGACTTCATGGTTGAATTGGCCGTTTGTTGATGCTGTGCAGTCGTCGTGATATTGGTCTGGAGCGCCTGCATCATTTCCTCGCGCTGTCCTTCCCACTGGGCTTTCTTTTGAAGGGAAGCTTCGTGCGCTTTGCATAGCGCCTGACTTTTCTCGCGTTGACGCCGGCAGCTTTTCAGCTTGCCAAACATTTTGCCTTTACAGCTTTGGTTGGCGTACCGGCACGGGTCGGTTTCTTCCCAATTGCCCAGTCCGGGACTGATGGCCACGGCAATCACCGCATTTTCCTCTCCAATGACAGTATCCTCTAAGGGAATGATAAATCCACTTTTACTCATGGTCTATTTATTTAGAAGCATATACCCGCCACCAATCAGAACCAAGGTTCCAATGGCAAGACCAGCATACAGCCCCATTTTTTTGGTTTTATTTGCTGCTTGTTGTTGAGTAACCCAAACCGGGGAAAGTTGCCCGTAGCGATTCAGTTGCTGAACCGCCGGGGCACCAAGTTCATCTATAATCTGTGCGTAGCGCTGAAGTGTGGCATTATCCTTTTGGGAAAGACTGATGACCTCGGATTGCACGCCTCGCTGCATGAGGTGATCTCGAAGGGCTCCGCGCATTTGGCGCTCACCAGAATCCTTGGCTCCAAATATGCTGGACAAGGTATTTTTTAGCGTCATCCCGGTACTGGCCATTGTTGTAGCCGTGGTGAGTAGCGTAATAGGGTCAAGCCCCAAACCTTCCGGCATCAGGTTGGTGACGTGCCTGGATTTTTTAATGAGCCGCTCATCAAATACGTAACCTGGATATTTCAGCACAGTTGTATCGAAAGATTTCCAGCCGGTAGGTGATTGGTACACCGCGTAAATATGGTCAAAGTGACGTCCCGTTCGCGAGACAATGCGAAAGCCCGTTTGAATACCTAAGCTTTGCAGCAAGGCAGCACCTAAAATGGCATGATCATCGCAGTCACCGGCTCGCTGAGTAATGGTGACAAAGGGCGATTGAATACGCTCGACATCCCATGGGTCGCGCACGTAATTCACGTTGCGCACCATCCACTTGTATATGGCGGAGGCAATAGCGTCAATGTTTCGCAGGTCGGGTTGTCCGGTAAGCCGGTGTCGCCGGATTGTGCTTGTAATTTTGAGAGCAAGTGAGCGAATGCGCTCGTCGCCGGTATATTTAGTAACCAACCTGCTGGCTGCCGAAAGTACGCCTTCCACACCGGGGTAGGCCTGGCGTCGTGTAGAAAGAGGTACTGTGGATGCTTCCAAAGAAGCATCCACAGCCCGTGCTCTGGCATGTTGCTGCTGGGTATCTGGTAATATCTGTACGTAGCCACTTTGCATCAACGTATGAACCCTTTGGTAAGCTGGCTAATCGAGTGGACGGGATTTTCCTTGATTCTTTTATGGGTTAAAGATACCAATCCATATGTGGGAAAATTTTCGGTAATTAGGACTCCAATAAATTGTCGATTTCGGGTCACGGTGGTAATACTTGCTTCCTCGGCTATGGAGAACAGCTGATTTCGCAGTTGGGAGATCGTTTTAGTTTGGACTGTCCTCATGAGTGGGCAATTGGATTAGTTCGCGTTATGTATAGCTTCTGCAGTTCTGCAATTACATCAACCAATAGCGCTTTTTCTTCTGGTCGAAGTGAAAAAGTACCCGACCAAATAAGTAATAGGTTGGTGGCAGCACTGGCAGAGATACCGGCATAGGTCGAAAATTGCCCTGATCCATCCACTAAGGGATATATACTTTCTGCAATTCGTTTCGCGCCGATATCTCTTTCCAATGCCCTTCTGCCCAATTCAATAGCGATACTGATCCAGTCCTTGGCCGTCAAAGGTCTGTTTTCAATGCCCTGAATGATTCCAATTTGTGATTGTATGGCCCGTACATAGGTTATATAGCGGGCCGCAGAAGGGGAGTCGATAGCCATAAAATCCAAGGCAGCCTGTATTAATTTTTGATAGGGGAAGTGCATGCTCATTGATTGGGGGTAGTTGGGTTATTTGCCTGAGTTTGCTCTTTCGGCTGAGCTTCCTCTAGAAGGGGCTCTGGTTGTGATGGCCTGGAAGTTTCAGGAAAATGTTCTGTAGGTTCACCAGATGAGATTGCTTCGTTTTCAGGTGCAGTGTTAATGGTCTCCGAAGGAGGTGTATAGGTTGCAATAGGGCCTAATCCATGCCGCTGCCCAACGATGATGCTTATTAATCCGCCAAGGGTATCAATTACCTCCGGGGTCTTTTTGACGAACTGTTCTACAAATTGATTTCCCGGAGACTGCTGAGCATTTTGATATTCCAGGTCTTTTTTGAACTGTTCACGGTCCAGTTTTTCAATTTCTTTTTCCAATTCATGGACCTTTGACGTGTTAGCTTCTTTAAGCCCATCGAGTTTATCTCTGAATTCCTCCTTCAGCCTGGCGATCTCATTCTGGTGGGCTAACAGTAATTCGGTTTTATCTTGGGAAAGGTCTTTTCTGGCTTGAAAAAGCTCGTCGGTAATCTGTTGGATTTTGCGATTTGCATCCGTTAGTTGTCCTTCGAGCTGGAGGCAGCGCTCGTGGTAATAATTTCCAGCCATAGAAAACTTAGCCGGAATATTCATACTCGAATAAAACTCAGCCGGCGGTCGGCCGGGAGAAGCTTTTATAGCTCCGCCTATTTTATCATCAGCAAGCGTGTCGTGTATATGTTCTGAATGATCTGCCATCTGTGTTCTGTTTGGTTCGAACACAGAATAGGCAGGATATAAATGGAGTTAAATGGCCCTTGGAGGAATAACTGGGGATGTGAGCAAGTAAAAATTTTCTGTAAGCACAAAAAATTGGAAAAAATTTATTGAGTGAATTGGAATTATTCTTTTTTACTCAATTTGTTTTTTCATGCTGAAAATGACCTGCTCAACTTGTTCTTTAGCAACTACAAAATGAGCGGGTTTTCGGGTGCGTTGATTGATAGCCATGGGACGGGGAGAAAGAAGAGGACGCACGCAATCATAAAAAAGGCTGCTTTTCATCCCCGTTTTTTCCTCTACATATACCTGGGCTTCTTTGATGGTCATTACTTCGCGGTCAATTATTTCTTGCATGGATTTTTCAGTCTGCATGGAGTTTCTAATTAGTGATGGTTATGTATTGATTTTCCGGTAAAACTCATTTTATTCCAAAAAAATGTTTCAAATACCTAAAAATTACACTGAGGCATATTTAAAGGCTGATTTCTATGAAACATTTCCTGAAACATGCCTGTTTCACGATGGATTGCGTTTATTTTTGGGGTAAATAATTTCAATGATTTAGAAGAATTGCCCGTGAAACACAGATGAAACATTCTTGTTTCAGTAAAAAGGGTGAATGTTTCATGGTGTTTCATAAATGTTTCAGCAAAAGTTTCATAAAAAAGTGTATTAAAAGTATCATAAAGTATGTTTTTAGTATTTTGAAACATTGAAACATAGATTTTCTTCTTTTTCGGTCTTTTCTATTCTATAGCTAAAAAAATAGCTCACGCCGAAGCTATTTCTTCTTTAAACAGTTCGGTGTTTTCCGTCCAGGGCTGGCTTCCAGCAGGCTTAAATTTGTCCCAGTTAAAGGCGTTGCGAAACAGCTCGTTTTCTACCGCATTCGGGAGGTAATAGCCCCGCTGACGAATGGTATCGGTCTTTAGGTTGCTGTAACTGTCAACAATGGTCCAGTTCACCACCTTAAGTTCGCCTTCCGGAGTCAAATCGCTTAAATCCCGAAGCTTCTCATCCACGATATCACGGCGAACCATGCCATCGGTGCCTCTTTTTTCGTATTCGTAGATGTCCCAGATCGCCTTGGCCCAAATTTTGAGTGTGCCGTCCTTGGTCCAATTGAAATGATGTACGGTTACCTTCAAAGATTGGATAAGCGTACCGATGGTTTCAATAAATTCGGTCAGTGGATCTTGAGAGGAGTAACGGATGGCGGTTTTAACGACTTCATCGCGAGCAAAAAGGAAAAGATCTTGCCCGGTAACAGAAAGAAGCCGTTCGTCATTACGCTCCTTGGTAAAATTGCGGTAGTAGTCATCGTACATGGCCTTGTCTTTTACCTCATCGAGTTCTTCCAAAACACCCGAAATAACGTTCCGGTAGTCAGGGTTGAGCCAGTAGGAAACGGTAACCAGCGAGGCAAACTGGTTAATTTGCCGGTCTTGAAGCACCACGTCTTTCATTTTGTCGCCCAGTTCGTTTTTTACCGCTTCTTTGAGCTTGAGCCTGATACGTTCCATATCCCGAATGAAGTCTTTTCGGTTGAGAAGGTGGTAGTTTTTTAGAAAAGAAAGCATGAGCCGCTGAAGGGTAACCCGATCATTGAGTAGCTCTTTTACGTGATCTTCAGGTCCACGCGTCTTTTTGCTGTAATGAATGATCAGCGAACGGCTAAGCAGGTGATCGGTGGCCGGTAGAAAGTTGCTGCAAAAAAGTGGCATGGTACGCACGACTTTATGTTCCTTACCCCATTTGTTGCCTTTTTTGATGTTGGTGGGACGTGGCTTGAGTTCGAACCAAGAGTTCCAGATCTGGTCTTCAATCTTGGCCTTTTTACCAGGTACTTGGGGAACGTGCTCATCAATCCACTGGGGGATGTGGGATTTTTGTTCCAGCGCCTCGTCCACAGATCGAGCCGGTGGAGTGTTCAAACTATCCAGGTGATTTATTCCAAAAAAATCCTGAATAAGCTTGGCCATTTCTCCTTTACCCACGTTTCCCTCACCATACAGGTAGAGGAAGATGACATGCTTGTGAAGGGTGTAGATCTCGTCAAAAAACACGAAGGCAAACACGTAAGCGATAATTACCTTACCCCAAAGCCTGAATTCCGTATTACCGCCCACCATACCGCAAAAGTGAAACTCAACTTCTACCAGTTTTTTATAAAATTCCTGGTCATTGTATAGGCTTTCCTGAGCATTTTGGAAATAACCATCGGGATTAGCGAGCCCTAAATCGTAATGAGGTAGGTGAATAGCATCTTCCGGGGGCTTTAAAAACTTGTTATCACCTACCGGAAAGGCTCCATCGCGCTGGGCAATGAGCTTTAGGTGATCAGATGGTTTTTTTGGGAAGCATACCAGCACGTTTCCGGCGAGTAAATACCGGGTTTTTTCAAATGAAATGATCCCAAAGTGGTCAAACTCACGGACAATGCGTGGTTTAAACTCGATGTTTACATGCAGCCAGAAGCTTCGCATGTCTTCGTTCTTCATGTTTTTCACCTGGAGCACGTCTTTATTCCATACGCTTTTGGAAAATTCCTCAACGCTATGGGTTTGGCCAGGCTCAAAATTGAAGGGTTTGTACATGGGAATGCCTCCCCGTAGATACCGGAGCTGTCCAACATAGGTGCGTTCCCATTCTTTCTTTTCCGGATTCCATTTTTCGATGATGGACTCCAAAATCAGATCAAAATCGGTTACGGGTACTTTTTCTCCACCTCGTTTTCGTACCCATTGGTAGTTATCGAAATCCCGTTCGTATTCTTTGGCCGCATTTTCTTGAAACTTTTGGGCCAACCAGCGCTCATAGTCAACGGCCAGGTTCATTTCCGCGTACTGCCGTTCGCAGTCCTCTTTTATGGCAATAAATTCAACCATATTAAATTCATTACCATCGGAATCTTTACAAATTTCTGTGTCGAGGTTTACTGTGAGGAAAGAATCGGGATTGTTTTCAGTGAACACATTCGGAATTCTTTCAATAAGAGTGGTAGTATCTGCTAAATGGGTAAATTCTTTAAACTCTTTTCGCAGATACCAACGCCAAAAATCGGCGTTGAACATGGGGTTTGTCATTATATAGTCAATTCTTTGAAATTATCTGTTGCATAAGTGATGTACACAGACCGGGTGATGTTGTCAGGTATCCCTGCAATAAGCTGTATCACATCTTTTGTTGTAATTTTTTGAGTAGTCTGAGCGGAGCAATAGTCCACCCAGTCCATTTCCTGGAATTCATTGGAATAATCTGGAATAGCGAATACCTCCAGTTCTGCTTTTAAAGCTGCTTCAAAGGAAGGTTTAAGTATTTCCCAAGGAGTATCCTGAGCCACAAAAATGATTTTTTGAGCTCGTTTTTTTAAAAGTTTTGCCGCATCAAGGCTTAGCTTGTCATCTATGAAAAGAATAGGGGTGAATGACGTGTTGCCTTGTTTAAATGCTACGTAAACTTTCTTTGTCTTAAGGATTTCAGACTTCACAGAGGAGTACCCTGGAAGTATATCGTTTTCTTTTTTTATAGCCTTCAGGTATTTTTTCCTACTTTTTTTTGAAATAGTTAGGTGATACCGGTCGGCGAATAAATAAATGACTTCATTGAAGGTGAGCCCATCGTAAAACATTACGAAACTAATCGCATTGCCCCATGCATCACAACCGTGGCATTTATATGTGCCTTTGATTTCATGCACATAAAATGATGCTGTCTTTTCATTGTGAAAAGGACATAGTGCTTTATAGTAACTGCCAGATTTTTTTAAGGGAATGCGTTCAGAAATGATTTCGATAATATCATTTCTGGATGCTTCCCTTACATGAGGTATAGCTTCGTAGAATGTCAATCAGGTCTGACCTATTGCAAGATCACTCGGTTAAGTTTTTGTTTAGCCTCAATCAGAATCACTGCGACTTGTTTGATATCTGCGTTCTTTTTATCCCTTATCAATAAGGAAAAGTCTTTAAGGTTCACTTCGTTTTCTATAAATGCAGCAAGCCCCCAAATGGTAGTTCTGAGATCTTTGGTAAGTGGTTTCATACTCATACTGAGTGCCTCTTTAACTCCGATACATGTATCAGGTGCTTGCCGTGTATATCTCTCTTTGTTTTTTTGTACTTACCTTTTCCAACATTATTTGAAACTGACTTGGGTTTGACATTAGCTAATAGCGCAAATTCTTTTGAATTCAGCCACTTTTTGTTTTGGAGGAGGGTATCGTTTACCAGTGAGCGTATAAGCTCCAATTGATTAGATAAGCCATCAATTGCATTAATTATTTGTTTTTGTTTTGTCTGAGTCATTTCCTTTCAAAAATTCTTCCCAAATGCTTGGGTGCTTCCTTTTACTTTGATTAATGGTTCTATTAATTACTTCACGTATCCAAGGGGTTTTGTCTGTGTCTTGCGCTACCCGAATTAAAGCGGCGTGTGAAATTCCAATGGAACCATCTGGCTTGGTAAGAGTGTTAGCAAAACCTTTTAAACTTCTTTGACTGATACCCAACGCAAATTTTAATTGTGAATGTGTATTAGGTATTTGATTAGACATAATTATATTTAGTTACTTACACAGTGTAAGTAGATGAATTATAGTTAATTAACGAATGGACGAAATTACAGATTAAATGCATTCAAGCACAATTAAAAAAAACAGTATAGCCGAAAGAATTATTTTAATTAGCAATAGATATGGTTCGGCTAAAGAATTTCTTATGAAATGTGGAATTAACAATTATTCGTTAATTACTGATTTGAAGTATGGCAGAATTAAAAAACCGGGATCTGAAGTATTAGCTCAGGTTGTTTTGGGCTCCGGATGTAATGGAACTTGGTTGCTTACCGGAAAGGGAGATATGTTTGGGAGCGTATCGGAAAGTTCAAATCTTAACTTTTCTGAGAAAGAAAAAATCGAAAACGCACTTACACTTCTTTTGAATTTTGATTTTAGTGAAAGTCAGAAAGGAATTTCAGAAGCGAAAGAGCTTGAAATTAAAGTTGCGGAGGCACTTGTAAGACTTCTCAAAAAACACTCAAAATTAGATTGAACCGAGGCACTTTTTATTTCTATATTTACTTACACAATGTAAGCGAACGAAAAGGAACAGAATTGTACACAGTTAAAAACATAAAACCTCATTCTAATGCCAATGTACTATGTACAATCGGTAAAGAAAGTAGAGCTATGTACAATACTATGTACAATTTTGATTCAGTTTTGGCTTATAAGGTGGGAAATCGCCGTTTATGATATCTCAGGATCCGTAGCTCAGTTGGTTAGAGCAGTCGACTCATAATCGATTGGTCGGCATTCCGGCGAAATCATCCTGTTTGAGAATATGAGGCGGAGCCTCAGGCGGGCGTTACGGAGCGGAGTCCCGGAACGAGGGTAAAGGCAACCAACCCGGCGAGGACACATATTCATTCGAACCGGAGGTTCTCTCATGCATTCCAAACCGGGAGGTTGGGAACGAGGACAAAATTTTTTTCCGTCTAGACAGAAATTTCAAAGCGTCCGGATCAAAATCTGGAAGCATCTATATGAAAATATAAAAGGCGCCGGGTTCATGAATAGCAGGGGCAGAGAAAAGTTCTCTAAAGAACTCGAAACACTTTTCTATAAAACTGAAATGAGTTTTCTAAAGAACTTGAAATAGTTTTCTAGAGAACTAAAATGAGTTTTCTATAAAACTCTTCTGACTTTTCTAAAGAATATCGAATGCAGAATAAGGAATATTGAAGTTTTACGATAATCTGATGCATTGCCAATGGGCAACCAACCCAGCTCGCCCCGCCAACGGACCCTTCCTTGTTCCTTCCCTCCGTGACGCTGACGCTCCGCAAGGAAGGAGACGCTTATAGGATCTCAGTGATTAATTTTGACTTCCATTCCGAAAAGATTATTTCTAAAGCCCAATTCACAATCACAACTGTCACCAAGGCGTACCCTTTCCCTTGACGCATACCGGTTGGTATGCAACGGTTCCTCAAAAAGACAAAACAGCCCAATCAACCCCGGCCCTAACAACAAAGTGCGTTAGGGAAAGGGACAGGGATAGGGTCCGTACGGAAGGCCAACCAACCCCTATAAAAAATGAGCATCACTCAACCAGCTTATCAAGCATACCCTGAAAAATGAATCCGTGAAACGGCAAAACTGAGTACCAGTAAAGACGCCCTGCCACGCCGAGCGGCCTGAATGTGGCCGTTTGAATAAGGGTGTCTTTTTCAATTTTGAACTCAAGCCACGCTTCTCCCGGAAGATTCATTTCGGCATAGAGGAGCAGGCGACCATTCTCTTTATCGGCATGCAGCACCCGCCAGAAATCCAGGGCATCACCCGCCGAAATGATCTCCGAACTCCTTCGCCCCCGTCTCAGGCCCACACCGCCCACCAGTTTGTCGAGAAACCCCCTTAGTTTCCAGAGCCAATCGGCATAGTACCAGCCGGTGTCACCGCCTATGGCCCATATTTTTTCCAGGGTCTCCCGGGCGTCTCTCATGGAAGCCGTTCGCCGGTCGGTGAAGCAGCCGTAACCGGGGACTTCAATTAACTGTGCCACCCCCTTGTCAAGTTTATTACTGGATGTGGCATCCAGCCAGCTGGAGAGTACCCCCTGCTGTTCAATTTTTCCGAAAGCCAGTTCAATGGCCTCACTGTAGGGGATCAAATCAATGCCCAGTTTTTCATGCAGGTCATTGGGTTTACAAACCACGTCCACCATCATGCTGCCTACCAGGCTGGAGGCAAGATTGTAGGAGGTAGAGGTGATGAAATAGAGCCAGTACGAAGAAAGCTTGGGTGTCAATACCGGGACCGTCATGATGATCCTGTTGAGTCCGCGCACCCGGCTGAATGTTTTCAGCATCTCTCTGTAGGTCATCACTTTGGGACCGCCAATATCATAGTTCTGATCATAGGTAAACGGTTTCAGCAGGACTCCGCTCAGAAACTGGATGACATTTCGGATGGCGATCGGCTGCGTACGGGTATTCAGCCATTTCGGGGCAATCATGACCGGAAGTTTTTCCACCAGGTCCCGGATAATTTCAAAGGAGGCGCTTCCCGAACCCACGATGATGCCGGCCCGGAGGGTGGTCAGATGAAAGGATGAATCTGACAGAATCTCCTCCACCGCCTTCCGTGACCGCAAATGGGTCGAAAGGTGTTCGTCATTGACAATCCCGCTAAGGTAGATCACCTGTTCCACGGATGTTTTTTCAAGAGCTGCCCTGAAGTTCAGTGCCGACTCCCGTTCCAGCTCTTCGAATGAGTCTTTTGAGGAGGTCATGGAATGTATCAGGTAATAAGCGGCATCTAAATCTCCGGGGATGGAGTCTAAGGTTTCAGGTTTAAGAAAGTCTGCTTCAATGACTTCAATGCGGCCGCTTTCATAGGGTGTGGTATCGAAGCGTTGCCGGTCTCGCACGCAGCAATACACCATACAATCTTCTTCAAGCAGCTTCTGAAGCAGTCGTTTTCCGATATATCCGGTTGCTCCGGTGAGGAGTATCTTTTTTACAGCTGCCTGAGATGAGGATGGGGAGTTTTTCATATATACTAAAGCTATTCTTTTCCCGAATTAATTCATAACAGCAGGGAAATTGTATTCAGCTTCCATTCCGAAAAGGATATTTCTAACGTATAAATACCATGCATACCCAAAATAGTTGCCTAACTCGCCCCAGCGGACCCTTCCTTGTTCCTTCCCTAACGCGCATGCGCGCCAAGGAAGGAGACGCGTATAAGGATTCAGGTACAAATTTTAGCCTCCATCCCAAAAAGAATATCTCTAACGCCCAATTACCTTTCACAACCACAGTCATAACCAAGGCGTCCTCTTGCCCTGACCGAGCGAATGCGAGGTTAGGGAAAGAGACAGAGAAAGGGTCCGTAAGGAAGGGCAATCACCCCAACATAAACCCCATAATCCGCTCAACCACACCATCCATATCCGCCAACTCCTTATTGTTAATCCGAAGCACCTTTATACCCAGCCCATTCAACACCAAATCCCGCTGATAATCATCCTCCTTTTGGTATTCGTGGATTTTCCCATCCACTTCAATCACCAGCTTAAGTTCCGCACAGTAAAAATCAGCGATATAGAAAAAGCGTTCGTGGTCGTGTTGCTCATAGACAAAGGGCTTCTGGCGGAGAAATTTATACCCCTTCAATTGCCGCCTTCTCAAAACACCCCATAATTTCTTCTCGGCCACGGTGGGGCTATTCCGAAGTTCACGGGCTATTTCAGTGATGGATTTCCATGTGAGATTCATGGTTTAATTAGATTTATTTTTGGGAAAACCGCAAGCCCTCCCCGCCAGCGGACCCTTCCTTGTTCCTTCCCTCCGGCGGCTTGCGCCTTGCAAGGAAGGAGACGCTTATAGGATCTCAGTGATTAATTTTGACTTCCATTCCGAAAAGATTATTTCTAAAGCCCAATTCACAATCACAACTGTCACCAAGGCGTACCCTTTCCCTTGACGCATACCGGTTGGTATGCAACGGTTCCTCAAAAAGACAAAACAGCCCAATCAACCCCGGCCCTAACAACAAAGTGCGTTAGGGAAAGGGACAGGGATAGGGTCCGTACGGAAGGCCAACCAACCCCTACCTTTCCATCGCACTCATAAAAATCGGATTGAATATCAGCTTATAGGTGCCATGGGGCTGACCTCTGAATTGCGGGCGGAAACCGTAGAGTACTACATTTCCTTCTCCGTATTTCACGTCCATCAGGGCCGCTTTGTCGCTCAGGTGCCGCTTTTCTCCCAGGGCCCATCCGCTCATTAACAAATCATCTTCGGCATACCGGACTACGATATCAATAGGCAGTTCCGGAGCTTCTTTGATGTCTTCTTTTCCGCCCTCTCCTTCGCGGTCAATCTTAATGATTTCAAAAGCACGGCTGTGGGAGAATGAAGTTGCAACCTCGGGCTGCACTCCGTGGGCGATTGGGTTTTCGGTTGAGACATTTGCCCGAATCAGCGAACCGGGGATAAAGAACGAGGTATTGGACAGCCCGGAAATCACATTATCCACCGGCAGGCCAAACTGGCTGATTACAAAATCACTGGCAGAATCGAAGGCGAGTAATGTACCTCCTTCTTTTACATATTTCTGGAGCATCAACGTACCTTCAAGCCCCATGCCCCCGGTATATTCTTCCGGCATGGTTCCTTCCGGGTGGCCGTTCAGTATTCGGCCCGGACTTTGATCGGGGATGATAATAGAATGGTACTGCGAAAGATCCTTTTCCACCAGATCACGGTCATGCAGGGTATCGATATCAAACACATACTCTTTCAACACCCACCGGGTCCAGCCTTCGTCCATATTGGCTACCCAGGATTTATACAACCCTACTTTAGGCCGTTTCACCTCATATAACTCCACGGAAGGTTCGGATGAAATGCCCGTGAAATCCAGCCCGTACATCCGGGCCATATCCCAAACGGCGGTTTCCGTTTCATCCTGCGTTTCGATGATGATCGATCCGGCTGCAAATTCATTTCCTCCGCTGCTGAATCCTGACTGGGTGCGATATACTTTCTCGCCGACCGCCAGCAGCCTGTTCATGGCTTTCACCCCTGCATTCGGTTTGGGCGAGAGCACGTAGCCGTAACCTGCATTGCCTGTAATTTCTCCGGCTTCCGGCTCCACAAATTCATTAACAGCGCTTTCTCTGAACTCAAAAGATTCATTGATGCGGTCTGCTTCCACTCCCATCTGCATGGGTAATGTCCACCCTGCCAGGTCATACGGTGGGTCGGGCGGGCCGCCGGGATATTGAAGCCGGGTAGGATAATTCTGAGGTTCCATCATGTCCATCACAAACGGACGGTACGCCTGGCCTGCTTTTACCACAAAAGAACCCGCAGGATATTGTTTGTCTCCGGCAGTGAATGTTCGCTCTGCCCGGTGAATTTCAACTCCGCCTTGTTTTAAAATGTTTACCAATTCAATGGCTTCCCCGTCATCCCACTGATTTTTCGGGATTACATACGCATAAGGATCACCTGATTCTCCCGCTTCAATGGCATCGCGCCCCATCTTGTAAATATTATGGAGGAACTGGCTTTTGCGTTCTGCCGACAAGTCCAATACGGCCATGGAGCCTGTCAGCATATAATCAACGGCATCCCTGAAATGGGATTCTCCCCCTTTCCATGGATCGGGATAAAAAATATCGGTGCCGTCGGTGGGAATCCCGCTGCCTATGGTTTCAGGCATGGTTTCCGGATCATAATATCGCGGCGTTGGGGTGGCATGAGCCGTTTCCGTTAAAATCCCAATCTGATTGTGGTAATAGGGGGTTGTGCGTCCGCCACCGTTCCAAAACATGGTATAGCTGTTATCGGATACTACGCCCGGCATGCCTTCAAGGGCAAATCGCTGCGCCATGGCAGATCCCACCTGATTGACACCCGTGGTTATCCCCGGATGAATATTAGGGTTCACGGGATCCGAAAACGGGGGTAAAAAGATCCGGGCCCAGGATGGGGCAGTCTGATGGTGATTGTATACAATTTGAGGGTACCACTCATTATACAGCACTTCATTCACATGATAGGTCTCCGGCATATTATTCATGAACCAGTCCCGGTTGTTATCATGACCAACATAATGATGATATAACCATGGCGGGCCGGTAGTCTCAAAAGGAGTACCCAGGTTTCTTTTATACCAGCTTCCCACAATATCCAGTCCGTCGGGATTCATAACCGGCATTAGCAAAGTGATGACATTATCCCGGATTTTTTGCATCTCGGGGGTTTCTTCGGACGCAATCCGGTAGGCCAGTTCGGAAGTCATTTGTCCGTGTGCAAGTTCCGTAGAGTGCATGCCCCCGTCAATCCAGACGATAGCTTTTCCTTCTTCCGATATCCGGACCGCTTCCTCATCATCGATCCGGGCCCGTGATAGTTTTTCGCTTATCTCGCGGTATTTTTCCAGGTTCTCAATGTTTTCCCGGCTGGAGATAAACAGCAGGAGCATCGGCCGTCCCAGTACCGATTCTCCAATAGTAATTTTTTTCACCCGGTCGCTGGCTGCATCCAATTGATCATAGTATTCCAGCATTTGATCGTAATCCGCCAATTTATAATCGGCTCCCACCTCAAAACCAAATACATCTGAAGGCTGGGGAATTTGCTGCGCGGTTGCCTGAATAGAACAGAACACCAGCATTAAAAAAAGGAATGAAATTGGTTTGGCTGCAATTCGGAACATTTTATCTGACATAACGGACTGATTTGAACTGTTTAAAAGTGAATGGATTATAAGGTATCTGGAGATTCTTATAAAAAAAGATTTATCCTTATAACAGAGGTTAAATTGGAATGAGGCGATAAATTTAATTTTTTAAACAAAAAACCCCACACAAATCACGGATCTGCATGGGGCTTGTACTTGTCTGTGTTTATATCAAAACAAGCTGAGTTAGCCGGGTCTTAAAGTCATCAAGGGTTTATTCAGATGCTGGGCTACAATACCGGTTGTAGATCCAAGAAGCACCCTCGCAATCCCTGTTCTTCCGTGGGTACTCATTACCACCAAATCAATATTTTCATTGGCATAGTCACAGATTTCCGTATGAGCAGAAAATCCTTTCTTCACTATACTTGTCATCTTAACAGACTTAGTGTTTCCATCTGCTTCACGCACAAGGTAATCTTCAAATTCATCCCCTTCGCGTTTGATGCTAAATCCCAGCTCAGGATTTTTATCAAAATATTTTACAATATTCTTAATCAGGGAATGATATACGGCTTTATCGTCTTCAATCGTCATTGGCATCACTTCCATACCCAATGAGTACGGTTCAATGATATGCATCAATACTAACTCTGCATCGAAGGTCAAAGCCAAATCAAATGCCTGAACCAGCGGTGCTGCAGAATCATCTGAACCATCCACGGGTACCAGGATTTTATTGATGGCCTTTTCGTCAAAAGCAGTATTTAAACTCAAAACGGGTTTCTGGGAGAACCGTATTACTTTTTCAGTAACTCCGCTTCGAAGGGCATCGGTATCATGGCTTCCTTTGTTGGCCATGATCACCAAATCATACTGACTTTTACCGGCCTGATCCGCTATTACCTGAGCCGGTTTCCGGCCGACCAAATTGATCAGCTGTCCGCGATGCTCTTTAGGTATAAATTCTTCTGCAATTTCATGCAGTTTCTGACTTGTTTCTTTCAACACTTTGGGATAGATATCTTTCTCCATATCAAAAGGCACGCCCAAATGCTGCATGCTCTCATCGTAATAACTCATAAGCGGAATTACGTGGATTAAGTCGACGGTACTGTCATACAATTCAACGAATTTAGCCGCCATTTTTACTGCTTCGAGCGAAGCTTCGGAAAAATCGGTAGGGACTAAAATATGCCGGGCTTTCATAACAACCTCCACATTGATTAGCTGTTAATTGAAGGTGTAAATCTACTGTGAAGGTTGAATGAAGAAAATGGAGTGAATTGTCTAATGAGGAAACTTAATTACACACTGCCCTCCCTGTATGACCGGGAAAGTGCTTTCCCATTCATACGGTCCCTCCGAAGGGACACAGGGTACGGGGCATTAGTAAATCACTACCTCAAATCAGGGTATAAAAAATACCCCACCCCGTATGTCTCTCTTCGGAGAGAGACCGATTTCGGCACATGTGCCGAAATCAGAGAGAGGAAATTCCTGCAAAAAACCCTCATTTTAATTACCATCCAATAAAAGAGGGGAAATATGGGATACAATCCAATACATCACCACTATAATAAACAATTAAAGCCGATCGCTCGAAGGCTTCGGAAAAATATGACTAAGGCTGAAGCCGCTCTCTGGAAATACGGGTTAAAAAAGAAACAACGCAGAGGATACACCTTCAACCGTCAACGTCCGGTATTAGATTATGTAGCGGATTTCATGTGTAAAAAGCTTTCTCTGATTATTGAAATCGACGGGAGCAGCCATGATCACCCTCAAGCCCGGAGACACGACCAAGAACGACATGATAAATTGGAGGCAGCCGGTTATACCGTATTGAGATTTACAAATGAAGAAGTCTTAGATGATATGACCACTGTTTGTATGAGAATTGATGAAGAGATTGCCCTTTTGGAGGCAAAAGAAACTTAATCACACACGACCCTCCCTGTATGATTGGGAAAATGCTTTCCCATTCATCCGGTCCCTCCGAAGAGACACAGGGTACGGGACATTAGTAAATCACTACCTCAAATCAGGGTATAAAAAATACCCCACCCCGTATGTCTCTCTTCGGAGAGAGACCGATTTCGGCACTTGTGCCGGGATCAGAGAGAGGGCAGCCATCAATCCTCAAGATCAGGTTTTATGGTGATTTGAGGTTTTTCGAGGTGCTGAATCACTTGCTCCGTAGTTGAGCCAAGCAACATGCGGGAAAGCCCCGTTCGGCCGTGAGTACTCATAACCACCAAATCAGCGTTTTCATTGGCATAATCAACAATTTCATGGTGTGCGGCTATCGACTTGAGGATTACCGTTTTGAACTCAACCGTCTCTTTCTCTCCGTTATTGTTATGTACCAATATGTCATGATACATCTCTTCCCCATCCTGAACTTCAAAGTTATATTCATCAAAATCCGAAAAGAAAGATCTCAGCCGGCCTTTTATTCCTCCATACACGGCCTTTTCATCAATCCCAATGGTTGTTGGTTCTATGCCATGTACATCATGCGCATACATTTCAACCACATTCAGCAGCTCCAGCTTTGCCCCAAATCTTTTAGCCATATCAAATGCCATGGGTATGGCAGCCAAAGAATGATTGGAAAAGTCACAAGGAACAAGAATGGTATTAATTTTTTCCAGAAACATGGTTTCTGAAAGCGTAAGTACCGGAGTTTTCGATCGGCGAATAATTTTATCTGTAGCACTCCCATGAAAGAAATCAGCGTAATGTGAGCCCCGGGCACTCATAATCACTAAATCATAATTCCCTTTTTTGATTTGATTGAGGATGGAGTCCGAAGGTTTACGGTCAATAGTTACAATATACTCACCTCGCCGTTTCTTGTCTTTAATGTGTTCATTGGCAAACGCACTCAGTTCCTTCCGCTGATTTTCCACCAATTTTGGATATATATCTTTATCCATATTTAAAGGCACCCCAATTTTATCAAAACTGTCTCCCAAATATTTTGACAACGGGATAACATGCATTAAATCTACCGTGCAATCGAACATCTCGATAAATAAATCGGCCGATGCCAGTGCAGCGTTTGATTTTTCGGAAAGGTCGGTTGGAATTAATATTCTCTCAACATTCATAATGGCTCCTTTTATTTGATAACTCTATTAATAAAATAAGTTAGCACCCGATAATGTTCCATCCTTTACTCAAATTTATGTGAACCGTGATATTCTCATAAATCTTCTAACTGCTTTCAAGAACCTCTATTTCTCTCTCAGGCGTTCCAATCCGCCAACCATTACCATACCTGCTAAAATCCCAATAATACCTCCCCAAACATTCGGATCATCTTCAGGTTCAGAGCCAATCCACCCGGGAACATAAGGTTCTGATTTAATCATCTTATTCTTGACGGTCTCAATTTCTACCTTTTTCATCTCATCAAAGGCAGAGTCCGCATTCGAGATTTCCCCCAGCCGTTTATATTCCGGTAAATTCGTATTCGGCGGATTTTCCATAAGCTCCTGCACCTTAGGATGCGTCATATACTGAACGTCCGATACGCTTACCTGCTGCACAAATTCCCGATGCTGATACGGCCAGATTACATACAGGGAACCGATTAAAAACCCAATCAACACAGCTATGGTTTGGGGGTGATATCTGGAAAGCAACCAGGATAAAAATCTTGAAAAGGCCGCTAAACCAACAATTGCACCTAAAATAAATGGTAACAAGCCCATCATCCCATCTGCTGTTTCAACCCCACCCAGCTTTCCGATTTCTGAAAGCAGGTAATCATATTTACGCATAATCAGCAGCAAATAGGATCCGGAAATACCGGGTAAAATCATGGCACAAATGGCAATACTTCCGCTTAGAAAAACAAAAGCAGGGTGTTCGGGCGTATCTGCCGGAACCAGAGATACAATCCATATCCCAAAAGCCATTCCTAAAATGAGCATACCTTTTTCTATATTTGAGAACCGCTCAAGTGCTTTGATAAGAATGTAGATAGAACCCACAATCAACCCGAAAAACAAGCCATATACAATTTCCGGGTGCGTAAACATATATACCTGAAGCGGTACTACTTTAGTGAAAAAAGCAAGAGCAGAGAAAATCCCAAAAAACAATACCATCAGGAAAAACAGGTGGACTTCACCTAAGGCTTCTTTCCACTTAAAGGTGAAAAAGAATTTCAGGAATTTACCGTTTACACTTTTAATGGCATTTAGCAAGCGTTCGTAAATCCCTACAATCAATGCCATGGTTCCACCGCTTACGCCGGGCACAATATCCGCTGACCCCATCAAAAAACCCTTAAGGGCGAGAAAGGGAGCTTCTTTAAGAGTAGTCGTGTCTTTGGGAGGAATAGGTTTTTCTTCTGCCACTACGACTCTCCCCAACCTTTTTCACCGATAAGCGGAACAAACTTAAAGTCGGCCAGTTCCTCACGTTCATACTCATTCTCTGAAACGCGGGTAATCCGAAGCATCATTTGTTTCTCATCATCTCCAACCGGGATCACCAGCCTCCCTCCCACACTCAACTGTTGCACAAGATCATCCGGCACCACGGGCGCGCCTGCGGTTACCACTATACCATCATAGGGGGCGTAGGTTGACCACCCCAGTGTACCGTCTCCAACCTTCAGCATGGCTTTATATCCTAACTCCTTAAGTGCTTCTTTAGCCCGGTGGTACAGTTCCTTGTGGCGCTCAACACTATAGACCTCTGCCCCAAGTTCACACAATATCATGCACTGATAACCGGAACCTGTTCCAATTTCCAGAACCTTGTCGCCGGGTTCAATCGCTAATAACTCCGTTTGTGCCGCCACCGTGTACGGCTGTGAAATGGTTTGGCCCATCCCTATTGGAAGTGCCGTATCATTATAGGCTTTGGAGTGAAGTGCGGTATCAATAAGTTTGTGACGCGGAATTTTACCAATAGCCATGAGTATACGTTCGTCTTTAATGCCTTTTTTCTTCAAAAGCTCCACCAATTGCTTTCTGGGCCGTACAAACCTTCGATCTTGCTGCAAAATAATTTCGTTTAAGTGCCTGTTGATTTGTTTTTCAAGTATAGGCATTTGACTTAAAAAATGAGTCAGGAAATTTTTGTTAATTGAATGATCTGCAGATCTTTATGTAAATGGATTTTTTTATCGTAGTCAGCTTCTTATTTTCTAATTCAAATTTTCATCAATTAATGATATGATTTTAGCACTGCTGGAAAACCTGACCTGGGGCATTGACCCTGAAATTTTTTCACTTGGCCCTATTGCCCCCCGCTGGTACGGAGTATTGTTTGCCGGAGCTTTTGTTACCGGCTATTTGTTCGGGGTAAAAATGTGGAAAGATGCCGGACGCAAAGTCGAAGAAATGGAACACATTCTCACCTGGATTTTGGTTGCAACCGTGATTGGTGCCCGGCTTGGCCATGTCATTTTTTATGATCCTTCCTACTATCTCCGCAATTTAGATCAGGTGCTGGCCATCTGGAATGGAGGGCTGGCCAGTCATGGGGCTGCCATCGCGATTATTATTGCAATGTATTATCTGGCTAAAAAAACTCCCAAAATGAGCTTTATGTGGCTGGCGGACCGCGTGGTAATTCCCACGGCCATTGGCGGTGCTTTTATACGGATAGGAAATTTTACCAATTCTGAAATCTACGGGCACGAAACGGACGCTCCCTGGGGAATTATATTCAGTAACCTTCCCGGACCGGCCGGCATGGTTCCCCGCCACCCAACCATGCTTTATGAGGCCCTTCTCTGCATCATTATTTTTGCAGTAATATGGACCATTTATAAGAAATATAAAGCGAATCCGCCGGAAGGTTCAATCTTCGGAGTGTTCCTGATTCTGCTGTTCTCAGGCCGTTTTCTGCTTGAATACACCAAAATCCCACAAGCTGATTTTGCCAGTGACTGGATATTTAATATGGGTCAGTTGCTAAGTATCCCCTTGGTATTAATCGGGCTTTTTATTGTCATCAAAACGGTGAATTGGAATGAAAAGGGAACAAACTTGAATCGGGCTGAATCCTAAAACCCATATTCAATCGAATTCCGCTATCTAAGTTGTTATCAATTGTCTCGTTAAGCAGGGATTGATTGATGGCATACTGTATTGAGGCCCGAGTTAAATAGCTCGTCTTATCCCACGTTCAATTTTTAAAATAGGTTGAAAATAAAAAAGCTGCGACTAACAAATTGGAACCTGGCTTAATCAAAGCTTTGTTACTAAGCTTGTCTGTTCATTCTTTAGCTAAAAGTAAATATGGCTATCAAGCACTAAGCCATGGGGTCTGAATACTGTATCGTCAATAGACAGTAAATAATTCAGTCTGCCTGTTCATATCTTTAGATCTATTTTTGACCTTAAGTTCCAAAAAAGAGGGTTTGTATTCTTATTTAATTCCCTTCTAAATTATTAATAAAGTTAGGTCATCAATGAAAGAGCCCATATATTTTCCCGAACTTTTTATCCTTCATTATGAGTTATCAATCCATACGCAACAATTTAAAAGGGATGTCTGGAGAACACAGGGCTGAAGTTTTCCTGACCCTGATCTGTACCCTAAGTCTCAGCTTTGGTTTTTTTGGCTCCTTATTTGATCTGATCTCGGAAGACACTGCACGCTATTTTTATATAGTCTCCTACTTGTCCGGCGGCTACTTTGGACTGATTGAAAGCGTGCAATTTTTAATGAAAGGTAAGTTCAATGTTGATGTGCTGATGATATTGGCCGCAGCCGGAGCTGCTGTTATCGATTACTGGCTTGAAGGCGCTATGCTGCTCTTCTTGTTTTCACTTAGTAATACCTTACAGCACTTTGCCATGGGACGCAGCCGGAATGCTATCCGCGCTTTGATGAAATTAAGGCCATCAGAGGCATTGGTAAGAAATGCAGATGGCACAGAACAAAAAGTACCCGTCGAAGAACTAAAACTCGGAGACCTCATTGTGGTAAAACCCGGAGAACGAATCCCCATTGACGGAACCATCAGGTCCGGAAAAGGAACCGTTGATCAATCTGCTATCACCGGAGAAAGTGCCCCTGTATTTAAAGAAGAGGGAGCTGAGGTCTTTGCCGCTACATTCAATGAAAACGGTATTCTCGAGGTCAAAGTAACCCGGCTCGCCGGTGATACCACACTCGCCAAAATCATTAAAATGGTAGAGCAGGCACAAAGCAAGAAAGCCGAAACGCAGCGATTCCTTGATAAGTTTGAATCCAAGTATGCTCTCAGCGTAATACTTTCGACCATCGCTCTCATCCTCGTTCCCTATTATATATTGGATCAGCCTTTTGACCCCGTTTTTTACAGGGCCATGACTGTTCTGGTGGTAGCCTCCCCCTGTGCTTTGATCATTTCTACCCCGGCCAGTATTCTTTCTGCCATAGCAAATGCAGCTCGTTCCGGTATTCTTTTTAAAGGAGGAGCACACCTGGAACAAGCTGCTGAAATCCAGGCTATTGCATTCGATAAAACAGGAACGCTGACAAAAGGAAAACCGGCTGTTACTGAAATAATTTCAATTTCAGGATCGGAAAACGAACTACTTTGCCTTGCTGCATCAGCTGAAGAACATTCTGAACACCATCTTGCCGAAGCCATCGTGAATGAGGCCAGGAAAAGAAAGATCGATCTTATAAGAGCTGAAGATGTACAAGCTATCATCGGGAAAGGAATCTCTGCAAAAGTAAATGGTGCAGTGCTGAAGATAGGTAACCGGTATTTATTTGAAGAAATCCTTAAAGATCAGCCGGATGACTTTAACCGTACATTAGAAAAATTCAGGGATCAGGGTAAAACTGTGATTTATGTGGCAAAAAATGATTCAATAATCGGAGCGATGGCTTTAGCTGATCAGATTCGAGAGCAAGCTGCCTCTACTTTACTTGAACTTGCGGATTTGGGCATTGTTGACATCACCATCCTTACCGGAGATTCATTGAATGTAGCTAAAAATGTAGCCGAACAACTTAATATTTCAAACTATCATGCCGGACTGCTGCCGGATCAAAAGGTTGAGCTTATCGAAAAGCTATCTCAAAAAAAAGCAGTTGCTATGATTGGAGATGGCGTTAATGATGCCCCGGCACTTGCCGCAAGTCATTTGGGAATAGCTATGGGAGCAGCCGGAACCGATGTGGCTTTAGAAACTGCCGATGTGGTATTAATGTCAGACGACCTTACCAAACTTCCATATATGATCCGACTGGCCCGGCGTGCAAAAACGGTGGTATGGCAAAATATCATTTTCAGCCTGGCT
Organism: Gracilimonas sp.; assembly: GCF_014762685.1. NCBI lineage: Bacteria > Pseudomonadati > Balneolota > Balneolia > Balneolales > Balneolaceae > Gracilimonas > Gracilimonas sp. Next base: position 153,163 of record NZ_JABURM010000008.1, read on the forward strand.
GTGATCGCTATGCTGGTAAGCTCTGTTTTCCTTTTCGAATTGCCCATGACACTTGGAGTGATTGGACATGAGGGAAGTACTCTGTTAGTTGTCTTGAATGGTTTGAGACTATTGAAGAACTCTTAAATTTTCCCAAACTGTTTTAAGTTTTTTACCCTGAACAGTGGTAACCATGGGATTAGGTATATGGGCCATAATCTGGGTGGTGTTTAATAACCTAATCCCCGAGGCCCTTGAAAAATGTGAAGCAAAAAAGTCGGGCTTTGGGTCACGCTGGCAATTTTAGCCATGAGCGCCTTTCAAATTCCGATTGGTCACTAAATACAGATTTTAGTTGCTCAATTTTTTATCATCAAAGCTGTTACTAAATTCGGTACTCATTCGTTCACCACATTATATTATCACTGAGCAACTCATTCCTGAAAGATTATGAAAAGAATATCCCAAATCTCCATTTTGTCACTTCTGTTTCTGACAATCACAGCCCTTAGCACAAACATCCATGCCCAGGAAAAAAGCAAATATGCCAGTTTTGAAGAGGCATTATATGCAGGAAGGCAACTCAGCGGTAATAGCGGGCCGGGTAACGTAGTATGGATTAATGATGGAAATCAATATTCATATACGCAACAAAACTCTGAGACCCGAGCCTCAGAAATCCGCTCCTACAATCCGGCCACGGAAGAAGATCAGCTTATATTTGTGAACTCTGACTTTAACACACCCGGCACCGAAGAGACATTTCAATACAACTCCTTCCAGTGGACCGATGACTCCCGGTTCATCGTATTTCAGTCAAATTTCCGCCCTATCTATCGCCGTTCAGGAATTTCCGACTACTATTATTATGAAGTGGAAACCGGCGAGCTGAAAGTACTGGTAAAAGATGCCATGACCGCCCAACTGTCGCCTGACGGATCTAAAGTTGGATATGAACGCGAAGGGGATCTCTTTGTATTTGATCTGGATGAACAAAAGGAAACCCGGCTAACTGACTCCGGCGCTGAAAACTTTTATAACGGGCGTTTTGGATGGGTCTATGAAGAAGAATTCGGGCTTGCCCAGGCATGGGGCTGGTCGCACGACAGCAAATATATTGCCTACTGGCAAACTGACGAGCGCGATGTTGAACTTTTTGTATCTACTGATTATTCCGGTACCTATCCTGAGTATGTTCAAATTCCGTATCCAAAAGTCGGACAGGATAATCCCGGGATTAAGATTGGAACCGTAAATGTTGAAACCGGAAAAAATACATGGATGGATCTGGATCTCAAAGATGGATACGTACCAAGATTTTACTGGACAAGTAAACCCGGAAATCTGGCTGTCGTTTGGTTGAACCGGCCGCAAAATCATCTGCAACTTCATTTCTTTGATGTAACCTCAGGAAAGGGAACCCTCATTATGGAAGAAAAAAACGAAGACGGCTGGATCGATGTATTTGATTTCTTTGCCGGGGTCAATCACTATTTCTTTTTCCCTGAGGATCTAGAACAATTTTTCTGGGTTTCAGAACGGGATGGATTTAATCATATCTACAGATATAATTATTCCGGTGAACTCATGAATCAGGTTACTGAAGGTGACTGGGAGGTGACCAACATCCATGCTATTAATTCCTCTTCGGAGTTTATTTATTACTCTTCAACAGAGGAAAGTCCGCTGGAGCGCCATTTATATTCCATTAAATTTGACGGATCACAAAAAGGAAAACACACTTCTGAACCCGGAACCCACTCTATTTCAATGGGAGATAATGGCTTGTTTTACATTGATCGATATTCAAGTATAGATACTCCGCGTCAAGTTGAACTTTGGTCTACTGCCAATGAATTACTGAATAAACTGGAGGATAATGCTGCTGTATCGGAGTACATCAAAAAGAAAGTTTATGCCCCAAAAGAACTTTTTTCATTTACCACTTCAGACGGACAACAGCTGGACGGTTCCATCATCAAACCTATCGACTTCGATCCTAACCAGTCTTATCCCCTGCTCTTTAACATTTATGGGGGACCCGGAGCCCAGGGAGTCTACAATTCCTGGGAAAGCAGCGGCTGGACTCAATGGCTTGCACAAGAAGGCTATGTGACTGTAAATGTAAACAATCGCGGAAGCGGTGGCTATGGGCATGGTTTTGAAAAAATTGTGTATGAAAATCTCGGTCATTGGGAAGCACATGATTTTGCTGAAACCGCCAATTATCTGGTTGATGAGTACGAATGGATAGACGGAGACAGAGTGGGTATTCGCGGCCACAGTTATGGCGGGTATATGAGTAGTTTTGCGATCTTAACTCATCCCAATGTATTCAAAGTAGCCATAGTAGGAGCTCCTGTAACCGACTGGAGATTATATGATACCATTTACACTGAACGATATATGGGGCTTTTAGAAGAAAATGAGGAAGGTTACGCCCAAAGCGCAGTAACCACCCATGCTGCAAAACTCCAGGGTAAAATGTTCATTGCTCATTCCTCCATGGATGAAAACGTACATATGCAAAATACCATGCAGCTTATAAAAGCACTCACCGATGAAGGCCATGATGCCGACCTGAGAATCTATCCTCCCGGCACCCATGGGGTAGCCTACAACAGTTCAAGTTATTTATTGCTTTACCAAACATATACGGAATACTTAAACGAGCATCTAAAAAACCTTAAGCAGTAATTAAAAAGTAAGGCGTCTCTTGCAAAGTCGATCTTCTAAAATTAACTATTGATCGTTCGTAAAGATTAATCCTAAAAGATTTTTAGCTTTTTTTGCAAAGCTTAATCTTCAGCTTTCGTAAGTTGCAGGAATTAAATATTAACGTTCTATTGGTCGGACATTGTACATCAAACGCCTTTTATTTCTATTATTTTTATTCCCTTCTTCACTTCTCTACGCACAATCTGACCGTGAAGAAACAAAACAAACAATAAATGTTTTTTTGGATTGCCGCGGTTGTAACGGAAGTTACGTACGCTCTGAAGTAAACTTCATAAATTTTGTAAGAGATCAGACAGATGCAGAAGTTCATTTACTTGTAACACTGCAACAAACCGGAAGTGGGGGCTGGGAACATACCCTAAACTTTATCGGGTTGGGACACATCTCAAATAAGTCTCATATCTTAAAATTCATAAGCCCAAATTCTGATACCAATGACATGATGCGCCGCAAATTGGTGAGGCATGTTAAACTCGGCCTTATCTATTTTCTTGCGGACAGAGATGTATTATCTGATTTAAACGTAAACTTTTCCGGAACTTTAAATGAAGGCTCAGATGAAGTAGACAATACAGATCCCTGGAATAGCTGGATATTTGAAATAGGACTGAGTACAAGTTTCAGCGGGGAACAATCAAAAGGTAATTTCAGGCTTGGAGGAAATTTTGATGCAAGCAGGATAACTGATGAACTGAAAGTAAGGTTTGAATATCGCCAAAATTATAACCGGCAAGTTTTCAGAAAAGAAACTGAAACCGGCACCACTAAAGATATTTTTATAACTGAGAATCAAAACTTTACTTCATTAGTTGCCCGAAGTATAAATCAGCATTGGACTATTGGCGGGTATGCACGGGTGCGTTCCTCATCTCAGGATAATATAAACCTGAGTGTTGGCGCAACACCCTCCATTGAATACAGTTTATTCCCTTACAGAGAACATAATCGGAGAGAAGTAACTTTTAGGCTGGGCGTACTTGGTTCGTATTATGACTATACTGAAGTCACCATTCTTAATAAAAAAAATGAGTTTCTGTGGAGAAATGAACTTAACATTCGAGCCGACTTTACTCAGCCATGGGGTGGAGTTTTTGGCTGGATGAATGCAGGAACTTATGTCCATGATTTAAGCAAAAACCGCGTAAACATGGGGTTTAGGGTAAATATGAGAGTAGCCCGGGGATTATCCATTTTCTTTTCCGGGCGATATTCACTGATTAATGACCAGATTAGCCTGCCGGCCGGAGAATTAACTGAAGAGGAACGCTTGCTTAATCTAAAACAACAGGCTACTTCATATAATTATGGCGGTTCAGTGGGGTTCTCATTTAACTTTGGATCAATCTATAGTAATGTAGTAAATCCGAGATTTTAGCCATTTTTACCCGGCTTCAGCCAAATTCCTATATATATTATTTATTGATAACTTCTTTTTTATTCCGATTGAGGTTATATGATATGATCCCAAATAATTATTCTGAATTTTTTATCGGTCCCCGCCAACAATAAATATTAATATTTTAACTCCTTTATTATGCGGTATTTGTCTAAGCTACTGCTGTTGTTGTTTGTTTTAACCGTGCTTCCTTTTCAACTTCTGTTGGGGCAACAAGTGGCTCCAAGTGCCGATAAAGTTACCCCCCTCTTGATAAGCTCGGAAATTCCGGACGTCTCTCTTAAAAATATTAACGGTGAAACGCTCAGCCTCCGAACTGAAGTTGCAAAACAGCCTTCAATTCTCATTTTTTATCGTGGCGGATGGTGCCCTTATTGCAGCCGGCATCTTGCGGATCTGCATAAAATAGAGGATGAGCTCTATGAAATAGGTTACCAAATCTTAGCGATTAGCCCTGATAAACCTGAGAAACTCAAAGCTACCCTACAGAACATTGAGTTAAACTACACCCTACTTTCAGATAGCCCCATGACTGCAAGCAAAGCTTTTGGATTAGCTTTTAAAGTGGATCAGGAAACGGTAGCTCGATATAAGAGCATAGGCCTTGATCTTGAAGGCGATTCGGGACATGATCATCATTTACTCCCCGCCCCTGCCGTATATATTGTAAATACTGACGGTATCGTAAAATTCAATTACGTGAACCCAAATTATAAAGAACGCATAAACGGTGAAGTTTTGCTTACTGCAGCAAAAGCTTATTATGAAGAATAAGACAGCATCTTAATGGCGCGTAAAAAAACATTTAGCACCAGCCATTTACATATCTCAGGATTACAGGTTGAGGTTCTGCGCAAAAATGTTAAAAACCTGAACCTCAGAGTTTATCCTGCGGAACAGCAAATACGGATTTCCGTTCCCCGGCGAATTCCTGAAAAAAAAGTTATCCAATTCATACACCACAAGCTTCCCTGGATTAAAAAACATCTTTCCAACTATCAGAACAAAACGGCCCGCGAACCTCTAAGATATATCTCCGGAGAAAAACACCTCTTTCGGGGAAAGGAATATAGTCTTAAAGTCATAGAGAGGAATAAACCTCCCAATGTTTCTGTTATTGATGATGAAGTACTGATACTGCAGGTACGGCCCGGTTCTACGGCATCCAAAAAAGCTTCCGTATTAAATGAGTGGTATAGAACTGCGTTAAAGACCGAAATTCCGGAATTGATCGAAAAATGGGAAACACCCATGGGGGTTTCAGTAAAAGAATTCGGAGTAAAGTTAATGAAAACCCGTTGGGGGACATGCAATATCCGGGCTCAAAGAATTTGGCTGAACCTGGAATTAGCCAAAAAACGGCCGGAGCTACTGGAATATGTAGTAATTCATGAAATGGTGCATTTACTGGAACGACTTCATAATAAGCGCTTCTATTATTTTATGAGTCGGTTCCTGCCAAACTGGAAAGAGTTAAAAGATGAACTGAACGGCAAATCATCTATTTCTGATTGTTAATTTATACCTTCGAAGGTTTTTTCATTATCCGGCATCTAAGTAAATGAACACCAACTTAGTTGTGGAGCTTTCCCATGAAATCAATCTTAAAATTATCTGTTCTTACAGCTTTGGTTTTTGCATTGTCCGTAAACGCATCAGCACAACAACGATTAAATAATCCTGACAGGCTGCGCGGCGACCGACAAACACAAATGCAAAAAATGCGTTCAAATCAGGGTAATCAGCATCAACGGATGATGAATATGCTTGACTTGAATGAAGAACAAAGCGAGCAAATCGAAACCATTCACCTGAATGGCCAAAAAAGCATGTTGCCCCTTCGAAATACCTTGCGAGAGAAAAATGCAAGATTACGAACTCTTACCACTTCTGAAAGTTATGATGAAAAAGCTGTAAACGAAGTCATTGAAGAGATCAGCGAAATAAGAGCAGCAATGCTAACTATGCGAACTTCTCACCGCCGTCAAATACGTGAATTATTGACCGAAGAACAACGCATAAAATTTGACAGTTTCCAACAAAATTCCTTACGAAGACAGCATAAACGAGGAATAAATAAGTAGCTAGAAATCAAAATGCAGGAAGTAAAATTCCTGCATTTTATTTAAACCCTGCGGTTAGTATAATGTATCCTCAAACTGTCACTTTAAAACATATAAAAGCGAAAAAAATCGAAGAACCGGGTTTTATACAGCGGCTTGAAAATGGAGAAGAAGCGGCTTTTAAACAATTGGTAGAAGAGCATAAAGATCAGGTTTATAACACCTGTCTGGGTTTTTTGCGCAACCCGCACGATGCTGAAGATACTGCCCAGGATGTATTTATACAGGTATTTGATTCTATTGGCGATTTTAGAGAAGATGCTTCGCTTTCCACATGGATATATCGAATAGCAGTTACTAAATCTCTGGAGTTAATTCGATATCGAAAGAGAAAGAAGCGATCGGCATTTTTCGAGGCCTTGAGTTCGATGTTCAGTGAACCGGATGAAGCAGCTGATGAATCTGAATTCATGCATCCCGGACTTCAGCTTGAGAATAAAGAACGGGCTAAAATTTTATTTCGGGAAATTGAAAAATTAACAGAAAAACAACGCGTGGCCTTCACTTTGCAAAAAGTTGAAGGGTTGAGCTACCAGGAAGTAGCTGACGTTATGGAGTTAAACCTCCCTGCGGTAGAATCGCTTATATATCGGGCAAAGGAAAACCTGAAGAAGCAGTTATACAGTTATTACCAACAAAATGAACTGGACTAAATCATGAGCACAAAAAAACAAACAAATCGCGAAGTCGAAAAAACCATGCAATCGCTGGACGAAATTGAACGAGCTCAAACTGATCCGTTTTTTTACAGCCGTTTGGTTACAAAACTTGAATACCGAAATAAGATGCAATTTGAACCCAAAGAGTCTATGGAGTTTGGCTTTGCTTTTGGGGTAGCCGCGGTGCTTTTAATTGTATCACTGAATTTAATTTCAATTTCTCAATATCAGCGTTTAAATGTCGGAGACGGAGAAGTACCCGAACAACAGGAATGGGTGGAAGAATTAGCATCTGATTATCAGGTACTTGACATAAGTTACTACGAAACCTTTGAAGAAGAATAATATGGAAACCACAAAAAAATATAAATGGGCACTAACCGGATTGATCGTTATGATCTTGCTAAATGCCGCCACTTTGATCACGATCTGGATAAACCAGCCAGATGGCAAAGATTGGAGGAAACATCGTAACCAGAAACATGATCGCGGGTCAATTCAAGAATACATGAAAGATCAACTTGATATAACTGATCAACAAGCGGAAACCATTGTTGAACTTCGCCGGGAGCATTATCGGGAAATACGGTCGTTCAGAGACAGCCTTGATCAACATCGAAGAGCTTATTTTAAATTTGTAATGAGTGATGATGCCGGTGACCAGACAAAAAGAGATTCAGTATTAAACCTGCTCACAGGTCAGTATGAAAATATCGAAGGATTGCTCTATAGCCATATGACTGAAATAAAAGAGCTCTTGAATGAGGAGCAACAAGCTAAGTTTGAGAAAATGATGCTCAACACCTTCTTTAAAGAACACAATAAAAGAAAAGAAGGAAATCAGAAAGGCAACTAATTACAAGATACTCTTCCTTTATACCTTCAGTAATTAAAAACCTATGGGCATCCCGAAATTACTTAGTTGCAAAGACCTGCTTCGGTGATTTAAATATTTAGATACTGTTGAACGCATTCTATGGTTTTAAACTAATCAAGTTGAGTTCTATAGTTCATTCGATGTTCGAGCGATTATTGCGTATCTTTATTTCCTATGGATATTACCGAAACGACTCAAAAAACCGACCTCAAAGCTCTCACCAAAGACGAATTAGCCCATTTTTGTTCAGAACTGGGATTGCAAAGCTTTCGTGCCGACCAGCTCTTCCAATGGATGTATCAAAAAGGTGTTGCTGATTTTGGAGATATGACCAATCTCTCCAAAGACCTGAGAGATCAATTAAGAGAAATTGCTACGGTAAACAGGATTAAGCCGGTTCAGCAACAAGAGTCTAAAGATGGAACCATAAAGTTTTTATTTCAGCTGAATGATCCGGAAGAAGAATACAAAATTGAGGCTGTCCTTATCCCGGATTTTTTTGAAGATGGTGCGGCGCACCGGTTAACGGTTTGTGTTTCCTCACAAGTTGGGTGTGTATTCGGCTGTGCTTTTTGTGCCACCGGTAAAATGGGGCTTTTCCGAAATCTAACCCACGGGGAAATTGTAGATCAGGTTCAGTATATCAACGATATTGCGGAAGAAAAATACGGCAAGAAGATCACCAATATTGTGTACATGGGAATGGGGGAACCTCTTCATAACTACAAAGCCATTGTAAATTCAGCTCATATTATTTCTGATCCGCTCAGTATAGAACTTTCACCTAAACGTATTACCGTTTCCACAGTTGGACTGACAAAACAAATCAAGAAACTGGCGGATGACGAAGAAGAATTTAATCTGGCAATTTCTCTTCACGCCCCTACCGATGAGAAGCGGGATAAAATCATGCCTATCAATGCTTCCATGAACCTGGAAAGCCTGGAAGAAGCCGTCAGGCATTATTACAGAGTGACCGAAAAACCGCTTACCTACGAATATCTGCTTTTTGATAATTTCAATGACAGTCCTCAGGATGCCCGGGATCTTGCTAAAATTGTAAAGTGGGCCCCCAGTAAGGTAAACATCATCATGTATAATAACGTGGCCGGTGTGGAGCTTAAAAGAGCTCGCGAAGAACGCTTAGATAACTTTATGCGTGAACTCATCAAGAATGATGTAAGAGCTACCGTCCGCAGAAGCCGCGGAGATGATATTGATGCCGGGTGTGGGCAGCTTGCCATTCGGGAAGGAGCACCCAAAGGAAAAACCATGGCGAAAGAAGAGTAGTCAGAATTCAGAAGTTACTGAGTCCTGACTTCTGAGTCCTACTTAATTACTGTGAAGATGCGATCGAAACGAGGAACAAAGTTATCCGTTGAGAACCAGACCAGCGATGCCTTTCCAATAACATGATCTTCGGGTACAAATCCCCAAAACCGGGAATCCTGACTGTTGTCCCTGTTATCCCCCATGCCAAAATAATAGTTTTGCTTTATGGTATAGGTATTGGTCTCTTCGCCATTGATAAAAATTGAATCCCCTTCTCGTCGCAATTCATTACGCTCATATCTTTCAATAATGTCTTTATATACGTACCAATTCTCACTGGTTATCTCAATTTCCTGACCTTCAAACGGTACTACAATTTCCGGAAGCTGATCGGAGTTATTGAAAGCCTTGGAAAAGTCACCTGCACTTTGAACGTAATTACGATCCACCCTTCCTTCCGGCATCACATTTAAATACATGGTGTCAACTTCAGCCCAATTATTTACCGTTTCAGCCACATCTTTCGTCATATTCACGATATAAGTGTCCTGGTTGTTATAACCGATCAGCTCTCCACCAACCGATTCCATTTTTGCACTGCTTAAGCGTACCCGGTCAGCCATTCGCAAAACATAATGATGCTGTACGCCCTCATGCGATTTTTCTACCTCGCCATTTATATACAAGGTTTTATCTTTTATGGAGATCGTATCACCGGCAATAGCTGCTGCCCGTTTGATATAATTGGTTTTTTGTGAAACAGGCTTAACTTCCCAGGGTACATTAAACACAAAAATATCATTGCGTTCTATATCACGAAGGCCGGGTAAACGCGTCCACGGTAGCTGAACACCCGGAACACACCATCCTTGTAAAAAAGGCACACAAAGTCCCATCGGAGTTCTTGGTCCATAGGTAATGTTAGAGACAATTAGAAGATCACCGGTCATTAAGGTTTTTTCCATCGACGGTGTCGGGATCTTATAGGAGCCAAAAAGAAATGCGCGAAGAATAGCGGCAGCTATAAAAGCAAAAACAATGGCATCAATCCATTCCCGAAGCCATGATTTTGCCTTTTTATTTTCTTCCTCTGCTTTGTCCTTCTTTCTTTTCCAATATGAGCTGATTCCCTGCTCATCGGGATTTTTATTTTCTTCCAAGATTCACGTTTATTTAAGTTTTATATGCGAGGGTTGTTTTATTTCCTCTTTCTTGTATTCGCCGGACGCATAAGATACTTTAAACCATTGCTCGCGTTCCGGTGAGTAAAAATAATCAACATATTCCTTAGGAGACGCTTCCCTTAACTCTTTAGTAAGGGTGCGTTTTACCTGTGGCATTAAATCCACATAGCGGCTGGCCCCAACATATACCAATCCATTGTCAAATGGGCCTTCCAAATCCAACACCATCATCGGTATATAGCCGTCAATGATAAACCAATATTCAAACTGAATGGATTTTCCATCCCGCAGATACCCGTCTTTTTTAATGATGTCTTCCACGGTTTGCGTGGGATCCCCATAGGCACTTTGCAATACCGCCCGGATTTCAATAGCCGGCATTCTGTCTAACTCATTGTACCGGAATCCCTGTCCCGTCCATTTAATATCAGAAAATTGAGACTGAAATTTAGCCCGGTCTTCATGTTCAACTTTTTTAATCACGGGCTCTTCAAACTGCGCCTGTGCGGCAGTTGAAATCATCACCATCATGATAAAAAAGAAAAGTATTCGTTTTGTTAATTGCTGCATAGTTTTTTACCTGTCGTCTTCATCCATAGATAGTACGGCAAGGAATGCTTCCTGAGGTATTTCAACCGTTCCTACCTGTTTCATTCTTTTCTTACCTTCTTTTTGTTTTTCGAGCAGTTTTCGTTTCCGCGAAATATCACCGCCATAACATTTGGCCGTAACATCCTTACGCATGGCACGAACCGTGTCACGGGCTATAATCCTGCTTCCGATAGCTGCCTGTACAGCTACTTCAAACTGCTGCTGAGGAATAAGTTCCTTCAATTTTGCACAAACTTTCCGACCAAGGTAATAAGCCTTGTCACGATGGGTAATACTTGACAGTGCATCTACCTGATCGCCGTTCAGCATGATGTCTAAACGAACTAAATCACCTTTTCGGTATTCAATAAATTCATAATCCAGGGACGCATATCCTCGCGTTCCTGATTTAAGGCGGTCGTAAAAATCAAATACAACTTCCGCCATCGGTAGTTCATACGTAATTTCAACCCGATTATTCTGCATAAACAGCTGATTTACATAAATCCCTCTCCGATCCTGGCATAATTTCATAATTGGGCCAATATAATCAGCCGGCGTAATAATACTCGCTTTTATATAAGGTTCATATATGGCGTCAATATCTCCCACTTCCGGCATTTGACTGGGGTTGTCAACTTCAATGCGTCCGCCGTCTTCAAGTTCAACTTCGTACTGAACATTGGGAACCGTTGTTATAATGTCGATATCAAATTCACGGTCGAGTCGCTCTTGCACAATTTCCATGTGGAGTAACCCAAGGAAACCGGCACGAAACCCAAAACCAAGTGCTTTGGAAGTTTCCGGCTCATAGGATAATGAAGCATCATTCAGCTGAAGTTTTTCGAGGGCCGCACGAAGGTCTTCAAAATCATCCGAATCCGTTGGAAAAATCCCGCTGAACACCATGGGCTTTGCTTCCTGATAACCCGGAATCGGTGTTTCGGCAGGATTGTCTACTTTGGTAATGGTATCGCCAACACGCACATCCTGCAGCGATTTCACGCTTCCGATCACGTATCCAACTTCACCGGCTCTTAATTCTTTAGTCGGCTCTTTTTTCATCTTCAAGTAGCCAATTTCTTCAGCGTAATATTCTTCTTTATTGGCCATGAATTTGAACAAATCCCCTTTTCTCAATACTCCTTCCATAACGCGTACATAGGCAACAGAACCACGATAGGTATTGAAAATCGAATCAAAAATAAGAGCGCGAAGGGGTTTGTCTTCTTCCCTTTTTGGGCCGGGAACTCGTTCTACAATTGCCTCAAGTAATTCCTTAACCCCTTCCCCGGTTTTTCCTGAAACGTGTAAAATTTCTTCATAATCACAGCCGATTAAATCTACAATTTGCTGTCCGATACCTTCAGGGTCTGCGCCGGGTAAATCAATCTTATTCAATACCGGAATAATCTCAAGGTTTTGATCGATAGCCTGATACAGGTTTGAAATGGTCTGAGCTTCAATTCCCTGGGCGGCATCTACAATTAAGAGTGCTCCTTCACAAGCTTTCAGGGCCCGGGAAACTTCATACGCAAAATCCACATGACCCGGAGTATCTATGAGATTAAAAATATACTCCTCACCATTGGGACGCTTATAATCCATACGGATCGCGTGACTCTTGATGGTAATGCCGCGTTCACGCTCCAATTCCATATCGTCCAGCATCTGCTCCTTCATATCCCGTTCACTGATGGAACCGGTAAGCTGAAGCAAACGATCTGCCAATGTTGATTTCCCATGGTCAATATGGGCAATGATGCAAAAATTTCGAATATTATTCATGAATTAAACAGGATATGGTGCGTCTCACTTAAGCAAGAAAGATACAAAGAAGGTTGGAGCTGTTAAAATATGGTTATTGGTTATTTGTGAAACAGTTATTTGGTATATCATCTTTAGAAAATACAGCCAGTAACCATTAACGAATAACTAACAACTATTCTCCAATATGCTTATGCGTGCCTTTGCTGTGCCGTTTTCGGAGCTTTTTTATCACTTTATGCAGGGGGATTTCTTTTTCGGCAAGCAGCAACATCAGGTGGAAAATCAGATCCGCCGCTTCGTTGATAGTCTCTTTGTCCTTATTATTTTTTGAAGCAATCACCGTTTCAACTGCTTCTTCCCCGACCTTCTGAGCGATCTTATCAATTCCTTTTTTGAACATGGAGGTGGTATAAGAACCATCCGGCATCTCTTCTTTTCGGTCATAGATCAATTCTTCCAGTTCCACCAGAAATTCGTAATCCTTTTGTGTAATCGTTTTGATATCAGCCATGCTCAATTAAAATCCTGTTTGCGTTTTGCAGGTGTGAAGTTCTCCAATTTATCCCACCCAAACAACGTGTTTTCTGAAAATTAACATTGGGTTTTTGAGTGTAAGGTGAAAAGATAAAAGTGAAAGGTTCTTACACTTGTTACTTTCACCTTGATCCTTGTACCTAATCCTGCTCATAACCCGTCATCTCAATAAAACCATTTCCAGTGATTTCCTGCCCGTCCATTTCGCCTGAGATCCCCAATGTGCCTTCAAAATATCGTACCGAGACATCCATTTCCTGATCCGGAAAAAGTGTAGCCAACTCTAATTCCAAATCAAACCTTGGAATCTTCATATTCCATCGCGAAGGATAAATGGATCGGCTGTGTGGGCTTTCCCAGGTATCCAGCACCTCTAACTTCACATCTTGCGGATTGATCGTCGTTTTATTTCCATCCGGATCGATAAGCGAACCTATAGTAAAAGCACTGACCGAACCATCACTGTTTCTTAATTGATAATACATCAGATCGTAGCCGTTGGATAACTGAATGGAAAACCAATCCCAGCCCTCCTGATTTTCATCCAGGGCCGAGGTGCTCCACTCGTGATCCATCCAGCTTAACCCAGAAACCGGATATTCCTGCCCGTCTTTTGTGATCACTCCTTTCGTTTCCATTCGGGTGAAGGCTAAATAGTAGGAAGCATTTCCTTCTTCAGCACCTTTTTTGTCGTAGCCTTCTTCTCCTTGAAGCACCAATGGTTTTGCCGGAGTGATGTCCAGTTCAATAGAATCACCGTCTTCCATCATTGCCCTAACTCGTACCGGAAAATTTTTGCCGTCGGTAATTTCCGATGTGATGCGCTCAATCTCCCAATCTTCCAGCCAAATTCGATAGGGTTCCGTCTGGGCGCCGGCCAAGCCGACAGCACCTCTGCTGTATCGTTCTTCAAATACATGTTCTTCATTTTCAACATCAGAAATGGCAAAATGACCTAAGTAAAGCTGGTTGGTGTTCCAGTCTTGGCTATATGCTTCTCCTTTAGCAGTACTTTCTGGCGGACTGATTTGATTTCGAAAAATGGTAAACTGATAGCCAAACTGTCGTCCGTTTTCCGTGAACACATTTCCGGTGTAATACCACCATTCCGTCCGAAAACCCGGGTGTGGGCCGTGATCTTCCGGGAAAACAAACTCTCTCGGCCCTGTTGCCCGTAAATATCCCTCATCATCTCCACCACCCATTGCTTCGGCTACAGAAACGGATGCACGAATCTCTTGCTTCTGCTTCGGCCACAGCCATACGATTCCTGCAATAAATGTAAGTACCAATACATACCAATAAAGTTTTTTCATCATCTCAGTATCCCTGAATTGATATTATACAAGCGAAACACTTGCACTGGTTAATCATAAATTTTTCATCAACATATCTCATTCATTCCGTAATGCATCAGCAGGATTGGCTTTCGACATCTTCCAGGAGGGGTACAAGCCGGCCAGTAAAGCGGCAATTATTGCCAGGAAAACAGCTTCAAGCAGCACACTCCATGGTATAACAAACTGGAGTGTCCATCCGAATGAACGCAGGTTAATTACATATACAAGGATGTAAGCCATCAATATTCCCAGCGGAACCGAAAGAATTCCGGCCATCACGCCCATCACTCCTGTTTGGGTGATTACATAATTCCAAAGCTGCCCGGGGGTCATTCCATTTGCCCTGAGCACTGCCAATTCTCTGGATCGTTCTAACTGAAGTGCCATTAATGCGCTTAAAACACCTATAAAAGCCACTAAAATAGCCAGCATTCTCAACACAACTGTTACCGTAAAGGTACGGTCAAATATTTCGATGGAGGCTTCCCTCAAACCACGGTTCGAACGGATAAAAACATCCTGTATTCCATTTGATTGCTCCCTCAGTCGCTCGATCAATTCATCCACTTCCACACCGTCGGCTGCATACAATGCCAGCCCCGAAATTGCATCATCATCATCAAAATACTGATCATAGATATGGCGACTGATGGTAATGGTGCCAATATCCGAAGCGTAATCAAAATTAATGGCCTGAATTTCGAAGCCGGCCTTTCCCTCATCCGTTTCTATGAAAAGTGAGTCACCCAAACTCACATTATTTCGATAACCATATACTTCAGAAACCATAATGATATTTTCCCGGGTATACCGTTGCCAGAAATTATTCCGGCTTTCTTTCAGCTCATAGGTAGTTTGAGCGGCAATTCCCTGGTCAATCGCTACTAAATTATCGGTTCCTTTATTGGTTCGGACATCCACACTGCGAACGGTATGTGCTTCAGTCACCCCCTCTGTTTCTATAAGGAGATTGACCAACATGGGCTCCAGTTCGGAATCTGCTTTTCGGGCCACTGAACTTGGTGGCTGTACATACACATCCGCCTGAAGCTGAGCTTCCAGCCATGATACCACCGTGGTTCTGAAACTGTCCACCATCACCCCAACTCCAACAGTTGCGGCTACAGCTACCACTAATGCGGCGATAGCAACGGAAGTTCTGCTAAGTTCCGTTACTATACCCCGAACGGCCATTTTTCCAATCAATCCGCTAATTTTTCCCAATATCGGGCGAAATAGTTTTGCCATTCCCTCGATCAAAAGTGGAATAATGAGTGAAAACCCAATGATCATGAACAAAAGAGAGGAATAGCCGGCTAAAATTCCTCCACCCGGAATCATTATAATGCCAACTCCGGCTAAGCCAATCAGCAACCCAAAAATTGAAAGAAGAAAAATTCGGCCGGTTATTTTTGATTCGCTGCTGGAACGTCTCAATACCGTGGAAACCTCGGCTTGTGAAGCCTCTCGCGCCGGCCAAAAAGCAGCGATCAGCGTGGCAAAAATTCCTAACACCGCTCCTTTGGCCAGCGGAAATAACCCAAGGGATAGTTCCTGCACCGACAGTACAAAATACAGGTCGTTGATGGACTGTGTAACCAACTTTACCAATCCCTGGGCCAGGATAATACCGGATACAATGCCAATCAATGTTCCTAAAAATCCAATCAAAAGTGCTTCTTTGAGGATGGTAATCAGAATCTCATTCCGTGTTACCCCCAAAGCACGAAGCCGGCCGATCAGCGGACGACGCTGAACCACAGAAAAAGTCATGGTATTATAGATCAAAAACATCCCCACTAAAAGCGCCAGCATGCTTAAGGCCTGAAGATTAAACTCAAAAGCACGGGTCATTTGAGCAACTGTTTCTGTGCGGGAATCGGAACGGACAATAGAGGTTCCCTCAGGAAGAAATTCTTTTATCTTCTGTTCTGCTGAATCGGTTTCATTTTCCGGCAAGATCAGATCGATCCGGGTTAACATTCCCTGCATATTATACAAACGCTG
Organism: Gracilimonas sp.; assembly: GCF_014762685.1. Classification (NCBI taxonomy): domain Bacteria; kingdom Pseudomonadati; phylum Balneolota; class Balneolia; order Balneolales; family Balneolaceae; genus Gracilimonas; species Gracilimonas sp. The sequence continues at coordinate 169,634 of NZ_JABURM010000008.1, forward strand.
AGCAGTACTGACATCAACTACCACCAAGCTTTCAAGCGCCTGCTGACTTCGGTCATTTCCGGCTTCAATGAGCCCAATGAGCTTGAGCTGAAAATCCTTTCCGCCCACAACCAACTGCAATGTATCTCCAATTTCGGTTTCCAATTCCCGGGCCACCGACTCTGCAATTAAGCCCGTATTTTCGCCGCTCATAAATTCTGATAATTCAATACCGGTCTCCTGACTGGCAAAATCCCTGAACGGAGCTTCAGCAATCGGGTCTACTCCCAGCACCTGGAAAGTTCGGTTCATTCCTTCGACGCGGGCATAGCCCTCTACAACAGGGGCTGATTGCCTGATTTTAGCTTTTACTCTAATATCGCGGTACACTTTTTCATCCAGGCTTTCACCTGCTCCCCTAACCTGATGTGTCGCCTTTCCTGTCACTGCTTCAGTTGATAAAGAAAAAGCTTTTTTAGCACTTGAGTTCGACAAATCAATGGAGATGACGACTGCAACTCCGAGGGCTACACCCAAAATAGAAAGCAGAAAATGCCAGGGATGGCGAATCAAAAACCTGAAACTGGAAAGCCAAAGTAGATTCGAGTTGTTATTGCTCATAATTGCACAGCTGAATCTTCGACTTCCGTCAACTTACCACCGCGAATCTCCAACACCCGGTCCGCAATTTTGCAGATGTCACGGTCGTGCGTAGCCAAAATAATGGTGCGACCATTTTTACGAACCAGATTTTCTAAGATGTCGAGAATTTGCTTCCCGGTTTCATAGTCCAAATTACCGGTAGGTTCATCAGCCAAAATTAACATGGGTTCGTGAGCCAGTGCACGGGCAATAGCCACCCGTTGCTGTTCTCCTCCGGAAAGCCGGTCCGGGTAACTGTCACCCCGATCACCTAGTCCCACATCTTGTAAAAACTGATCAGCTTTGCTTAGGGTTTCTTCATCTGTTACGCCTTTTAGCTTTAGGGGAAGCAATACGTTTTCATAGGCGTTAAGAGTTGATATTAAGTTGAAGGACTGAAACACAAAGCCAATGTTTTTACGCCGGAAAAGAGTACGCTCTTTCTCATTGAGCTCAGCAAGATTGGTCCCGCCTATTATTACCGCTCCGGAATCAGGCTTGTCTATTCCACTTACTAAATTTAGCAGAGTACTTTTCCCGGAACCCGACCGGCCAAGCAGTACAATCAACTCTCCTTCCGTTATAGATAATTCCAAATCGTCCAATACCGCCCGGGTTTTGTCTCCCTCTTGGTAACTTTTGGTCAGCTTATTGAGCCGGATGTATGCCTTGTCTTTCATCTAATTAATTTCATTAATAAATACTCCGACCAAACATCACCAAGCTTTTATTTGTTCCTGATTTTAAATGATTAATGATTCTCTAACACTTTACCCCTACCTTTGCAGCAAAAAAAAAGATCTTATGCAAACTATTCCTGCTATCGACCTCCTGAACGGACAAGCCGTTCGCCTTCATAAAGGCTCCTATGAGGAAGTTACTGTTTACGACAAATCCCCCCTCAATCAGGCGAAAAAATTTAAGGAAGCAGGATTTAATCATATTCATGTGGTTGACCTGAACGGTGCCAAAGAAGGGAAGTTTGTAAATCTTCCACACATCAAAGAAATCATTAAGGAGCTTGGGATTTCCGTCCAAACCGGCGGTGGAATCCGGGTTTTTGATGATGTAGAAATGCTATTGGACGCCGGTCTTTCAAAGGTAATTTGCAGCTCCATGGCCATCAAAAATGAAAAAGACTGGCTTAAGTCTTTGGAAGAATACCCCGGGAATATGATCCTCGGCATGGACCTGAAAGATGGGAAAATTGCTTACTCCGGGTGGCTTGAGACAGCAGAAGAATCTATGGATTCTTTTTTGAGCCGGATGATAGATCACGGGTTGCAAGAAGTTCTTTGCACAGATATTTCTAAAGACGGAACGCTCTCTGGGCCCAATTTCGAGCTTTACAATTCCCTTAAGAAGGATTTCCCACAGATCAGGATCATAGCTTCAGGCGGAGTATCCTCTATGGAGGATCTGCAGAAACTGGATAAAGCTGATATTGATGCCGTGGTTATTGGCAAGGCTTATTACGAGAACCGCATTTCGTTAGAAGCCATGGCAAATTTTAACAACTAAACACCCGGGTTATTAATTTTACCCATAAACAAAATGGCCCCGCTGTTTTGTTCTCGTGTCACAAACACAAAAGGCCGGTTCACTGAAAATGTTTGCGGTGCAGAAGTAACTTCTATAGCCACTGAAGTTACCGCAGCGGCCTCGGTACCTGCTTCATCCACCTTTATAAAGGTTTTATGCTTTACCTCACTGATAGATAAGCCTCCATTGGAATTGATACCGGTCAAATCAGCTTTACTGCCGTTAAAAGCATCCTCCATTCCCATAGAAATCAGAATGTCATTTAACTTCACTTTATACTCCAATTCAAATTTCGGAAACCTGAGAGGTATTTCACTTCCTGATAAATTTGCAGTCCACGAATCAAAATTCTCTTTGGTTAAATCCTGCTCGATGAACTCATTCAAGATAGTCCCCTCGTCAGCAGGCATCATCACAGTCATGCTAAATAGGCTATCGCCATATGGCAAGTCTATCATATGCACTTTATCAGAAAAGTGAGTGTTGAAATCTCTTTTTTGACTCATCATATCTACCATCACCTGCTCTCCATTTTCCAGATAAAAAGGCCCTTCCTGCGTATCTTCTTTATCAAACTGATACATCCAATCTCCTTTAAAATAAATGGCATTTATCAGGTACATAATCATTTCAGCGGGGATACCTCCTTCAATAATTTGTTCAATCAGACCATTGGTGTTATCGGAAACCCAATCATTAATAATATCGACAGAAGCCGGATCATCGAAATCAAGCTCACGAGCCTCAGCATTAAAATATTCCTCCAGGTTATCCGTGAATTCTTCTTCTATGGGAAAGCCTTGCCGGCTCCAAACTGAATTGGCAATTTCCATTTTTACTTTTGGATCCGCATTCATCAACAGCTCGATTAAGGTTTGGTAGCCTGAATTAATCTCTTCCATATCAAGCCCCTGAAAAGCCAGTGTCTCACGCATTTGATTATAGGTTTCTCCACGTGCTCCATTCATAGTCATACCAAGCGCCAAAGAAATACTAAGAGGCGAAATAAAAATATTCTCAGACTCATCTCCCAAAACGGTGCTCTTGAACATATTAAAGCTAAAAGACTGCCCGTTTTCCACCAATTCCATCTCGACTTTTGACAATTCTCTTGGAAGTTCTCCATTCAAATCAGGCCCGGTCACAGAACTGGTACACCCTGTTAAATAAATAAGAATGGAAAAAATGATTAACAGTAAATGATTGCCTTTCATAATGTTCTCCTGTTTATTGGATAATGTATCATAATAAATGAAATACGAGCAATAAAATTGTGAGCAATTTTCTGGAATGCTGAAATTCCTTTCTTTTTACCTGAATGAAAAACACGTTTAGATAATTTTCTATATTCCTTTTTAAAATTATTTCAAAGCAACCTCATCGGTTTTACTGAATACAAACAACCTCATGCTCACTAAAAGAATTATCCCCTGTCTCGATATTAAAAATGGACGCACTGTAAAAGGCGTGAACTTTGAAGGGCTGCGTGATGCCGGAGATCCGGTTGAATTGGCCAAACGATACAGTGAGGAAGGTGCGGACGAGCTTGTTTTTCTGGATATAACAGCCACCCTGGAAAAGAGAAAAACACTGGTTGATTTGGTTAAAAGAATTGCCGCTGAAATTAATATCCCGTTTACCGTTGGGGGCGGCATCAAAACGGTGGATGAAATCGAAGAGTTATTAAAATCCGGTGCTGATAAAGTTTCCCTGAACAGCAGTATTGTTAAAAACCCCGATTTGATCAATGAAGCATCTGCTATTTTTGGAGCACAGGCTATAGTAGCTGCCGTAGATGCCAAAAAGAAAGGTGACAGCTGGAATGTATACATCAAAGGCGGAACAGAAGATACCGGACTGGATGCCCTGGAATGGATGAAGGAAGTGGAAGAACGGGGAGCCGGTGAAATTTTATTAACCAGCATGGATCGTGACGGAACCAAAAGTGGCTTTGATATCGAGATCCTTCAGAAAGTAAATGAAGTTGTCAATATTCCGGTAATTGCAAGCGGAGGAGCCGGAACCATACAGCATTGTATTGATGCGATACAACTGGCTAATGTAGATGCGGTATTGGCGGCAAGCATATTCCATTTCAAGGAAATTGAAATCAAAGATCTAAAAGCCCGGATGGGAAAAGCGGGAATTGAAGTTCGCCCTGTTTGATTATCCTACGTGGTTGACTCTTCCACTTCCACCAAAAACACTTCGCTTGCTACAGCCTGACCTAATACTTGTTCATTATCTTCTTCAAGCTTTACTTTTATGGGGCCGCTGAACGGTGTTTTTTCCAGAACTTCAATCTTCATTCCCGGTATCACCCCGATTTTCTCGAGGTATCTGAGCAGCTTGGGATCCTGATCTTTAACACGGCCAATAATGTACGGTGTATTTACTTCGGCTTCTGCAATGGAAAGCTGTGCCATTTCCGGCATTATGCCATCTTTAGTTGGAATGGGGTCACCATGGGGATCATGAGTGGGATGGTTTAACAATTCAGCTATTCGATCTTCAAATTGTTCAGAGATATGATGCTCAAGGTTTTCAGCTTCATCATGTACTTCATCCCAGGAATACCCCATTATTTCTTTTAAGTACAGCTCCAATAGCCGATGATGACGCAATACCTCGAGTGCTATTTTGTTGCCGGCCGAAGTTAGCTTTGCTCCTTTATAGGATTCATGATCCAATAAATTCATTTTTGCTAAACGCTTCAGCATATTCGTCACCGAAGCAGAAGACACGTCGAGTGCTTTTGCAATATTTGTAGTTGTGGCAGATTTCCCCTCCGATTGTAATATATAAATTGCTTTAAGGTAATCTTCAACAGACTGGCTGAGTCCCATAAATATAATGTTTGGTTAGTTCCACTAATGATACGAATTGCCGAATAAGATATTAAGGTATTTTTTTATTTACTGATTGACAGAAGCATCTGCTTTTATAATAACCAGAGTCATATCATCATGTTGCTTGGCCATTCCTTTAAATTCATTTACATCATCAATGATAATTTCCAGAATTTTTTCAGATGATGCTTTTCGCACTCCTTTAACCAAACGTTTTAGCCGTTCCTCCCCATAAAAATGATTACCGGAATTCAACATTTCCGTGATCCCATCGGTATAAAGAATCACTACATCACCTTCTTTAAGCTTTAATGTGGCTTCCTGAGTATGCTTTAGGAATTTATCACCTTTTGTAACCCCAATCCCCAGGCCATCCGGTTTAAGCCATTCGGTATCACCGTTGTTACGTACAATTAACATTGGGTTATGCCCCGCACGGGCAAACGTAAATACTCTTTTATCTGCTTCCAGAATTCCATAAATCATAGAGATAAATGTACCACGGGTGGCATTTTCATTAAATAAGCGGTTAAGTTGATTTAATAGTTCAACGGGAGATAAAATCAATGCACTTAAACTGTGGAGCACTCCTTTGGTGAAGGTCATATAAAAAGCAGCGCGAATTCCTTTTCCACTCACATCTCCAATCGCAATAGCGGTACGTTGTTCCCCCAGAGAAATCATATCATAATAATCACCCCCTGTTTCCTGTGCTGGAATACAAACTCCTGCAATATCTATTCCCGGCAGATGGTGAATTTTAGATGGAAGAAATGTTTGCTGCACGACCCTGGCAATAGAAAGCTCCTGCTTCAGGCGTTGTTCTTTTGCCTGTTCTTCTATATAAGCCGGAACATACTCAGGCAATTCTTTCCTGTCGCGACCTTTCACAATGAAATATAATCCCAAGACTGAAAAACTCAGCAACACCAAAATAAACAGATAGAAGGTGTTTGCATCCGGAGAACCCTCAATGACCCATCCTTTTGAAGTGGATACCAAATTTAAGAAAACGAAAAAGCCAAAAACGATCGTCAAAAAATCATGTCTTAAATAGAAGTACCCAAGCACAAGGCCAAGGGTTGCGTTCATCATACGATTATAAGCATCAGGCTCAATACTAAAGGGCAGAATATCAAGGAGACAAAATAACAAGGCACTCATTATAGGAATAACCCAATCACGATTAATTACTCCTTTAATCTGATTTCCCAAGATAAGATATATGGGAATTACTATGATCAGAACCAGGCTGGCAGTCACCATTAAATTAGCCAGAGAGGGTAAAAAATAATTATCGGAAATAAATTCTATGTCGGCAGACAAATAAGAGGATGGAATCCCTGCAAAAAATATCCCCACTATTCCCGATAGCAGCCCGGCAATGGCAATTGCGTTAATAATACCCCATCCCACCGGTTTATTTGTAAAAAGGCCTCTTCGTACTAAATCCCATGTTTTTAGTTTAGATGGCCAATATTGCCTGGTTATGGAGTCACTGACTGCGGTTATTACGAAAAAGCCAATAGCGCTGACAGCGCCTAATACGGCTAACCCCATTACATTGTTAATAATTTGATTGGCGCCGGATAAACCATACATCAACCCAAGCTCATTCACAAGCTGAAGTATCCAGGCCCCGGGAATTATGAAACCAGCCAGAACAGCAATAATCATCGCGGGCTGGGTATCAATGGCACGAGCTTTAATCCTTAAGTAGAATACAAATAACAGCCACATCCCGAAAACAAGCATCACAAAAAGAGCTGTGCTTTTCAATACCTCTGTGTAAATACCTCTTTCGGCCTCCAGCTTAGGATACAGTTCGTATTCCAGTGATTTAAGAGAACCGGCAGGGAGCACATCTAAGGTGAGTTCAACGCCAACTCCCGTAAGCGAATCCTCGGCACTCATAACAGCTCTTGCAAATCGAATCCCTCCCTCATCTATAAGCTGGACAGTATCTTGCTTTAAGTCAAATTCAGACCATGCTGTTCTATTGATATAAAAATCCACGAGATCCCAGATGTTATTCGTGGTATAAACTTCTTCATCCTTACTGCCCCGGATTTCCCTCAGCCGTTCAATTACAACTGATGAATGTGAACCAGATGTTGAGGTAGTATTTAAATGCTGATAATCGGTAAGTCCTCTGATCAAAGAGTCCTCAAGGGCCCTTGCATAGTTCTGTACCTGATTCTGAAAAACAGAACGCACAGCATACCGATTAAAAGGGCGCTGTCGGGATATTAATTCGTTACTCGCTGTAAAGCTTATGACCTCCCCCGAGGTATTCAATCCAAACCTAACCTGAACACCACTTAATTCGGGTTGACTGGTGTATTCCCTGATTTCCCAGCTTAACAAAGGGAGTCTTTGAAGGAATTGGGACTCTTCTATCTTTTTTTTGAATTCTCCTTTTCCCCACTTTACCTGAACAGTATCAATAAACTCTGAATTAGGACTGAAGTTTGTTGATGGAAAAAATTCTAAGGATTGATATTGCCAGCTTTGAAAAACAGAATCTGCTTTTTCAATAATCTTATCTTTTGATTGAGTAATCTTCCCGGTGGAAAAAGGATGGTATTGAGAAAACGAATAGAAAAACCACCCTATACCGGCGAGCCCGAATAGAAGTATAATTAAGTCCCTAAAGAGTTTTTTACTCAGTTGCATGGTGTACTCTACGAAAAACTTGGAATAGGTTTCACGAATATGCTTAGATTCATTGAAATTTCGAAACCCGGATTGAATAAATTTTTATGTGTCTAATTACTTTTGCTTATAAAAATCATCCCAAATATAATCTGATTTTAGCCGGAAATCGGGATGAATTTTATGGCCGTCCCACCCGCAAAGCCCAGTTTTGGACAGACGAAAATCACCCCGAGATTTTAGCAGGAAAAGATTTAAAAGGCGGCGGAACTTGGTTGGGGGTTCACAAAGATGGACGATGGGGTGCCCTGACCAACTACAGAGACCCTTCCATTATTAAAGAGGATCCCCCCTCACGCGGAGAGCTGGTGCTGGATTATTTGAAATCAGGTAAATCTGGTATGGATTACCTACAAGATATAACCAAGAAAGCCGATGAATACAATGGATTTAACCTATTGCTGTGGGATTCTAAAGGATTTTATCACTACTCTAACCAAAATAAAAAAGTAACCAATATAAGTGATGGAATCCATGGCATAAGCAATGCCCTGCTCGATACCCCCTGGCCAAAAGTCACTGCAGCAAACCGGCAACTTGAGGAAATTATATCCCGAGAAGAAATTAACAAAGCAAAGCTATTTGAATTGTTGAGAGATGATACCAGAGCTTCCGAGGATGATCTTCCCGTGACCGGCATCCCAAGGAATTTAGAAAAAGCTGTTTCATCCATTTTTATTAAAACAGAAAATTACGGCTCCCGTTGTTCTACGGTTTTATTGATTGATAAGGAAGGAAAGATTGATTTTACGGAAAGAAGTTTTGAACCGGGTTCTGCCAAATTATTTGACGAAAATTCTTTTGTTATTCAATAACGTTTCTTTAAATATAAAAAGCAGAAAATCTGTGCATTGCTTTTAAATCTTATGGGCCTGTTATACAGTTTTTGCATTAGAAAAACACCAAATGTTCCTACGGAACATGACTTTAATCCATCATTTATTGCTGACCCACCAAGCGTTCCTGTCAAAACGAAGCATTTCTTTTCATTAAATATCTTCCGTTAGGACGATTTGGTGGGTACCACAAATATAACAAGAATACCGCGTTCCAGCGGAACGCTCGGTTAGGAATTGCCCATTACTCAATATCAAGCATCTAATCCAGGCTTGTAATTGCCGCTTCCTTCCCTTCCGGTGTGTATTCTTCAGGATCAGGGATTTTACCGAATTTGTAGATAATAGCGATAATCAGCGCCACTCCTGCCGGGTAAATGATCCATACTGAAACGTTCAGTACCAATGCACTTATCATTGCCAAAATACTGATCCCTCCAACTATCAAGGCATAAGGTAGCTGCGTATTTACGTGTTCCACATGATCACACTGAGTGGCAATTGAACTCAAAATAGTGGTGTCGGAGATAGGAGAGCAATGATCACCCCAAACCGATCCTGCCAGCACCGCACTTACACTTGCATAGATAACTTCTAAAGTCATTTCAGCCGGAATACCGGTAGCATTTCCAATTTCCCAGCCTAAAGGAACCACCAGCGGCATTAAAATTCCCATCGTTCCCCAACTCGATCCTGTGGCAAAGGCCGTGAGTGCTGAAAGCACCAGGACAATAGCCGGCATCCAGTAAGGATTCAGGGTTTCCCCAAATACTGAAACCAGGTAATCGGCTGTTCCAAGGGCAACGGTTACATCACTCAATGCCCAGGCTAAAACAAGAATGAGGACCCCGTCGAACATCACATGCATTCCGTTCATCATACCCTCCAGTGTTTTTTCCACATCCAGAAGTTTTTGTCCAAGGGTCATAGCAACAGCCACCACTACCGAGGCAAGAGAACCCCATAGGAGCGCATCATAGGAATTTGCCGTTTCAATGATTCCCTGGATATTGTCTCCTTCACCGGTCACAAAAAGACCAATGATTGTTCCAAAAACCAACGTTAAAATAGGAAGTGCTGCATTCGCCCAATGCGATTCACTTTTCTTTTCCTCATCTTCTTCAATCTTGTCTTTATAAAGATTGTATTTATCCAATTTGGAATCGTGCTTGGCTTTATAGAGCGTGATTCTGGCTTTAAGCATGGTTCCGAAATCGCGTCCGGAATAGGCAATTAAAATCACGAATAAAATTGTGAAAAATGCATAAAAATTATACGGAAGTGAATTTATAAATACTGAATAGGCCGCCTCGTTAAAATCAGGCATTTCAGCCTGAGCGGTTGCAATAAAACCAACCATAGCCCCAATCCAGGTGCTCACCAAAGCCACGGTAGCAACAGGTGCCGCTGTAGCATCCACCAAATAGGCCAGCTTTGCACGAGAAATTCGCAGTTTATCGGTTAGCGGCCGCATGGTATTCCCCACCACCATAGTATTCGCATAGTCATCAAAAAACACTATAAAACCCATAAGTGACGTCACCACCATCCCCTGAACTTTAGTCCGTACAAAGCGAGTGATGGCTGTAATTACTCCGCGGGTTCCCCCGTTGTCAGTAATGATCCCTACCATCCCCCCGATTAGAATAGAAAAAACAACAATGCTCATCCGGTCAGGATCTGATACTCCGGGCACTATATATCCGCTCAATGCCTCAAAAAAGCTGTCAAAAATGCCTGTGAAGGTTAAATCTCCAATCAAATAAGCCCCCATCCAAATACCCAAAAACAGGGCAAAAAGCACCTGACGGAATGCCAAAGCAATGGCAATAGCCACTAAAGGAGGTAGAATACTTACCCAGCTTCCAATTATTCCCGATGATGCCTCTGCAGCTTGAACATCTGCCCAAGCCACTTGTGAGACTAAAATAAGAAAGGTTCCCACTCCAATAAGTGCTGCTATTTTCTTTTTCATATATAGATATTATCAGTTTTTAAAAGCCGCTCAGAAAATAACATCTATTCCGTTAAAACCAAGATTGAAAGTAAAATGGGGTTCTGTTATTAATTTTTAACAGTTTGCCCTTTGAATTACACAATTCTGTAAGTTACTATCCTAAAGTAACAACCTGAACAATCATTTCATTTTATGAAAAACAAAATACTGCGATCGGGGTTAATGGTTCTGATATGGACTTTCGGTTTAATGAACTTGTTATCAGCCCAAGATTTATATAGCAATTTTAATGACTTAACGAACCGTTTAAATCAACTGACTTCTGGTTATGAAGACCTCTCCTCCCTTCAGTCATTAGCGAAAACAACCGATGGCAGGGACATCTGGGTGTTAACTATTGGCAGCGGAGACGTTGAAAATCACCCGGCCGTTGCTGTAATTGGTGGGGTCAAAGGATCGCATATTTACGGCAGTGAACTTGCGATAGCTTTTGCTGAAAAATTATTAAGAGACTCTTCTTCCGATGAAATCCGTGAATTATTAGAAACCACCACTTTTTATGTACTCCCGCGTATTAACCCGGATGCAACCGAGCAATATTTTGCTAATTTGAAGTATGAACGTGACGTAAACACGGTTTCTACCAATGATGACCGGGACGATGCTTTTGATGAAGATCCGTTTGAGGATTTAAACGGAGATAACCTCATAACCATGATGCGCGTGGCAGATGAAACCGGAAAATGGATGATAATGCCGGAAGATAACAGGCTCGTTCGCAAAGCCGATATTTCCAAGGGTGAAAAAGGGGGTTACCATGTATTTACCGAAGGCATTGATAATGACAAAGACGGCCAATTCAATGAAGACGGTGAAGGGGGAGTCAACATCAACAAGAATTTCACTTACGACTACCCGTATTTCACCCCCGGAGCCGGAGAAAATATGGCTTCTCAAATTGAAACCCGTGCCGTTTTGGATTTCCTTTATGAAGAGACTCCCAATGTATTTTCTGTTGTTTCTTTCGGGCCCGCAAACAACCTTAGCTCTCCGGTTAAATTTAACAGGGGTGCGATCAGTCAGCGGGTAATTAAAGGTTGGTATGAAGAAGATGTGGCTGTTAACAGCCTGGTTTCTGAAGCCTACAACGATATTACAAAATTAAAGGATGCACCTGCCGTATCGGGCCAGCCCGGTGATTTATTTCAATGGGCTTACTTCCATTACGGACGATACAGCTTCAGTACTCCGGGATGGGCCGTTCCTGATGTAATGGATGAAGATGAAAAACCGGTCAAATTTGATTCCAATGAAGCCAAATTCCTGGCTTGGGCAGACCAAAATAACCTTGACGCCTTTGTAGATTGGCAAGAAGTGGATCATCCGGATTTCCCTGGCAAAACTGTGGAAGTTGGCGGCATTAAACCCTTTGTAAGTGATAACCCGCCATATGAATACGTGGACTCACTTAGCCGATCGCATACAGATTTTCTCATCAGGCTCGCCGGAATGAAACCGGATATCCGGCTTGTGAATTTTGACACGGAAGAAGCAGGAAGGAACCTGACCCGTATCACCGTAGATGTGTATAACGCCGGCACCTTGCCTACCGCTTCCAGGTTAGGCGAGAGAACCAATTGGGTAAAAGAAGCCGTGGTCAAAATTGACCTTTCAAATAATCTTCAACTGGTAAGTGGCGACGCCCTTGAAACCATCGAATCTATTGAAGGGGATGGAACGCTTAAGAAATCATGGCTTGTGCGTGGAAGCGGATCTTTCACCATTTCAGCCGGAGCACCAAATACCGGAATTTCAACCATAGAACAAACAATCAGATAGTGATTGCCATGAAGAATATTATATACACAACCTTATTTACATTTTTAGTTACCGGCTTATTATTGAATCAGTCTGCGGAGGCTCAAACCTCAGTAGATGGTTTTTTCCCGGCGGCCGGCTCCCCCGTAAATCCTGAAGTGCAGGCAAGCTGGAACCGCTATTATAACTACCAGGGAATTTCTGATTTAACCAAGGAACTGGCAGACGCCCATCCCAACCTTATTAAACGAGAATCCATCGGGAAATCATACGAAGGGAGAGACATCTGGCTACTCACGGTTACAAATTTCGCTCAGGGAAATCCGAACCGCAAACCCGCCATGTATATCGACGGTAACATTCATTCCAATGAAATACAGGGAACGGAAGTGTCGATGTATACCGCCTGGTACCTGGCAGAAATGTTTGGGGACAATGAGTTTATCACGCAATTAATGAATGAAAAAACATTTTACATTGTCCCAACCATAAATCCTGACGGTCGCGAAAATTTCTTTGATGCTCCAAATACAGCAAGTTCACCCCGGTCCGGCATTAAACCAATTGATAATGATCTGGACGGTGAAATGAATGAAGACGGCTACGATGACCTGAATGGCGATGGCAGTATCACCATGATGCGTCGTAAAAATCCGCGCGGTCAATTTGTGGAGCATCCCGATTATCCGGAATTTATGCAACGGACGGAAGCCGATGAATTCGGTGAATATGAGATGCTTGGATACGAGGGTCTTGATAATGACGGAGACGGACGAATCAATGAAGACGGTGAAGGCTATTACGATCCCAATCGTGATTGGGGATGGAAATGGCAGCCCGACTATATTCAGGGCGGAGCCCACAAATACCCATTTTCACTGCCTGAAAATCGGGCGGTAATGGAATTTGTAATGAATCATCCGAACATTGCGGCCGCACAGAGTTATCATAACAGCGGTGGTATGATTTTACGCGGACCCGGTGCCGAAGAAGATCGTGATACCTATAACCGGCAGGATATCCGGGTGTATAATGCCCTTGGTGAAATGGGCGAACGCTTGATTCCCGGCTATAATTATTGGGTAGTTTATGATGATCTCTATACCGTTTTTGGCGGAGAATTGGATTGGTTTTACGGAAGCCGCGGCGCCTTCACATTTACCAACGAGCTTTGGGCTTCATTTGAAATGTTTAATGAGGAAAGCCGTGGACGCTTCAGTCCCGACACTTATGAGTTTAACAAAAACCTTCTTTTCAATGATGCTCTTGTTGAATGGGAACCTTACAATCACCCTCAATACGGAGAAATTGAAATCGGTGGTACGAAGAAAAACTTCGGGCGTGCTCACCCCGGGTTCCTGCTCGAGCAGATGGCACATCGAAATATGGCTTTTACCATTTATCACGCTTACCACACTCCAAACCTTGTGATTGATGAAATTGCTGAAAAAGATTTAGGTGGCGGCTTGAAGGAAGTAACGGCTGTTGTGACTAACACCCGCATGATACCTACACACGCCAGCCAGGACCTGAAATATAAGATCACTCGTCCAAACTATATCAGTATTGACGGAGCTAATGTGGAAGCTGGGATGATCGTCACCAACCGAGATTTAAACCAAACGGTGGAGCAAAAGAATAATCCGCAAAAAATTTCTGTAGATAACATTCCCGGTATGGAATCGGTAACCGTTCGCTGGATTATCAGCCGCGGAAATGGTTACACCGTAACCGTTGACAGTGAGAAAGGCGGTGTGGTTTCTAAAAGTAAATAGCCCCTCTGATTAAAACTGACACTATTTAAAAAGTCCCGCACATAATTTATGTGCGGGACTTTTTTGGGTATGAGGCAGCGGAGCTACGTCATGAGGTCCAAATTAAATGTTCTACAGCTTTTCAAGTGCTGTGTCAATTCTGGAAAGCACTTCGTCTTTTCCGATGAGTTCCAGGGCCGGGGTTAAATCGGGGCCGAAGCCCTGCCCGCTTACCGCTACCCTCAGCGGCATCATTAGTTTGCCAAAGCCTACTTCATGCTCTTCAATGGTTTCCTTGATCTTATCTTTCAGCGTAACGGCTTCGAATTCTTCTTCTGAAAGTTTTTCAATTTTATCCCGGTAGGCTTTCAAAATTACGGGACTGTCATCCTTCCATTTCTTAAGGGCATTCTCATCATACTCCTTCGGAGCTTCAAAAAAGAAGGCCCCCATGCTTACAAACTCATCTACTTTGGAAACGCGTTCGTGAAGTAACTCGATCACTTTCGTCAGGAATTCATCACCTGGTATTTTAAACTTCGATTCTTCAAAAAGGGGTTTAACCCGCGGCTTCAGCTCATCCACAGAATGCTCGCGAATGTAATTTTCATTATACCACATTAGCTTCTTGTAGTTGAAAACCGCTCCGCCTTTGGATACACGATCGAGCGTAAACAACTCACACAGTTCTTGCATGTCATGAATTTCAGAATCGTCGCCGGGACTCCACCCCAGATACGCCAGAAAATTCACCAGGGCATCGGGCTCGTAGTGTCCGGAAATATAGTCTTTGGTGTTTATCGGGATTCCTTCGCTCTCGGCTTTACGCTTGGAGAGCTTCCCTCCGCTTGGAGACATGATCAGCGGCAAGTGTGCCATCACTGGCGGCTCCCAGCCGAAAGCATTGTATAGCAGCATGTGCTTCGGCGTACTGCTCAGCCACTCTTCTCCGCGGATAACATGGGTGATTTCCATGGTGTGATCATCCACCACATTGGCCAGATGATAGGTTGGCATACCGTCCGACTTCAGTAATACCTGATCATCCAGCCCCTCCGTATCAAATGAAACAATACCGCGGATTTCATCTTCAAACTTAATGCTTTCTCTGCGGGGTACTTTGAGCCGAACCACATATTCTTCACCGGCTTCCAGCTTCTTCTTTACTTCATCCTGTGGAAGCGTAAGGCTGTTTTTCATAGACTGACGGGTGATGGCATCATATTTTGGAGATGGGTTGCCTGACTTCTCCAGCCTCTCCCGCATTTCATTAATTTCTTCTACGGTATCGAAGGCATAATAGGCATGCCCCTTTTCTATCAGTTGCTCTGCATATTTGTGGTAAATATCTTTGCGCTCGCTTTGCCGGTACGGACCAAAATCGCCGCCTTTGCCCGGCCCTTCATCAATTTCCATTCCCGCCCATTCCAGGGAGTCGATGATATCCTGCTCGGCATCTTCTACATAGCGGGATTGATCAGTATCTTCAATTCTGAGCACAAAGGTTCCGTCGTTGTGGCGAGCAAATAAATAATTATAAAGTGCGGTCCGGAGTCCGCCAATGTGTAAAAATCCGGTAGGTGAAGGCGCAAATCGTACGCGAACTGACATATGTTTATTTTGTTTTGATGAATTCTTCTATTTTCAACCCTTTAAGATAAGAATTATAAATGTTGAATTTTGAATGTTGAATTAGTTTCTGCACAATTCAACATCCAAAATTTAGAATTCAAAAATTTCTATGCGCATAGCTCTTCTTCAACCACAATTTGCCCCAAACCTGTACGACCTTTCTGCCATGCTGAAGGCAGACTTAATCGTATGGGAAGACGTAGAGAAATGGTCTCGTAAGGGACGCTCACACAGGGCTCAGGTCCGCGGGCATAACGGCTTGCAATGGATTAACCTTCCGGTAAAAACCGAAGACAAGAATAAGGCCATCAAAGACGTACGTATCGATCATTCCCGGGATTGGCTGGAACCCCTTTGGAATGCCATATATCATAATTACCGCACCTCTACTTACTTCGATTTTTATATTGATGAACTTCGTAACGACTTTGAAACAGCTTCTCAATTCGAAAAGCTTCTCGAGTTTGATTTATATTTTTTTGAACGAATGATGACTTACCTGGAAGTTGACCTTCAACCCAGGCTGTCCAGCTCCATTCCTGAATATGATACTTACCCGGATGCATTTATTAAGAATATCGAAGCAGATACTTTGTTCCTGGAGCACGAATCCAAGAATTACCAGCGCCAAACCGATAAAGCCGTTGAACCATTAAAAAACCACCCCGTTTACCCCCAAGCCGTAGAGGGTTTTGTTGAAGGGTGCAGCCTCCTTGACTTACTCTTAAATTGTGGAAAAGAGAGTTACAGAGTTTTGGATAAATTGAGAAAAGAAGGCAAATGAAATGATTCGCTCTGATCAGCAAAAAAGGTTCCCGAGAAACTCTGCTCATATTCTGCTTTCAAAAGAAACTTACATTATCTATTATCGGACATGGAAGAAAAACCGACAAGCGAATCTACCTGGCTTAAAGATTATACCGCCGTTGCCATACTCGGTGTGATTTATATCTTACTGTTCTTGTGGTTCACCTCAACCTTCAATCTTCCATAAATGAGTTGGATTGACTGGTCGGTTTTAATCGCTTTTCTTGCCTATACCATCTGGGACGGTACGCGCCGAGGTAAAGATTCATCTACTATAGAAGATTATCTGCTTGCTAACCGCTCCATGCCTTGGTGGGCAGCCGGGCTATCGGTAATGGCAACCCAGGCCTCCGCAATCACTTTTATAGGCACCACCGGGATTGCTTATGTGGAAGACATGAGGTTTGTACAAACCTACCTCGCCATTCCCTTTGCCATGATTTTTATCTGCATGTTCCTTGTTCCTTTTTTCAATAGAATGCAGAATTTTACTGCATATGAAGTTCTGGAAGAACGTTTTGGTTTAAAAACCAGGTTGGTCACCAGCGGACTTTTTCTGATTTCCCGCGGACTAGCTCTTGGAGTTGTTATTGCGGCTCCTTCTTATGTGTTAGCTCTTTTACTGGGGCTTCCGCTTAACATCACCATCCTCATCATCGGTGTGATTGCAACTTTTTATACCACAGTTGGCGGAATCGCCGGGGTCATTACGACCGATGTAAAACAAATGATCATCATGATGTTTGGGCTGGTTTTTTGTTTTTTCCTGATCTGGACAAATCTTCCCGAAGAAGTCGGTTTTGACGGGGCCCTTTACCTTGCCGGAAGCCTGGATAAACTTACTGCACTGGATCTCAATTTCGACCTTACTGAAAAATACAATGTGTGGAGCGGTTTGATTGCCGCTTTTTTTCTGATGGTTTCCTATTTCGGAACTGATCAAACCCAGGTACAGCGTTACCTGACGACTGATTCAGTCAAAAATGCTCGCAAATCACTGCTGATGACGGCCTATGCCAAAGTCCCCATGCAGTTTTTCATTCTTTTGCTTGGAGTAATGCTGTATATATTTTTCATCTTCAATTCAGCTCCGGCATCTTTCCGGGGCACAGAGCCAGTAGCACAGACCGATCAGCAACAAATTGCCGAACAGAAAATCCTTAAGGATTACGAAATCGCTCATCTTTCACGAAAGGAAGCAGCTTTGGAAGCCGTTCAAAAGCGTGATGCCCAGACCCAGCAATTGTTTGTTGAATCTGATGCCGCAATGAATGAAGCCCGGGATGCAGAATTAGCTTTACAAGCTGAAATTCGTCAGGCAGATGTAAACGATACCAATTATATCTTCCCCTATTTTATTCTGAATCATGTTCCCATTGGAATCATCGGGTTAATCGTAGCCGGTATTTTTGCCGCCGCCCTCAGTAGTATTGACAGCGAGTTGAATGCCCTTACCACCGTCTCCATTGTGGATTGGTATCAACGTCTGAAAGGTGATTTACACACCGAAGCTCATTATGTGAAATCATCACGGGGTGTCACTTTTTTCTGGGGAGCTCTTGCTACGGTTTCTGCCTTGCTCATGGGGGAAACACGCTCCATCATTGAATTAGTAAATCAAATTGGCAGTTATTTCTATGGATCTATCCTGGGGGTTTTCATCTTGCTGCTTTGGGTGAAGCGGGCAACTGGAACCGGAGCTTTGACCGGCTTGATTTGCGGAATGCTCTCTGTCTTCGCTTTCGACCGTTTGTTTTATAATGCTGCATCCGGCGATCACTCCTTCATCTTCCCCTGGAGTACCATACCTGATGGCTACATCAAAGCAATTGAGTTTTTATGGCTGAACCCTGTTGGAACTTTTATGGTAGTAATTGTAGGGATTGGGGTGAGCTTAATTTGGCCACGGAGAACTAATTCTTAAGAAAATACTACCCCTTAAACATAAACAACCTTGAAGCATCGTCGGCTCCTTCCAGCGTTGGAATTGCCACAATAAAAAGCTTATCGAGAAAGCCCGGCTTAAAGCCGCCAAAGAAAAAACTACACTTAACAAGCGATTTCGGAAATGGCTTAGCAGCTATGCCAAGCAAGACGATGTGGTTGGCAACTATGATAGATTAATGGAAGAACTTGACCACATAGACTCCGGTGGAAAGTTCACAAGAGATGAGATGAATGAGCGATAAAATATTTTTGCATACTCTTTTCATCATTCAGATTTAGAGAAAAAGAAAAAAGCTTCTAAACTCATTAAAACCCATTTGGAAAACAGAACGGGGGTAAACAGCTATCAAGTTGTTCAGGAATTTATAAATGTAGCCTATAGAAAGTTTAAACATCCTATGAGCCTGCGAGAACTTGAACAATTTATTGAAAACGTCTTATCTCATTTTTGGGAGGTCTATGCCAATAAAGATTTGATTTATTCCGCAATAGGAATCAAAGAACAGTTCAATTTCTCTTTTTACGATTCTCTCATTATTGCAGCCGCCTTAGAAGCTGGTTGCTCCACACTGTATTCAGAAGATTTACAGCATAACCAAAACGTATTTTCGGTTCAAATTATCTATCCTTTTGCTTAAATCAGCTTTTGCCAGAGATTTCAATCTCATCCTCTTTCCCAAATTTAGAACCCACAGGCGGACGATAAGCCTGAAAAGGAATCTTCAGCAAATTCCCGAGGTCGTCATTTTCCTTGGGATCCATGTGGGTATCAATACCGTATTTCAGCTCTTTGATGTCTTCTACTTCGGCAAAAGTCCCAAACATCCGGTCCCAGACTGCGAAGATATTCCCGTAGTTGGTATCCGTTAATGGTTGTGTATAATGGTGGTGCACTTTATGCATTAGCGGAGTTATAAAGATCCAGGACAAAGCACGGTCCACTTTTTTGGGCATGTTTATATTGGCGTGGGTTAAATGGGCAAAGAGTGCCGAAATACTTTGATATAAAAACACTATCCAAATTGGGACCCCGACAACAATCACCCCAATAATAGTAAAAACCATCCTGAATACGGCTTCCCCGGGATGATGACGGAGTCCGGTAGTCACATCAACAGTAGTATCACTGTGATGTACAAGATGAAACTTCCACAAAAATTTTACCTTGTGTTCAATCCAATGAATGAGATAAGCACCAAAAAAATCAAGCAACATTACCCCTACAATAGCTTGTGCCCAAACGGGCATGGCTATCCACTGTAAAACACCGAATTCATTGGTCGTTACATAATTTGAAGACCACACCAATATTCCTGCAAACCCTAAACCGATCAGCACAAAAAAGCCATTCAAAACTAAATTAATAGCAGCATGACGTACTTTTTTATAGCCAAATTCAAATAGCGGGAAAACGCCTTCTATCACCCAAAAGAGAAAAATACCTCCGATTAAAATACCGGCTCTAAACGTAGTAGGAACGTTTTCAAAAAATTCTATCAATGATTCCATAATAATTCCAACATTTAGTATTTAACGTAGTTCATTTACACAATAATTTCCAAAAAAAATCCTGTATACCAAGTTAGGCATACAGGATTTTCGAGCTTAAATGTTCAGCTTGGTTATTCTTTAACCACAGGCTCCAGATCTTGAAACGGACTTAAGTCTGCTTCTTCTACAGCACGCTGGTATTCAGCCCAATCTTCTGTAACAAAGGTATTTATTTTTGAGACTGCATCATTAACTGCTTCGCGAGCCATTCCCAAGAGGTTTTCCTCTCTCTTACCCGGTCCGTCATAATCTCCCCCCAAATATCTATTTACAGCATATAAATGGGTGAGCACGGTTGGATCCGGATTTCTTACTATTCCCTGTGCATCACTTTCTTCACCAAATACCATTGCAAATAACTCTTCTAATTGTTCTTTGATTTCCACACTGGCATCATTAAGCTCTTCCAGGTCTTCTTTGTTGCGTGCATCAGAGGAAATAAGTTTGTCATTCAGCTCAATTATTTCTTCTGCTTTAGCCAGGTTTTTGACCGCCTTAGCAAGATAAGCGGTTAGGCCTTCTACCTCAGCCGCTAATTCTGAAGTCGCTTTTAAAGCACTTATCGACATCTCAATTCTTGGGTCAGTGTGTACCGTTACATTTGTTGAATCAGAATAATCACCATATGTAAATTTCACTTTATAGGTGCCGGGGAGTACATCTCTTCCTCCGGGCTCTGAATTATTCTTACGAATTCTTCGGCTTGGCCTTTCAGTACCTGCCCGTTCAAGGCCCCAAGTAGTACGATTGATACCATCTGCTTCCGGAGTTCTTTCCAAAGTTCTGATTTTGTTTCCAGACGCATCAAAAACCTCTATAACAACCTTTTCTTCTTTGTCTTTTTCATCGCCGTTTTCCTCAGTGGTCTTTGAAACAGCCTCCTTATTAACCGAGTAACTCAGCATTGCCCCGGATGGGCGATTATCCCCCGAAAACATCGCATCTGCAGAGAAACGGACTCCCCGAGCCTGTCTCCATTCAGCCAGGTAAGCATCCGGCGAAGGAAAAGCTTTAATCGGTTTATTCAACTCATTTACCCCTTCGCTCGCTATTTCCCTTAGGGGACGAATATCATCAATCACCCAAAATGAGCGGCCAAAAGTTCCAATAACAAGATCGTGTTCACGCGGATGGATGACCATGTCATACGTTGAAACTGAGGGATAATTGTCACCCCATTTAGTCCAATTATCACCGGCATCCACACTTACATAAAGTCCGAATTCAGT
The DNA here is from genome assembly GCF_014762685.1 of Gracilimonas sp. Taxonomy (NCBI): domain Bacteria; kingdom Pseudomonadati; phylum Balneolota; class Balneolia; order Balneolales; family Balneolaceae; genus Gracilimonas; species Gracilimonas sp. The sequence goes on from NZ_JABURM010000008.1 coordinate 190,892, forward strand.
TCCCAAAAACATCAAGTTGCTCTCAACAGGATCTTGTACAAATGAGAGTGTATATCCCTCTACTTGGTCGGTATCTACAAGATTGCTCCAGCTTCTGCCATAATTGGTGGTATGCATTAAATAAGGAGTCCAATTATCTCGTCGGTAATCATTAATTACCGCAAAAGCTTCTCCCTCATTGTGAGCCGATGCCTTAACCTGCACTACCCAACTGCCATCCGGTACACCTTTCAGGTTTTTGCGTAAATTGGTCCATGTTTCACCATCATCCCTGGTGATCTGAATATTCCCGTCATCTGTTCCTGCCCAAATCACTCCTTCTTCAAGGGGACTCGGCTCAATAGCCATAATGGTTGTGTAATTTTCCGCCCCGGTAGCATCGAGTGTTAAACCACCACTTTCATGTTGTTTTTGTTTGGTGGTATCATTCGTTGTTAAATCAGGTGAAATGATTGTCCATGTTTCGCCCCGGTCGTTACTTCTATGGACATACTGGCTTCCAAAGTATATAGTTTCATCATCAAAAGGATCAATATTAATGGCAGAGTTCCAGTTAAATCTCAGCCTTTCCCCTTCCGGATGGGTAGGTTTCACAAAACGGGAGCTTCCGGTTTCGGTATCAACTCTCCCAACGTTACCCTGCTGGGACATCGCATAAACATATCGCCCACTACTTTGATCAATAGCTACATCAAAACCATCTCCAAAGAACAGTTCTTCCCAATATGAATTTCTTATACCGCCTGAGCGCCATACATATGCAGGTCCTTGCCAGGTACCGTTGTCTTGCATGCCGCCGTAAATATTGTAAGGAATCTCCATATCTACATTCACGTGATAAAATTGACCAACCGGAATATTCTCTACGAAACGCCAGGTTTTACCCATGTCGTAGCTTATATTTAATCCTCCGTCATTTCCGTCAATTAAATGATTGGGGTTTTCCGGGTTTATCCAAAATGCATGGTGATCGGGGTGTACCCAATTATAATAGGGATACATGCTTTCAAAAGACTTTCCGCCATCCTCACTTATTGAGAGCATACTATATAAACTGTAAACACGATTCTCATTTTTTGGATCTACATATATCTCAGCATAATAGAAAGGCCTGTTTCCTATGTCTGAATCATTTTTAACTTTTTCGCGCAATTCCCAGGTATATCCACCATCTTCGCTTCGGTAAATAGCATTTTCTGAAGATTCAATGAGCGCATAAACAATCTTAGGGTTACTTGGAGCAATGGCTAGTCCCATTCGTCCCAGTTCTCCTTCGGGCAGTCCGTCTTCGGAAGTCAGTTCCTCCCAGTTTTCTCCTCCGTCAAGGGTCATATATAAACCGGATCCTTCTCCACCCGATTTAAAAGTCCATGGCCATCTCCGAAATTCCCACATATTGACAAAAATCTTATTGGGATTTTCAGGATCCATTACCATTTCACCTACCCCTGTTCGATCATTATTGTATAATATTTTCTCCCAGGTTTCACCACCATCTGTGGTTTTATAAACTCCTCTGCTCTCACTGTCACCCCAGGCAGACCCTTGTGCTCCCACATAAATGATATCAGGGTTATCCGGATGAATGATCACACGATGAATATTACGGGTATTCTCAAGACCCATTAACTTCCAACTCTTTCCCCCATCGATGCTTTTATAAATTCCGGCACCGCTGTTTTGGCTATTACGCGGGTTACCCTCACCCGTTCCCATCCAAACAATGCTTGGATTCTTCTGATAAACATCAATAGCCCCTACTGAAGCCGGACCATAATCATTAAAAACTGGAGTCCAGGTTATACCTCCTGTTTCTGACTTCCATACTCCTCCGGAAGCCGCTCCTACATACATTACGTTAGTATTAGATTGCACCACATCAATCGCAGTAATTCGACCGCTCATTCCGGATGGGCCAACATTACGAGGTTCCATACCCTTCAGAAGGTTCATGTCTAGCTGCTGCGCATGAACTGAGGTCATGGGCAAAAAGCCAAATATCAATATTGCAACAAAAAAAGTGCTTCTTATATATAATTTCATCGATCTGAGTTTATTAATTTTAATGTGCACTACAATACTAATTGAATCTTCTGAAAACAATTTTGAGATTGTTAAATTTTTTCATAAAAAAACCCCCGCACATAAAATTATGTACGGGGGTTTTGAAGAGCTAATTTATTTAGCTTTAGTCGTCGCCATCAAGAATATCTTCAATTCTGTATTGGGCATCTTCTAAATGTGTTCTTGTCGCGCGGTCGAAGCCTCCGCTTCCAAGTGCACGATCAATATCACGATTTAAAATATTAAGCTGATTTCTTACAATCGGATGAATATCGGATTGATTCACATTCACAGACGGGCCAAACCATCCGCCGCCTACTTCATCGGCCGACATCAGTTCTTCCATCTCGTCAATATAGGCGCGTTGCAGGTTTCTGCGATATACATCTATATTTTCGTTTGCACGCACTTCACTGAAAATACCATTACGTACATCATCCATCATTTCGAATGCGGTATAGGTTTCTTCATCAGATCTTTTTTCATACTCAATTAATCTGGCTATGCGTTGTGCACTTGTCAGTCTTGAGAGTACACTGGCTTGAGCACCTCTGAAGTTTTCAATAACCGAAGCTTCATTTATACGATCAAGAATTTCATCATTGATCGCCCATGTAGGAGAACTAAAAGCATGTGTCTGAAGGAACTTCATAGCGCGTTGTTGCCTTTCCTTTTCAACCGGAGTGTAAACAACGCCTTCCTGTTCAAATGTTTTTTCATCCTCATAAACTCCACCAACATTATTTAGCACGTGTCCCATATACCTGTTCCACTGTCCGATAATATTGCTATAGAGCTCACTCAATTCAGTAAAGTCTTCGCCTTCTTCTTCAATCCAATCAATGAGATTCTCAGTGATAATCTGGAGGTTAGCTATACCAAGTTCGCTGGCTCTCATAGCATCGTTGGTAAGATCTTCAGTTTGTACACGAGGATCACTTCCACCGCTTCCATAGAAATATCGCGGATCATCGGCGCGTTCCCTGGTCCATACATTTAGAGTAGCTTCGATTTCTTCATCACTCATATCATCAGGAAACCAAGTATATCCCCATTTAGCAGCCCACTTATCGTAAGTGCCAACTGCAGGATAGAAATTGGTAACCCCATCACCGGGTTGGGCAACGTAGTTAAAACGGGCGTAATCCATAATTGATGGAGCAGTTCCGTGTTCACTTGTAAAGCCAGGTGACCTCAGGTCATCTACTGAATAAGCAAAACTCGATCCCATATTATGAGGGAATCCAAGCGTATGCCCAACTTCGTGAGCTGATACAAACCGAATCAATTCACCCATAATATCATCATCAAACTCTACTCCACGAGCATCTGGGTTTGCAGCCGAAGTTTGAATAAAGAACCAGTTACGAAGCAAGTTCATAACATTGTGATACCAACCGATATCACTTTCCAAGATCTGACCTGTGCGTGGATCATGAACGTGAGGTCCATATGCGTTTTGTACCGGAGATGCAAAATAACGAATTACGGAATAACGTACATCTTCCGGGCTGAATTCAGGATCTTCTTCTTTTGTAGGAGGAAGTTTTCCTACGATTGCATTTTTAAATCCGGCTTCTTCAAAAGCCACTTGCCAGTCATTTACACCTTGAATAAGGTATTCTCTCCATTTTTTTGGAGTTGCAGGATCTACATAATAAACAATTGGGTTTTCCGGCTCCACTAACTCATCACTTTCACCTTCCAGCCATGCTTTGTAAGCTTCTTTGTCTTTCGGGATTAACTTCCATCTTGTAATGTGACGAATTTGTCTGGCTTTTTGAGCTTCGTCAGTATATTCGGTCTTGGTCACACTGAAAAATCCAACTCTATCATCATGAGAACGCGGCCTCATTTCCTCTTCAGGCAGTACGATCATACTGTGATTAACTTCCATTGAAATAGTTCCCGTAGAAGAATTAGATGGCGGCTGACCGGCATCATAAGTAAGCACATTACGGGCTTCTATATTCTTAGGGTAACTGTTAACGTGCTCAATAAAAGTACGGTCACTATCTAAGCGCCGAACTTGATAGGCTTTTCTCCGGCTGCTTTGCAAACCGAGTGATGGTATATCTGAAGTAAATAAACTGGTGATCTCAACCACAGACCCTGTTGAATCTTCGTTAAGCGCTTCGATATCAAAAGATGATATAATCGGCTCAAAGTTTGAGTTTTTAACGGCCTCAAAAATCGGTTCTTCCTCGGAAGCTACATTTTCAAAAGAAACATGTCGAAGTAAAATCTTGTCATCCTTCTTTTCCCAGCGAATGACCTGAGTGTTTAATTTTTCACCGCCGTAACCTATATTATCAGCTGTTTTAGTCACACGGGTTACAAGAAGCATCTCTTTTCCTAAATGCTCATCAGGGATTTCATAGTAATACTTGTCATCAACTTTATGGACATTGAATAGACCTTCGTCCGATTCAGCATCCTCAGTTATAACATCGCTGAACTTCTTCATCTTATCATCACCGCCGGCTGTTTTGGTACTTCGTGATGGACGTTCAGACTCCGATACCGTTTCTGAAGATTTGCAACCCGAAATAACAAAGGCAAAGCTCAGAAATAGTACAGAGAATTTCATAAAAGTAAATTTTCCGTAATTCATATTTCATATAAGTTTAATTATTAAAAAAACAGGCTCGTAAAGTGAGCTTAGTAAATAAGCTAATCAAGTCTTTAATCAAAATTACTTTGTAAAAACTTATTTTTACAACATCCTTCTACTGAAGAAATAAAAATATGCGGAACCAGCGAAAATCTTTCATCATAATTAGTCTGTATTAATTTTTAAAAACATAAAAAAAGCACCGGAAATCCGATGCTTTTAAAATTTACGGTTCTAAACCAACAATTTAGCAGGCGGGTCCCTGATAACTTGCGTTCTGGCATAGACTTGGGTTCGCGTCAATCTCACGGCGCGGGATCGGCAGCACTAACTTAGGATCATCGTAATTACGAGTTCCAACAGTGCCTTGTGTTCTCTTGATGTCATGAAGTAACTGCCCTTCAAACATAAGCTCCAGCTTACGTTCTAAAAGAATATCATCCAGATTGAATTCAGTTGGTAATACGTAAAGAGGCAGGTTAACCCGATCCCTAATTTCATTCAAGTCATCGATCGGGTCTGCACCAACATAAGGGGTTCCTTCACGATAGTTAGCTTCTGCACGGGTCAGGTACATCTCAGCGAGCCTGATTTGCTGCACGTTGCCATTAACACCGTCATTCCACTTACCTGATCGAAGTACTCCATCACTCGGATCATTATAGAAAAGATCGAGTCTGTCATCACCGGCCTCGTACTCATCAATATGTGCCTGATTGATGTCTATATCACCACGGCTATCTGCGCTATAGAAAGTAAACATACTGTTTACTCCATCCTGTGCACTAACCTGCATAGAGAATATATCTTCTGAAGAATTCTCAACATTGTTGAATGCATCAGCATAAGTTCCCGTCAGGGAATAATTCTGGGATGAGATTACACGGTCAGCTTCCAACCTTGCATTGTCGTAATCTTCCATTTGAAGATACACTCTCGATAGAACAGCACTTGCTACCATCGAGTTTGCATAGTATGAGCGCTCTGGATTAACATCAGGAAGTAGATCTTTAGCATCAGTGAGATCACTTATTACCTGATCATAAACTTCACCTACAGTAGAGCGAGCAATATTGCTTGACTCATCAATACTTCTTGTCGGCGTCAGTACCAACGGCACACCTGCCTGATCATTAGGTCCACCCGTTACGTACTGAGGTGCGTATAAACGAACTAGATCAAAGTAGATCATTCCTCTGATGAACTTGGCTTCACCTTCTACACGATCTCTTTCAGAACCTTCCAGCAAGTCAAGTCCATCCAATGCACTATTCGCAATGTTTATTGCATCATAGGCATCAATCCAGGTACTGGCTACATTACCATTATCATACTCCTGTTCTTTAAGTCTAATTTGTCGGGGACTAAAAAAGGTACCAGAAAAATCAAACTCATCATTAGCTGCCAGAAAATCCGGTATCATAAGGAACCAGCCACCATAAAGGTCTCCGCCTCCTATTGCGTCATATGCACCAATCAATACAGACTTCACATTTTCCGCATTTGTAAGTGCCTCTTCGGCATCAATGGATTGCTTCGGAGTCGTATCAAGCAAACCGTCACACGCTGAAAACAGAAATGAACTCAAGAAAAGTGCTCCTGCTATTAGTTTTAGTTTTTTCATAATCTTATATAGTTTTTTTAAAAAATTTATCTGAATGAATCTGTTTTAGAAACCAATGTTTATACCAAAGGAAATGGTTCTGGCCTGCGGTGCAGAATAGAAATCATTACCAATGTTCAGGTTATTAGACAGATCATAAAGGTCAGTGTTAACCTCTGGATCCCAACCTTCATAATCAGTAAAGGTCAGCAAATTTAATCCGGTCATGTATATTCTGACATCTCTCAACTGCAATTTGGAAAGCAGGTCTTGAGGCAGGGTATATCCCAGTGTCACGGATTTGAGTCTCAGGTATGAACCGTCAGAAATATATCTGGAAGATGGGTTACTACCATTTGAACCAAATAACCTTGCTTCAGGCACATCAGTTACATCCCCTGGTTCTTGCCAGCGATTAAGCTGATCTTTGGTTTGATTATCAAAGAAATCACCATTAGCTGACTGATAACGACCACCACCGTTGTAGATATCATTACCGGAAACAAACTGCAGTAAAACACCCAGATCAAAGTTTTTGTAATTGAAGTTATTCGTTAGCCCACCTACAAAATCAGGATTCGGATTACCTATCACAACATCATTGGCAGCTGAATAATCGTTGGTAGTTCCTGCATCGTAATCTTTACCATCTGCACTATGTACGTAATACAAGGCATCACCATTGTCAGGATCAACACCGGCATATTCTTTTCCGAACATAACAGCAATTGGTTCGCCTTCAATGGCACGGTTAAGAAATCCGCCTTCAATAACCTGACCATCTAAGTCAGTGACTTTATTCTCATTGTATGCAATATTAAAGCTGGAACTCCAACTGAAAACACCAACTGTATTTTGCGTATTGATCACAAACTCAAAACCTTTGTTTTCGAGCTCACCTACGTTTCTAAGTTGACTGGTATAACCTGTAGTTGCAGGTACGTTTACATTCAACAAAAGATCATCTGTTTTCTTAACGTAGTAATCGATCTCACCACCAATCCTGTCATCGAAGAAAGCAAAATCAAGACCAAAGTTGTACTGTGCAGTACGTTCCCACTTTAGATCCGGGTTAGGAGTCTGCGAAGGCACCAATCCAGAACTTCCGCCATATCCGGTTCCGCCATAAAGTCCGCGGGATGGAAAATTACCTACGTTAGAGTTACCTGTAAGACCGTAACTTGCTCTCAGTTTAAGGAAGCTAAGGGCGTCCAAATCGCTCAAAAAATTCTCTTCAGACATGATCCATCCGGCAGAAACTGCTGGAAAGAAACCATATCTGGAGTTTTCACCAAAACGGGAGGAGCCATCTACACGAGCACTACCTGATAACAGGTAACGGTCACTGAATTTATAATTCGCACGAGCAAAATAAGACAAATATTTATATTCCGTCTCAGTCGTGTTACCACCTGTTATTTCAGCTGCACTGGCTAGCTTTCTAAAACTATCAGTTGGGAAATTTGTACCCGATACAAACGTTTGATATCGATCAGAGCTCTCAAAAGTCACACCAGCCACAGTGGTAAGCTGATGATTATCGTTAAACTGCTGATTCCAAGTCAGGTAGTTATTTAAGGTGTAATTCACCAAGTTTACCCATCGGGAATCACCGTAACCATTGGTGTTTTCCCCAACATTAGTATTGCTGTCTGCAAAATAATCCTCATTTTGAAAAAGCAGATCCAAACCGGCTTCACTTCTGAAAGCAAGATTACTCATGATCTCGTAATTTGCATAGAGATTGCCAATGTTTCTGAATACGGTCTGATTATTATTTACACCCTGAACATGTCTCAGGAAGTTGTAGTACAAGGTATTTTCGTTAGGAACATCACTGAAGCCAGTCAAATTACCATTCTCAAATTGAGGAGTGTACACTGGTGACATCGGAGGTTGTGCAATTGCCTGCAGGGGAGTTGAAAAGGCATTATCGTTAGAAACACGGATATTTTCAGTTCTGGAAAGACCAAGGTTCATTCCAACTTCAAATTTGTCGGAAGCAGTATGATCCAGATTTAACCTGGTATTTATTCGGTTAAACTCATTTCCACGGATGATACCAATCTGATCACTGAAGCCACCGGATACAAAGAAACGGGTTTTCTCCGTACCGCCGCTTATTTGAACACCAAAATCTGTATTGCTGGCATCTTGAAAAGATTCATCCTGCCAGTCTACATCTATCTCCCGATTTTGCCAATCAGTACCTTGAGCAAAGTAATCAAACCAGTTATTTTCCAAATAAGCACCAGAAAGATCTCCAAAAGGCGACCGTTCAGCTGCTTCTGTAAATAACTCGATATATTCATCGGTGTTCAAAAATTCTACCCGGTTTGTTTCTGTACTGTATCCTCGTTCGTACGAAACATTTATTTGGGTATCTCCTGCCTGGCCTGATTTTGTAGTGATCAAAATCACCCCATTTGCTCCGCGTGAACCATAAATAGCGGCAGCAGATGCATCTTTAAGGATATCTACAGATTCAATGTCATCAATATTAAGATCCGCAAGAGGGTTTGTGTCAGCAGTTTGGGACTGACTTTCTGAAATCACCGGAATGCCATCAATCACATAAAGGGGTTGACTGCTTGCAGATACGGATGAGGTACCACGTACCCGAATATTAATACCCTGTCCTAGTTTTCCATTACTTTTCTGAATAAATACACCGGAAGTTTTACCCTGAAGTGCTGATTCAAAACTGTTTACCGGCACCTCTGCAAGTTCCTTGCTTTTAACACTTGCAATGTTTCCGGTCATGTCTTCCCGCACAATCGACCCAAAACCAACTACTACTACTTCATCAAGAAGTTGAGTATCTGTTGCAAGTTCTATATCAATTGTTCGCCGACCGTTAACAGCGACTTCCTGACGAACAAACCCTACACCTGAAAAAACAAGTGTACCGGTCTCAAATTCTTCGCTTGTTAGTTCTAATTCATATTCACCGTCCAGATTAGTGGCAGTACCTTTGTTGGTACCTTTAACCAAAACTGTAATACTGGGTAATGGTTCATTGTCTTCAGCAGAAACTACTACACCTGAAACTGTTTGTGCCTGTAGCGTCCCAACTGATACAAATAACAGCAACATAAAACAACTGCTGAGTTGGAGGAGCTTTTTCATAACTATTGATTTGTTAGGGTTAATATAAGTACCGCTACAATACTCTAATTTTTCATTAAATAAAACCTAAAATCTTATCCAAATGAGTCTGAGCGCTTCTTTTTAAGTCTTTTACAAACAAGCAAAACTGATCGTATGACCAGCTTTCTTTAATGAGTATGTGGATGAGGTATTGTTATCTCAAATGTTCTACAAACCAACCCTCTGTCCAATCCAATACTTCTGAGAAAGGCTTGGGGAAGTCCTGATCTTCGAATGGGTGTCCCGCACCATATGTATGCGTACCGTTGGCCACTAACCGAAGTTCTTTATCACGGGCTTCACATGCAATGTGCAGTTTTTCCGAATCGGTATAGGGAACGGATTCATCATCTCTGCCGTGAATAAACAAAGTGGGTATGCGGAGTTCTTTCACCCGCTCTATTGCTATCACCCGGTCTGCATTATCTATCGAATCTTCATATACAACTTTTCCGACTTTCATTTTCTGGCCGGTACGGCTGTTTTCGATTTCGGTATATCCCTGTTTTTCCCAATCTTTTTTCATCTCCTCGGTCCAGCGCTCCCGGTAATCAGCTACTGCCGACCATGTCACCAAACATTGAACCGGGTCATATTCAACCGCTGCCGATATTGCAGTATGCCCCCCACGGGAATGGCCAAGCAACCCAATAGTATCTGTATTTAAGCTGGAATGTTTGTCCGTGACCTCTCCTTTTTGAAGTGCATCAATCACTGTTCCAATATCATCGAGGTCTTGGGAAAAAGTCTCGCGCTCAAATAAATCCATCTCGGTGAATTCGGTTTTATTTTCCCCAATACCATTTAAAGAAAAATTCATGGCAACTACTCCATATCCGGCTCGTGCCATTTCCTCACACACGTCCGGAAATGGGCCCCAATCTTTAAATCCTTTAAATCCATGCAGAAAAATAATCACCGGAAAACTTAATCCGTTTCTTGAAATAGGTGAATATAAATCATAGCGGATGGGTAACCCTTCAGTCGATTTTACCTGTCCGGATGATATTGAAATGCTGCTAACTTCCATGAAATAATTATTTTATTTACTCTTATTAAAATCCAAGGTGTCCAGTTTAACCAATTTTCGCATCGCATTAATTTCATTTTGCCGCAAAAATCTCCAGCGGCCCATAGGAACATCTTTAAGAGTGAGCCCGGCGTATTCAATCCGCTTGAGCTTGGTGACTACCGTTCCATGAAATTCAACCATCCGACGGATTAACCTATTGCGCCCTTCGAAAACGGACATTTCAAAAGTTGTGGGGTCATCTACAAACTGAGTGATATTGTAACCTTTGGCGATCCCATCCTCCAGCTCCACTCCTTCAAGGAATTGTTCCAGCTGAGCTTCCGTCAGCGGTTTTTCGGTTCCAACTTGGTAGGTTTTCCGAACGCTGTAACTGGGGTGCATTAAACGATGTGCCAAATCCCCGTCATTGGTTAAAATCAATAACCCGGTTGTATTCCGGTCCAACCTTCCGACAGGATAAACCCTGTAACCGGTGGCATCCTCGATCTGATCCATCACGGTGGTGCGATCTTTTTCATCATCCGTGGTTGTAATCACATCTTTTGATTTGTGAAGCAGCAGGTACACAAATGGTTCCAGGCTCAGGTTTTGCCCGTCAACTACCACGGTATCTTTTCGGCGGACTTTCGTCCCAAGCTCTGTGGTAACCTGACCATTCACTTGCACTTTCCCGGCTGAGATATACGTATCTGCCTCCCTGCGTGAGCAAAAGCCTGCGTGTGCTATAAATTTGTTAAGCCGTATTTCTTCCGTCTGCGAATAATTCTGGTCTACCTTGGCAGCCTTCTTATCATCCGCCTTATTTTTCGGCCTTCTCTTTCCTTTATTTTTATTATTGCTCATTCTTCCTCATCCGTAGTTTGGTCTTCTCCATTTTGTTCGGCGGGATTTTTTGATTTAGCCTGTTCCTCATTATTAGACATCGGGGCGTCCTCTTGTTCCCCGGTTTCATTTTCGTCCTGACCCTCTGCTTCCATTTCATCCATCATCAGCTGACGCTCCATCAATAACTGCCGGTGCTCCGCCATGTCATCATCTTTGAGGATCTCGTCAATCTCACGCGGTTTCGGCAATTCATCTACCGAATTGATTCCGAAATGGGTTAAAAAATGCTTAGTGGTTCTGTACAGCAGCGGTTTCCCGGGACTATCAGCGCGCCCTGAAACTTCAATAAGTGCCTTTTCCATCAGTTGGCGCAGAATATAGCCGGAGTCCACGCCGCGAATTTGATCTACTTCCGGCTTGGTAATGGGCTGGCGGTAGGCTACAATAGCCAGCGATTCAATAGCCGACTGAGACAATTTCCGGTATGCGTTCTCATGCTGAAAAACACTCAGCCAGTAATGGTATTTCGTTTCGGTCACAAACGTATATCCCCCACCCAATAACTGAATGCGGAAACTGAGGCCGTTTTCATCATAGCGCTCGTTCAGCTTGTCCACAAAATCCTGAACCGTATCTTCCGTGATCTCAATTTGTTCTTCATTCTCCACAATAATCTCGCGGATCTTGGACCCCGGAATCGGTTCGTCGCTGGCGAAAATCAGTGCTTCAATCACCGAAGAAAGCCGCGTGCCGTCAATAAATTCGTAATCGTTTTTCATCTTTAAATCACAAAGTTCACAAAAATTTTACCAAAATATATAGTTTATAAACATACGGAAACTGTAGCCCACCCAACAAGAACTAATTCCGGATTAAAAAATTAGTATTCAAGGTTTTGTGGTACAGTTATTCACACTCCTGTACAATAAAAAATCCGTCCTCGCCCTGCTGCTGGTAGAGCGGCATCAGGATATAGCCGGTTCGCTGTGCCAAAATTTTCCCGTGGCGGTCGTTGGCCAGCCAGTCTCCTTTTTGAACGCGGTCAAAGTTTTTAAAGCCGGGGCGCATTTCAAAGCGGTCGTCCGGTTCAATGATGTGCTTGTATAGAAATTCAACTTTGTGCGGCAGATCGTCTGTTTGAGCCTTCAAATAATCATAGTATCGGGCAAAGTCGTCAATTTCTGAGGCGGAAATGCAGCCTGCGGCTACCAGCATGCACATAAGCCCAGCGGTGGCATTATCTTCGGCAAACTCCGTGAAATGCTGCCCCGTTTCAAATGCAAAACCGATATTGCCGGTATTCTGTATATACTTGAGTGCCGTTCCGTGCAATGCTTTTTCAATTCCAAAAATGAGGGGGACCCGAAGCTGAGCCAACAGCTCAATATTACGCTCATCCCGCGTGCTGATTACAAACAACCCGCTTTCAGCCGAAAAACTGTGTAAATCTACAAATATAACCGGGTGTTTGGGTTTTTCCTCCAGGATAAACGGATCGATAATTTCGAGCAGTTTCTTGGTTTCTCTCCGTTCAGCCGTCATAACCTCATCAATTGAAGTGCGCCGGATTTTATCCAAGATAGAAGTAAACCATATGCGGTTCATGTCTTCGTCAATATATCTTTTGCGCTCCCGGAGGGCCTCAATGTTCCCAATCAACCCCAAAAAGCGGCCATGAAATACTGATCTTTTGGATTCCAGCTTTTCCAAAATATGCCGGATAGCCTCAATGCCGGTAGGTTCATTCCCATGAATCCCTGACAATGCGATAACTATTGGGCCCGAGCTTGTGCCTTTCAAATCCCCAATCAGGCGGTCTGAGTATTCAATGTTTTCTGTTTGTGATATTTCCTTTTTTGTCTCCTGCAAAATATTCAATTTTAAAAGTGATAAAGTGACGAGTGATAAAGTATTACTTAGCAAATAACTTCGTAATGCTTACTTCATCACTTTTATAACTTCATTCTTCCTTATTCTTTTTCTCGTTATCTAATACCTGAAGCAGGCGGCGGGTGATGTTCATAAAATTATCTTCGGTAATCACCCCGACCAGCCGGCTGTTTTTCACTACGGGCAGGCAGCCTATTTTTTGATCCTGCATAATCTCCATCGCCTCCATAATGGATGCTTCCGGATGAATGGTAACCGGGTTTTGCTCCATAATATCATCCACAGTTTGAGTAATGGACGCTTCTTCATCTTCGTTCACTACTTTCGTGTATTCACGCAGCACTTTACGCATGGTGATGAGTCCCATCAAGTGCTTTTGGTCATCTTCAACCGGGATATATCGAATCCTTCGCCAGTCGAGCAGGTTGGCTACAAATTCCAGAATATCATCTTTCCTGACGGTGAACAAATCAGTAGTCATAAATTCTTCTACCATCAGCTTTGACGGCTTCCAGTGATCCATGTCTTCGATCTTAGCAAGCCCCCACTTATGCGCCGGTTCTCCTTTTTTCTGATTTTTGATCATCGCGTTGGTAATAGCCGATAGCGTTTGTTCGCGATTACCTTCCTTAATAAGGTTTCCATACGACTTCACCACCCAATACGATCCGGTCTGAGCCGTATTTACCCGCTCTTCAATTACACTTAAATACGTATCGATATCCGAAGCATTAATATCTGCCTTTTTCAACCCGTTGCGGGCAATGGGGATGAGTTCTTCTTTGATTAAATCTACAGCAGTTATTTTACGGTCATTGGTCCAGTTAAATTTTGTATCCAGCCCCAGTTTAGCAGCTGCAAAGAAATTCATGCGGGCATCGTCAAAATCCATTTCTTTGGTGATGTCGTCATATTCATCTTCAAATCCATTGAGCAAACCTAACCAAAAAGCAGCGTTGGCTACTTCATCCACTACCGTAGGCCCGGAGGGAAAGACGCGGTTTTCAATACGTAAATGAGGTTTTCCATTAGAAATCCCATAACAAGGGCGATTCCACCGGTACACCGTAGAATTGTGGACTTGCAAAGCCATCAAATCAGGAGCCCTTCCCTCTTTCATCTTTTCTTCTACCTTTTCCTCTGCATTAGAGCTGAGCATCACGCGGTAGCGGGAAATATCTTCTTTATAAATATCAAGGATACTGCCTTCCAACCATCCGTTACCAAAGGTTACGCGCGGACTCGAATCCCGCAGGTGTTCACCCACCTGTCGCGTATCCACTGATTGATGAAAAAGTGCAATCCGGGTTTCCGCCCAAAGCCGTTTCCCGAATAAAACCGGAGAATTCACCGCACATGCTAAAACAGGGGCCGTAACAGCCTGTGCAATATTGTACCGGCTCGTAAATTCATCCGGCCTCACCTGCTGATGAACCTGGAAACCGGTATTACAAGCCTCGAGCAGGGGCGAATCAAATTTCATAAGCAACTCATCCATTCCCTGGATTCGAAGCTCATATTCCTTTCCCCGCAATTTGTTGATGGCCTCGCATAAAGCTTCATACCGTTGAAGCGGGGTGAGGTTTTCTATATCCACATCCATTTTTCGGATAGTAGGTAAAATTCCGGTCAACAAAATGTCCCCGCCCATCTCCCGCACAGTTTTCCGCACATTCTCTACTCCACTATGCAGGTTATGCTCCATCTCCGAAAGACAATTACCGCTGAACTCCAATGGAGTCATATTGATTTCAAGGTTAAACCGGGCAAATTCAGTCGTATAATTTCCCTCGCCGAGCGCATCCAGCACTTCCATGGATTTTGGAAGTACCTTTCCATGACTGTCTACCAAACACAATTCCTGTTCAGCTCCAATCCGCATAGTGTCAGTCTCAAACCAATCTTCATCCAGCATTGTTTTGAGTGCCCGCATATCGCGAAGCACGTGCTTCATGAAGGTTTGAACCTGTTCATTATCGTCTGCTAGCTTAACACGCTCTTCTCCCATAATCAGTTCCGTTTATATAGGGTACAAATCAGCTCTTAAGTACCAACTTTGCTTGGCCTTTTGCAAGTTTTTTACGCTGTACCTTTTATTGTATTGCGTCCACATTAACATTTACCCGCACAGATGAAAATTTTCCTTTGATATCCTGCTCATAAACTTTCATCACTCTAACAAGCAATAATTCAATATAATTTGCTCCCTTTTCCGGATCTATTTTTAAGGTAAGCTCCCAAATGAACTTTTTATTCATCCAGGGGATAGCTCCCGGCGAAGGCCCTAAAACAGGAGCCTCCGGTACGACTCGTTCTATTGAAGTTTTCAGGGCGTGAGCCGCCATATTCACTTCATGGTCTTTGGAAGACTTTAACTCAAATCGTATCAACCGGGAGTAAGGCGGATAGTAAAGCGGCTTTCGGAATTCCATTTCCTGCCGGGCAAACCCCCGGTGATTGTGTTCTTTCGCGTATTGAATGGCCGGATTCTCAGGCTGTCGTGTTTGCAGGAAAACGGTGCCCGGCTTGTCGCCCCGGCCCGATCGCCCCGAAACCTGGCTCAACAGCTGATACATTCGCTCGGTGGCCTGAAAAGACGGGAAAGCAAGTTCGGTATCCGCATTAATCACCCCAACTACGGTCACATTCGGGAAATCCAGTCCCTTGGCAACCAACTGTGTCCCGATCAGGATATCTGCATCGCCATCTCCAAATGAGTTTAGAATACGCTCATGAGCGCCTTTCCGGGAAGTGGAATCCCGGTCAAACCGTATGATATTGGCTTCCGGAAATAACTCCTCCAGTTGCTCTTCTATATTCTGGGTTCCCGATCCCTGAATTTTCAGGTTGGGGGAACCGCATTGTTCACAGTGCGTGTCTTTCCGCCTGGAATAACCTGAATAATGATCCATCAGCAAATTCTTGCGCTTGTGATAGGTAAGGCTCACGGAGCACTCAGGACTTTGTGGGATATGGCCGCAATCTTCGCACTGTAAATAACTGGCATATCCGCGGCGATTGTAGAGCAGGATGATTTGTTCCTTTTTCTTCAGGGCTTCTTCCATAGCCATAAAAAGCGGGACAGCCAGTTCACCTCTCATCGCTCCCTTGTACTGTTTCAGATCCAAAATTTTCACCTCAGGGAGAACGGCTTCGGCATGGCGCTTTTTTAACTCCAGTAAATCACACTTGCCTTTGGCAGCCATGTTCAGTGCCTGCATGCTGGGAGTCGCCGACCCCATGATAATAACGGCATCATTCATCTTAGCCCGAACAATCGCTGTTTCCCTGGCATGATATCTCGGCGCCGGATCCATTTGTTTATAGGAGCTGTCATGTTCTTCATCCAGGATAATCAGCCCCAAATTTTGCACCGGTGCAAAAATGGCTGAGCGCGGCCCTATTGCTATACTCTTCTTCCCTGAATTCAGATCTTTCCAGGCACGCAGTCTCTCACGATTAGTCATTCGGCTGTGAAGTACTGCAATTTTATCTCCAAAAATTTTGTAGAACCGTGACACCGTTTGGGGGGTGAGAGCAATTTCAGGAACCAACACAATTCCGCCCTTGCCACTTTCAACCACTTGCTTAAGCGCATGAATGTAGACTTCCGTTTTTCCACTTCCTGTAATTCCAAATAACAAATAATTGGCAAATTCTTTTTGGGTCAGTGAATCGCTTATTTTCTGAAAAGCGTGCTGTTGATCCTCATTCAATGTTTTAATGGAACCCGGATCATATTGCAAATGCTCTATCTCTGTTTTCTTTTCCACTTCCCGGAACGTAATCCAGTTCTCATCCTGTAATTTTTTGAGGGTATAAGAAGTGAACACCGAATCCTCCGGAATTGCCGATTGGCGAATGGGCAGTTTTTCGGACAGCTCTTCTAACGCTGATGTCCATTTTAACTCTCTATTCGTTTCTTCACTTTCCAGGAACGCCTTGGCCGTTTTTTGATCTTTACCATCCGCCCAAATCCATTCCCGTTCAGTAGCAACCGTTACTTTGAGATCAGGCTCTTCCCAGATCTCAACAACCTTTTTTTTCAGTAATCCTGAAAATACTTTATTTAAACCTGTACCCTTCCACCGCTTTTTGGCTTCGTCCAAGGTAGATTTGTTTTCTTGCAGATCATGTATGATTTCCTGTTCATCTGAATTAAGCTTTTCCGGGTTAACAGACTCAGGGATCTTGAGGTACTTCCGGGAAACAAAATTGAGTCCGGCAGGCAATACAGCTTGTATCGTTTCCCCCCAACTGCTGTAATAGAACTTTGAAATCCACTCGGTCAGGTTAAGGAGTTCTTCGGATAAAATGGGCTCTTCATCCAGGATTTGTCGAACCGGCTTTGTTTTAAAGGAAGGCTTTTGCTGATGAATATATACAATCACCCCAATAGCATAATAGTTTCGAAAAGGAATCCATACACGTTGTCCGGGCTGAACCGATGCTTCGAGCGGACTGGGAACGTAATATGTAAACTGCTTTCGGACTGCGGCCGGCAAAGCTACATCAACAAAAGTGGACAAAATATATGCGTAATCTTGGATTAATATGCGAAGGAAAGCTTATCCAATTTCACGGCCTGAATCAACTGATTTATAGCACCAACAACAAATAAATCAAAATGATCAAAAACGGTAAACTGAAAATCATTCCACCTTTCCAATATGCTGTTCTTTTTTTCATAGCCGCCTCTTTTTTTACTTATATCTGACTATAATCTTATTAAAATCATTCACTAATAACACCGCATGAAGATGTGAAATAAACATCCAACATCGAGCAAGGAACATCGAAGGCAGAACTACTTCGCTTTTAAGTTCTTTCTTGCAGTTTTGATGCTGCTGACAAAAATTGAAATCAATTCGTCATTTTCTTTTAGAAGAGCTTTAAACTCAAAAGAATCCAATATTTTTGTTCGTTTAAGTATTTGAAGATTTACAAATGTCTCCCTTAGCTCCTTAAGTCCAATTTTTAGTTTGTGAATGAAATCCTTTCTCGATTCAGCACTTTGCGCTTCCGCATGATGAAATGCGGAAGATGTACCACTTTTAATAAGCTGTTTGGCAAAATGTACACCAACTACTGTTTTTGGTAATCTATTTACTATCTGAATTATCATAACAGAAAACAAAATTAACCTTTCCTGTAAATCATATTTCTTCCTATTCATAATTCATCTTTAATCGTTAAATGTTGAATGTTCCTTGTTCGATGTTGGATGTTCAATATTCCTAACCAAGCCATCCCTCACGATCAAGGCTCCGATACTGAATCGCTTCCGCAACATGATTGGATTTAATGGCTTCAGAATGATCCAGATCGGCTACGGTGCGGGCTACTTTCAGAATACGATCATAGGCTCTTGCGGAAAGCCCCAGAGAGGTGATCGCTTTTTTGAGGATTTTGGATCCGGCGTCATCCAGCTTACACACCTTGCGCACCATACGCGTACTCATCTGGGCATTGCTGTACACGCCTTTCATCCCCATAAAGCGTTTGGATTGTATTTCCCGGGCTTTGATAACCCGCTTCCTGATATCCGCTGATGACTCCCCTTTGGCTTTTCCGGAAAGTTCTTCATAACTCACTTTATGGACCTCAATATGCAAATCAATCCGGTCCAAAAGCGGGCCGCTTATTTTACTGAGGTATCGCTGCATTTGCATAGAAGTAGTCCCATTCATTTCCTGGGGGTTGTACCAATCACCTGATGGTGATGGATTCATCGAAGCAACCAGCATTACCCGGCTGGGGTAGGTTACGCTCATCCTTGCCCGCGAAATGGAAACAAACCCATCCTCCAGTGGCTGACGCATTACTTCCAATGCACTTCGCTTGAATTCCGGCAGCTCATCCAAAAACAACACCCCGTTGTGTGCCATAGATATTTCTCCCGGCATGGGAATGCTGCCGCCTCCCACCAATGCCACATCCGAGACGGTGTGATGTGGAGAACGAAACTGCCGTTTAGTGATCAGTGCCTTCCCCGATTCCAAAATTCCCGATACTGAATGGATTTTGGTGGTTTCCAGCGCTTCTTCTAAAGTCAGGGGTGGCAGAATAGTGGGAATCCGCCGGGCCATCATAGTTTTCCCGGAACCGGGCGGGCCGACCATAATCACATTATGCCCTCCGGCCGCCGCGATTTCCAGGGCACGTTTTACATTTTCCTGTCCGCGCACGTCGCTGAAATCCAGGGGTGTATGTTTTCCGTTTTGATTGAAATACTGTTGCACATTACTTCTCAGCGGTTCCATACTGCCGCGATTTTCCAGCCAGTCTTTTACCTGGTTTAAGTGTTCGAAGGGAAATACCTCCAATTCCTCTACCACAGCAGCCTCTCCTCCATTTTCTTTGGGTACTATCAAGTATTTGAATCCCTTTTTCGCGGCCTCAACGGCTACCGGAAGCACACCTTTTACCGGGCGAATCTTTCCATCTAAAGCCAGCTCCCCCAGCATCACGGTATCCTCTAATTTATCCGTGTGAAGCTGTCCCGACATATTCAGAATCCCAATAGCGATGGGCAGATCAAAGCCATTTCCTTCCTTGGGGAGATCAGCCGGAGCCAGGTTTGCCGTTATCCTTCCCAAAGGATAATAAGAACCGGTATTTCGAATAGCCGCTTCCACCCGGTCCCGCGACTCTTTAACAGCGCGGTCCGGTAAGCCTACCAAAAAGAATTTTACCAACCCGTTGGTGTGATGAGTCTCTACGTCAATAATTTTTGCATCTACCCCGACAGTAGATGCGCAATAAACTCTTGAAAGCATGTTTTGTACCTGAATCTTTTTTATTCTATTTACGTAGTTAGAGCGGTGGGAAAGCAATTCCTTACAAAAAAATTTCATAAATCTTACATATCATGAAAAAAGAAGAAGCTAAAGACAAGGCAAAAACCATCTATCAAGAGATTCAGGGTGGTGTTAATGAAGTAATCAAGCAGATCAGAAATTTGATTAAAGAAGGAAGCGCGCGGCGACTGATTATCAAGAACAAGGAAGGAGAAATTAAATTTCAGACCCAGTTAGCCTTTGGGGTAACCGGGGCAGCATTGGTTGGAGCCATGGCACCGGTAATTTCAGCCATCGGAATGTTTGCCATGTTCATAAATGATTACCAAATCATTGTAGAGCGTGAAGTCACAGACGAAGATGAGTATTCCGTAGATGCTGAGATCATTGATATTGAAGATGAAGATGAGGAGGAAGAACCGGAGACTAAATCAAAAAAAGAAAAGTCTGATTCTAAGGAAGAAGAGAAAACGGTAGGGAAGAAGAAAAAGAAGTGATTAAGTGATGAGTGATGAAGTGAGCGCTGTTCAAATTTTTGCCCACTTCATCACTTTATCACTCGTCAATCATTTCCAATGCGACTCGGCGATTGCTTTTTCATCAAGTGCTTCGCTTAAATAACGCTCGGCATCCAGGGCAGCCTTACAGCCGGTACCTGCCGCTGTTACCGCCTGCCGATATACGGCATCCATTGCATCACCGGATGCAAACAACCCGGGCTGGTCAGTTTCTGTTGACTGGCCTTTCGTTTTAATATAGCCCACATCATCCATTTCCACTACGCCTTTAAACAAATCTGTATTTGGCTTATGGCCGATGGCAATGAAAACACCGGTTACATCATCTAATGTTGTAACTTCACCGGTATTTCGATTTTTAACTTTCACCCCTTCTACCACCTGCTCGCCAAGAACTTCTGCGAGCTCACTGTCCCACATAAATTCGATTTTCTCATTATTGAATGCGCGGGTTTGCATTGCTTTGGAGGCACGGAGTTCATCTCGCCGGTGAATGACGGTTACCTTGCTTGCGAATTTGGTCAGGAAGGTAGCTTCTTCCATTGCGGTATCACCGCCACCCACCACTACTACATGCTGATCGCGGAAAAAAGCCCCGTCGCACGTTGCACAAGCGGAAACACCTTTACCACGTAATTTTTGCTCGCTTTCCAGATGCAGCCATTTTGCAGAAGCTCCTGTAGAAGCAATGATGGAGTGAGCGTATACCTCGGTTTTTTCATCAACGGTAATTTTGTAAGGCTGTTCACTAAAATCAATATCGGTTACATACCCATAGCGGCAATCTGCGCCAAAGCGTGTGGCTTGTTCACGGAAATCCTGCATCATTTTAGGCCCCATCACTCCTTCCGGGTATCCGGGGTAGTTTTCTACATCAGTAGTAGTCATAAGCTGACCCCCGGGCTCAGGCCCTTCAAATACAATAGGGCTCAAATCAGCTCTTGCTGCATACAAAGCAGCTGTTAATCCTGCAGGGCCACTCCCTACAATTACAACATTAAATGTTTTTCCGGCAATATCTTCCATAATAGTTTTTCCTTTGTTTATTCGACCCCAATAATAAGGTTTTATCAGACAAAATTACCTCTCTAATTCTCTATGTATTTGATAGAGTGAGCTTATTTCGAGTTCATAAATAATTCATATTCTTTATGTATTAAAGCACCCACTTAAATTTGTTGCCTATATTTGTGATATCCATTGATTTCATTATGTTGTTTTTAACGTTTTAATAAAGGATACAAAGTGATAGTTGGAGTTTTAAAAGAAACAGCGGAACATGAACGACGGGTTGCTCTTACCCCTGAAGTGGCCACACAGATCGTAAAACAAGAGCTGGAAGTTTGGGTTGAAGCAAATGCGGGATCCTCCTCTAATTTTCCCAATGGGGAATATGAAACAGCAGGAGCACAGATTGCAGCCAACCGGGATGAAATTATATCAAAATCTAACATCCTGCTAACCATCCATCCACCTTCTGAAGCAGAATTAACCAAGCTCAAAAAAAACAGCATCCTGATTTGTTTGCTGTGGGCACGTCAACATCCTAAATTAGTAGATACCTTGAAGAAACTGGGGATCTCTGCATTGGGAATGGATTTCATTCCACGAATTTCCCGGGCCCAAAATATGGATGTTCTATCATCCATGAGTTCCATTGCCGGATATAAATCTGCTTTGATCGCTGCCAATGAACTCGATAAATACCTGCCCATGATGATGACTGCCGCGGGCACCATACCGCCTTCCAAATCATTGGTATTGGGAGCCGGAGTTGCCGGATTGCAAGCTATTGCCACACTTAAAAGATTAGGCTCTGTTGTAGAAGCTTTTGATATCCGCCCGGAAGTAAAAGAACAGGTGGAAAGCCTTGGGGCTAAATTTGTGGAAGTACCGCTGGAAGAAGCAGTCACCCAAACCGAAGGTGGTTATGCTAAAGAACTGGACAAAAGCAGCCAGGATCGCCAACGTGAAGTTATTCATGAGCATGCCAAAAAATCGGATATCGTTATTACGACCGCCTTAATTCCCGGACGCCCAGCCCCTTTACTGATAACCAAAGAAATGGTGGCGGATATGTCACCCGGTTCGGTGATCGTAGATATTGCCTCAGAAAATGGCGGGAATTGCGAACTTACTGAACATGGAAAAACCGTTGAAAAGCACGGAGTAAAAATCGTAGGACCCAATAATTTACCCAGCCAGCTTTCACTGCATGCAAGTAAACTTTATTCCAAGAATATGTATGCTTTGTTAAATCTGTTAATCAAAGACGGCAAACCCAATTTTGATTTTGAAGACGAAATTTTACTGAACACCACCGTTACGCATCAAGGTGAAATTATAAGCCCAATGCTTAAAGAATAACGAACATCGAACATCCAACAAGGAACATCGAAGTTGGATGTTCGATGTTCTAAATAAAAATATTATGTCAGCCTTAATTTTTTCATTATTTATTTTTGTTCTGGCCTGTTTTATTGGCTTTGAACTTATTTCAAAAGTTCCTCCAACCTTGCATACGCCACTTATGAGTGGAGCTAATGCGATTTCAGGGATTACCATTGTGGGGGCCCTCATTGTAGCCGGTCATTCCGGGCTTGATTCCCAAATGAGTCAGATCATTGGATTCGTAGCCATTGTGTTTGCGACCATTAACGTGGTAGGCGGATTTATGGTCACCGACCGCATGCTGGAGATGTTCAAGAAAAAGGGGGATGAGCAATGAGTCAGTTTTTACCGGAAGCTATTCTGCCATTTGTACCTGACGCCATCCAAATCATTTACCTGATTGCCACCTTCTTTTTTATACGTGGGTTGAAGTTATTGAATTCCCCGGCTACTGCTCGAAAGGGTAATCAGTTGGCTGCCCTGGGAATGTTTATTGGAATTGTGGTTACGCTCTTTGACCAACAAATCATTTCTTTTGAGTGGATCATTGCCGGTATTTTGATTGGTGGTTTAATCGGAGCCGTACTTGCCAAAAAAGTAGCCATGACCGCCATGCCGGAACTGGTTGCCGTATTTAATGGATTTGGAGGCGGTGCCTCTGCTTTAGTTGCCTGGGGGGAATTTTCCCGGTTGGTGGATCCTACCACCATGTCGCCCGACAGTTTGGTTACCACCGGTTTGGGTATTTTTATCGGTTCCCTGACATTCACCGGAAGTTTTATTGCCTTTGGAAAGCTCAAGGGATTCATCTCCGGAAATGCCATCACTTTTCCAGGCCTGAATGTCATCAACATCGGTTCTATGATCGCCGTTTTGGGCCTGATCGGCTTCTTCACTTTTGATCCCACCAACCAAACTATTTTCTGGATTATACTTGGGCTTTCTCTGTTGATCGGGGTCACTTCCGTAATCCCTATTGGAGGAGCTGATATGCCGGTGGTTATTTCACTGCTTAATTCTTATTCCGGATTGGCGGCATCCATGGCCGGTTTTGTGATCGGCAACAATCTGCTCATTATTGCAGGTGCCTTGGTGGGTGCAGCCGGACTAATCCTTACTCAAATTATGTGTAAGGCTATGAACCGTTCGCTAGCCAACGTGATTTTTGGTGCTTTTGGCGGAGACTCCGGAGGTTCTGACAGTGGTGAAGACGGTGACAAAACAGTTCGGGAGACCTCTGCTGAAGACCTCGCTATTCAGGTAGCTTATGCCTCTAAAGTTGTGATCGCGCCGGGTTACGGATTGGCTGTAGCACAAGCTCAACATATTCTCAAAGAAGTTGCCATGAAACTCGAAGCACGTGGAGTGCAAGTTAAGTACGGTATTCACCCCGTAGCCGGACGCATGCCCGGTCACATGAACGTACTCCTAGCCGAAGCGGATGTTCCTTACGATCAACTCCTCGATATGGATCAAATCAACCAGGAATTCAAAACAACGGATGTGGTACTTATCATAGGAGCCAATGATGTGGTGAACCCGGTAGCTAAAACTGAGCCCGGAAGTCCCATTTACGGCATGCCGATTCTCAATGTGGATGAAGCTAAGCGCACAGTAATTTTCAAGCGAAGCCTGAGTCCAGGTTACGCAGGCATCGACAATCCACTGTTCTATGATGAAAAAAATCAGATGTTTTTCGGGGATGCCAAGAAGAGTCTGCAAGCACTCAACGAAGCCCTGAATGATGTTTAGGATGGATGATTTTTGATGGATGATGGGAAATCTCTATCATCCATCAAAAATCATCCATCCATCTACATCTCACATTTCAAAAAAATGCGTCTTTATTTCAAAGCTATTCTGGCCATACTTTTTCTTACCATCATTGTATTATCAAGTGGTTGTCGCAACAACTCTGATGAATGTAATTACGATTTGAATCTCGCGGGAGTAGATGCTACTCAACTTGAAGAAGACATAACTGCCATTGATGCCTATCTGTCTGAGAATAATATCGAGAATGTGCAGGAACACTCATCTGGTCTTCGATATGTAATAAAAGAACAGGGTTCCGGTAAAACACCTGAACTTTGCAGTCAGGTCAGCGTTAATTATCAGGGTAAATTGATGAGTGATGGCACCACATTTGATCAATCCCAAAGTCCGGTCACATTCCCATTGCGAAATCTTATCTATGGCTGGCAGATTGGAATTCCTTTGTTGCAGTCCGGCGGATCCATCACCCTGTACATTCCATCCGTTTATGCTTACGGGTCCACCGGTTCAGGGGAAAGCATTCCCCCAAATGCCAACCTGATATTTGAGGTCGAATTGGTCCACGTTCAGTAATTTCCACCTGATGATTTTTGATGGATGATGGGAAATCTCAATCATCAATCATCACCCCCCTCTTAAACCTCGTCATATAAACAAAACCTATCACTCCTTAAACCTTTATTGATTTGGTTCGGGAGCTTGGAATCGCTTTCTTTAAAACCTATCAAGAAGAAATTTTAAACGTGAAGTAACTATGGCTGATAAAAATGAAAGTTCTGTAAATAAGGCAGGGACTTATAAAGTAAACGAAGAAAGTAAATGTCCATTTCATAACGGTTCGATGAGAGAAAGTGCCGGGGGAGGCACCGGGAACCGTGAGTGGTGGCCCAACCAATTAAACCTGGATATTCTAAGGCAACACTCTGAGAAGTCTGACCCCATGGGTGAGGATTTTGATTATGCTGAGGAATTTTCAAAACTGGATCTGAAAGCGGTCAAAAAAGATCTGGAAGAAGTGATGACTGACTCCCAGGAATGGTGGCCGGCCGATTATGGACATTATGGTCCCCTCATGATCCGTATGGCCTGGCATAGTGCCGGTACTTACCGCGTAGTTGATGGTCGCGGCGGCGGAGCAACAGGAAATCAACGTTTTGCCCCGCTAAACAGCTGGCCGGACAACGTGAATTTGGATAAGGCACGACTTCTGCTTTGGCCCGTTAAACAAAAATATGGAAACAAGCTTTCCTGGGGAGATTTGATGATCCTGGCCGGGAATGTTGCTCTTGAATCCATGGGTTTTGAAACTTTTGGTTTCGGCGGTGGACGTGTTGATGTTTGGGAACCGGAAGAGGATATCTACTGGGGTTCTGAAGGTGAGTGGCTTGAAGACCAACGCCATACTGACGACGGGACGCTCGAGGAACCGCTTGGTGCCGACCACATGGGTCTAATTTACGTGAATCCTGAAGGGCCAAACGGAGAACCGGATCCTAAAAAAGCAGCCGACTTCATTCGACAAACATTCGCACGAATGGCCATGAATGACGAAGAAACCGTCGCGCTGATTGCCGGCGGACACACATTCGGCAAAACCCACGGTGCTGCCCCGGAATCTCACAAAGGACCGGAACCTGAAGCAGCCCCCATTGAACAACAAGGGCTTGGCTGGAAGAGCAGCTACGGTTCCGGGAAAGGAGCCGATACCGTGAGCAGCGGACTGGAAGGAGCCTGGACGCAAACTCCTACCGAATGGAGTAACAAGTTTTTTGAAAACCTTTTCGAATATGACTGGGAAGTCCATAAGAGTCCTGCGGGCGCATGGCAATGGAAACCCAAAGACGGAGCCGGCGAAGGTACTGTACCTGATGCCCATGATCCGGACAAAAAACATGCACCGTTTATGCTGACCACTGATCTTTCCCTAAAAGAAGATCCGGCTTACGAGAAAATTTCCCGCCGTTTTTATGAAAACCCGGATGAATTTGCCGATGCTTTTGCCCGTGCCTGGTACAAACTGACGCACCGGGATATGGGACCGAAATCACTCCTTCTGGGACCTGAAGTTCCCGAGGAAGAACTGCTTTGGCAAGACCCGATCCCTGAAGTGGATCATGAACTGATCAATGAAAAAGATATCGAAGCACTCAAAGGCAAGATCCTCGATTCAGGACTTTCTGTTTCTGAACTGGTTTCTACCGCCTGGGCTTCTGCCTCCACCTATCGCGGTTCTGATAAGCGCGGCGGTGCCAACGGTGCCCGAGTCCGACTGGCTCCTCAGAAAGACTGGGAAGTGAATAATCCCGAGCAACTTGCTAAGGTATTGGACACGCTGGAAGAAATTCAGAATGAGTACAGCAAAACAGTCTCCATGGCCGACCTGATCGTTCTTGGCGGTGTTGCTGCTATTGAAAAAGCGGCCAAAGATGCCGGTCATGATGTGACCATACCATTTACACCGGGACGTGCGGATGCCACCCAAGAGCAAACCGATGTAGAATCTTTTGCATGGCTCGAACCCCCGGCAGATGCTTTCCGCAACTATTACAATCCAAAGCACAACACTTCGCAGGAAGAGATGCTGGTGGACAAAGCGCAGCTTATGACGCTTACTCCTCCTGAAATGACGGTTCTTCTGGGCGGGATGCGCGTACTGGATACCAACTATGACGGTTCTAAAAAAGGCGTATTTACCGAAAAGCCCGAAACACTGACTAACGATTTCTTCAAAAACCTGCTGGACCTGAATACTACCTGGCAGGCCACAAATGATGATCAAAACGTTTTTGTTGGAAGTGATCGAAAGTCCGGTGACGTGAAGTGGAGCGGCTCCCGCGCCGACCTGATATTTGGTTCAAACTCCGAACTCCGCGCCCTTGCCGAAGTGTACGGAAGCGAAAATGCTGATGAGAAGTTCATTAACGACTTCGTCAAAGCCTGGACCAAAGTGATGAACCTGGATCGTTTTGATTTGAAGTAATCATTTCATCATACATTTAGTGACTATTCAAAAGGCAGCCTGATTTTTCAGGCTGCTTTTTTTGTTTTGCTCCCGTTCCCAATAGTGGTGCTAGTGGCGAGATAAAAACAAGGGATGTCATCGCGAGGAGGCCATTTGTCTATACTGGAACTTCACGGACTGCCGACGCGGCGATCTGTTGAATCGTAGCAACGCCATTTCCATCGTTTCGCTGTTAAACATTCGGGCAGTATCCGGAATGAGGTAAGTCCTTCCTCGAGGGAGGTGCCGACCGAATGGGAGGCGGAGTACTCTCCTCAAGGAGAGACTTTTCTCTTACCTAAATTCTGTCCTCGAATTATCTAACATCTACAGCAATGACGTTTTATTAAATGAATCGTAAGTTGTACAAGCTATATTTCTGACTACAATTATTATTTCCGGATCAATAGCGAAACCGTGAACAAGAAGAAAAAAGGATCTAAAACAAAAAAGGAGCCCTGGCCTACTAAAGATGCCATGGAACAGGTGTATGAAATGAAGCTTTGGGGGGAGGACCATAATGCTGATTTTTACTCAGGAGCCGGGTCTCATCATCC
Organism: Gracilimonas sp.; assembly: GCF_014762685.1. Lineage (NCBI taxonomy): Bacteria > Pseudomonadati > Balneolota > Balneolia > Balneolales > Balneolaceae > Gracilimonas > Gracilimonas sp. The sequence goes on from NZ_JABURM010000008.1 coordinate 219,114, forward strand.
CGAATATGTAGATCCCTATATAGAGGTTCTGACCTCATTTTTGGAATCTTTTGAAACTCCTCCCGTGGTATGTGACCTGGGCTGTGGAGATTTTAACGTGGGAAAAGAATTGGTCTGGCATACCCGAAAATATATTGCGGCAGATATCGTGGCAGATCTTATAGAACATAATAAGGAAACCTTTAAAGCAGAAAACCTTGAATTCCATTGCCTGGATATCGCATCTGATGACCTGCCTTCAGGAGATTGTGCCATATTAAGACAGGTACTTCAGCATTTGTCGAACGCAGAAGTGCAACGTATCGTGAAAAAGCTGACTGATTTCAAATATGTCATTTTAACCGAACATGTACCGGAAGGAGACTTCATCCCTAATAAAGACATCATATCAGGACAGGGAACCCGGCTAAAAAAACAAAGTGGTTTAGACCTGTTAGCCCCGCCTTTCGATCTTAAAGTAAAAGAAGAAAAACAACTGTTGTCGGTACCTTCTCAGCATGGTGAAGGGATCATCGTTACTACACTTTATACCATGTTTTGACAGTTGGGCTATAACGGTTGGATCAATTCTTCTTTATCCTCCTTTGAAAATTGTTTGATCTCATATTCACGTTTACAGGCCTCTGACTGGTCTGGCTTTTCCTCCATATAGACCAGCAACTCCGGCGGGTGAGCTCGCAGGTAACGGGCTCCGGTTCCTTTTCTGTGCTGATACCACCGTCGTATGAGATGATTAGTGCATCCGGTATACAAGCTACCGTCGACGCATCGGATGATGTAAACAAACCAACTGTTCATTGAACTAAAATATTTGCTTTAATTTAACTAATCAATTGTTCCAAATTTGCGTTCTGGATATTTTTAGTGCTCAACATCGGCCTTTCGGAACGAGTTTCAAAAGAAGAAAAGTAAGATTTGAGAATGATGCCTGTTTCAACATCGGACCGGAGGTCCGGGCAGGCGTTCCCGGCAAGGACGTTGGGAACGAGTCAGTATTCAACATATCGGCTCAGCGAGCCGAGGTACGTACCACGGCTCGCTGAGCCGTGAAGGTTGACTTAGCTAATCCATCTCTACCCAGTGATTTTCTTTACCGCTTTCTATGGCCTTGTGGATGAATTTTACACCTGTCAAACCATCCTGAACCGTAGGGAAATCTGTGGCTAATTTGTCCGGCTCTTTGCAATTTTTCTTTGCTTGTAGGGTGAGGGCCACATTCTTGTAGATATTGGCAAAAGCCTCTAAAAATCCTTCGGGATGTCCCGGCGGAATTCGGGTATTGAAACCGGCCGCATCAGATAAATAAAGGTTGCCCCGCTTATGGATTTCCTCCGGCTTGTCGGGATACTTCACCCTTAAATAATTCGGTGATTCCTGATTCCATTCAAGTGAAGCCTCCGTACCATAGACCCTGATGTTCAACGGGTTTTCTTCCCCCACCGATACCTGCGAGGCGTACAGGATTCCCCGGACTCCACCCTCGTAGTGGACCAGCATATTGGCGTCATCTTCGAGAGCCCGGCCTTCCACAAAAGAGGTGGTGTCCGCAAACAGTTTTTCGATCTGCAGTCCGGTAATATATTCCACAAGATTCTCTGCATGGGTTCCGATATCTGCAATCGCTGCCGAAACGCCGGCCTTTTGGGGATCTGTCCGCCACTCCGCCTGCTTATTTCCCTGCTCTTCCACGGGTTCAGCCAGCCAGCCCTGCGGGTATTCAACAACGACCTTTCGAAGCGATCCCAGTTTTCCGCTTTGAACCAGATGGCGGGCTTCTTTCACCATGGGGTAGCCGGTATAATTATGGGTCAGGGCAAACAGTACCTCATGCTTTTCCACCAGCCGGCAAAGTTCCTCGGCTTCTTCAATCGTGTTGGTCATGGGCTTGTCACATACCACATGGATGCCCTGTTCTATAAACGCCTTGCAAATCGGAAAGTGCAGATGATTGGGCGTGACCACCGAAACCATATCAATGCGCTCATCTTCAGGAAGGGCGGCTTCTTTTTTAGCCATCTCTTCGAAGGAGCTGTACACCCGACGCGGATCCAGTCCCAGCTCCTCGCCCATTTGCTTCGACTTTTCAGCGGATGAGGAAAATGAGCCAGCGACTAATTCCAAATGGCCATCCAAAGCGGCTGCCTTTCGATGTACCTCTCCGATAAATGCCCCCGGACCGCCGCCGACCATCCCGTATTTGATCTTGTCCTTCATAAAAATCAGTCTAGCTTTTTGATCTTGATATTCCGAAATTGAATCGTATTTCCATGATCCTGCAAACCGATATGTCCCTCATGCATATCTCCGAATTCGGGGTGATCCACAAACTTGCTGTTGCGCAGCATTTCGTACCATTTTGGAGTCCAGAGCTCATATTCCAGCACCTTTTCCCCATTCTGCCAGTGTTCGATCTTAGAGCCATTGGCTACGATCTTCGCACTGTTCCACTCGCCATAGGGATTTGCATTTTGAGGTTTAGCGGGAATCAAGTCATACAGGGATCCGGCCTTCCGGTTTCCATCTTCACCACGGGTTGCATCCGGGTGGTTTTCATTATCCAGGATCTGAAATTCAGGGGCCGACCAATAAATGGCCTGCGTGGGTTGTTCCAGAGCACGATAAAAAATACCGCTGTTACCGCCTTTTTCGGCTTTCCATTCCAGCTTCAGAATAAAATCGCCGTAGGTTTCCCTAGTGATGATATCACCGCCGCCACCGCCGGCCAAAACCATAAGCATGCCGTCTTCAACTTTCCAGCCTTGCTCAGGAAATCCATCCTTTTGATAGCCTCTCCAATCGTCAGGGCTGGCTCCGTCAAATAGCAGTTCCCAGCCGTCATCCTGTTCTTCTTCCGATAATGTGTTTTGTTTAGTTTGAGCCATGCATTGGGTTACCGTTAAACATAAGATCATTGATAATGATATAACGATTCGCTTCATGTGTAATAAATTTATGGGAGTTATGATTTTTAACCGGTGGCTTTATCTTCAAGCCCCAAATGCTCCAGCGCATCATGAGAACATCCCTGCCAGTTGTGAGGGCGGTTGCCTATGTATCCGATATCTTCGATACCTATTTTACTCGACCAGAAGCCGGAAGCTACCAAATCTCTAAACCGGTTAAAGAATGCGACGCCTTGCTGCATTTCAGGCTTTGCTTCCTCAGGATAAGCGATCTCATCAAGCATATTTGTCTTTTCATCATCCGTACAATCAATGAAATTCTTGCCGTATCTCTTTTGGCACTGGATATCCAGCCATTTCAATCCACCCCGAATTGGGGTTTGATTGCCCGGCTTGTCGAGCATCATAAAGTCGATAAATTGAGGTACTCCGGCATCCTCGGCATTCCCGGACCGTTCATCGGCAGGAATGATCATATTGGCAAGCTGGCGAACCGTTTCAAACTCATGATCGGTAAAAAATTGCGCATTCCACTTTTCAAGATCTTCCTCCGTAACACGTTTCCAAAACTTATGCTCTTTTGCGGCTTCTTCGGGGGTGATTTCACAACCCGTCAATGAAAAACCGGCTACAAGCGTGCCCAGGGATAGTGCTTTTATTGCTTCTCTTCTGTCCATAATTCTATTTTTTTGGCCGTTTATATTTACAGCAGTATTAAAGATTTCCTTTCTTTTTTTGATCAACGATATATTCCGAAGCACGCATCGACAGTGCCAGGATAGTCCACGTTGGGTTCTTATGCGGCTGGGACACAAAGGAACCTCCATCCACTACAAAGAGATTGTCAACATCATGAGCCTGGCAGTATTTGTTCAACACGGATGTATTCGGATCATCGCCCATCCTGGTGGTACCCACTTCGTGAATGATCTGGCCGGGATTGGTGATACCGTATCCATCTTCTTTTGAAGGCATATCCCAGAGTAAATGACCACCCATTTCATCAATAATTGATCTCAAGGTGGTCTGCATATGTTTTACCTGGTTATATTCATGATCGCTCCAGTTATAATTGAACCGAAGGGTTGGAATTCCCCATTTATCTACCCCATTGGGGTCGATCTCACAGTAATTATCTTCGTAAGCGATACCTTCACCACGACCGGAGAAGCCAACCACCGATCCGTAATACCGGCGATAATCGTCCTTCAATCCTTTGCCGTATCCGCCGCTTCGCTTGGGGCCATCCTGAAACATAGCATTGTAATTTTGGATACCGCCCATGAATCCATAACTCGGCATACCGCGGCCTCCCCACATTTCAACATGATAACCTCTTGGGAAATCGAGTTTGCTGTTATCCAGCCACCACGGAATATACAGGTGCATACCCCCTACTCCATCTTCGTTATGAGCCGGCATATCCATCATTTTAGGAATAAGACCGGCTACACTGGTTCCGGTAGAATCCATGAGATACTTACCGACCACTCCGCTTGAATTCGCCAGGCCATCCGGAAAATCTGAGGATTTGGAATTCAATAAAAGCCGAGCAGATTCACAGGCACTTGCAGCCAAAATAACTACTTTGGCTCGTACCTTATATTCCTGGGTATCAACTTTGTTGACATAGGAAACACCGGTTGCTTTGCCATCGCGATAGGTAACCTCGCGCACCATGGCATTGTTGATGATCTCAAGCTTACCCGATCTCAATCCGGGAGGAAGCAACACCGACGGAGAAGAAAAATTGGAGTGTGTGGCACAGCTTCGGTTACACTGCCCGCAATAGTGACAGGCAGCACGCCCATTGTGTGGCTCTGTGATAATGGACAATCGTGAAGGAATCACCGGAATGTCCATGGTGTCACAGGTATCTTTGATCAGATGCTCATAGCAACGCGGCTCCGGCGGTTTCATGTAAATACCACCCGGTTCATTGGGAATGTCTTCGTTGGTACCAAAAACACCGACCAGCCGATCTACCTTATCATAGTAGGGCGAGATCTCATCATAGGTTATGGGCCAGTCATCCCCGAGTCCGTCTTTGCTTTTTGATTTGAAATCATCAGGTCCAAATCGCAGGGAGATTCGTCCCCAGTGATTGGTTCGCCCACCGAGCATCCGGCCCCTGAACCAGTTGAATGTAGTTCCGGGCGTGGTCGAATAGGGTTCACCCTCAAGATTCCATCCTCCAAAACAGGCATCAAATTCCCCAAAAGGCTGATCCGGAGTGGAAGCTCCCCGCCGCGGGGTTTCATAAGGCCAGGTAAACATAGCGAAGTCCTGAGAGTCGAACCAGCCACCGGCTTCAAGCATAAGTACGTCCAATCCGGCATTGGTGAGCTCATGGGCAGCCATACCTCCGCCTGCCCCCGATCCCACGATACATACATCATATTCTTTAGTGCTTTCTTTAATTTGCATAAGTTTATCCTTCTGTGATTTTAGATCCCGCTTCTATTAATAGTCTTTTGGTGGCTTTAATGCCTTCAAATTCACTTAATTCATCGCCTTCATATTCAATGCCAATATAGCCTTTGAAGCCTGAAGCATAAATAATTGATAGCATTTTTGAAAAATCTATGGTCGTTTCTTGCCCTTTTTCATCAAAATCATAGCTTTTAGCACTTACAGCTTTCGCAAAGGGCATGAGTTCTTTCACACCTCTATAGCGATCATATTCCTCCGTACAACTTCCGTCCCATAACCCTCCATTTTCCCGTTTTACGCAGAAATTGCCAAAATCAGGCAGTGTACCGCAGTTTTCCATTCCAACCCGGGATATCACATCACTGAGCCAGCGGCCATCCGAAGAATAGCCACCATGATTTTCTACGATCACATTAATGTTATGATCTTTCGAAAACTCAGCCAGTCTTCCAAGGCCATCAACAGCATATTGTTTTTGCTCTTCTTTACTACCTTCGCCATAGGCATTTACCCTGATAGAATGGCATCCCAAATATTCTGCGGCCTTCACCCACTTATAATGATTTTCTACGGACTCGGCACGGGTTTTATCATCAGCAACTGCCAACCCGCCTTCCCCGTCAACCATAATGAGAAGCTGCTCAACTCCCAGGTCATTACATCTCATATTCATTTCATCCAGGTAGGAATAGTCTTCAGCTCTGTCCTGAAAAAACGTGCTTACATACTCTACTGCCTCTATACCGAATTCATTTTTTGCAATAGCGGGAAAATCAAGATGATCCAGATCACCACTTCTTATGGTTCGATGAAGGCTCCACTGGGCAAGAGAAATATTAAAGAAGAGTTCGGAAGCGGGCCCAGATTCAGAATGAAGGACAGTTAAAAACCGGGATACCGGCAGTGATAAAGCGGCAACTCCTCCCAATTTTAAGAATTTTTTTCTATCCATGTGATCTTTAACAGCGGTACCGATATTATTCTATCTTTTCTACATTCTGCCAATGTAATAAAAGAATTGAGTGATTCAATTTGCTCTTCGGTATTTTTTATATTTTGTACAACTTTTTAAAAGAACATATAAAAATATTTCATAAGTAGTCGAATGTGCTATTTTCTGACCAACATTAAACAATAAATAAATTTCAGGGGTTATAGATGAATAAGATATTGCAAGCCAAACTCAGCCTGATGATGTTCTTAGAATTTTTCATCTGGGGTGCATGGTATTCAACGGTTGCTGTTTTCATGACGTCCAACGGCATGGAAAACCTTACCCACTGGCCGTTTACGGTAAATCCAATTGCTGCTATTATAGCACCTTTCTTTGTTGGGTTAATCGCTGACCGATACTTTGCCACCGAAAAAGTATTGGGCACACTGCATATTCTCGGAGCGTTCTTTATGTTCCTGACACCGATGGCTGTTGAGCAGCCCGTCTTATTTATCTTGTTGCTGCTGGCCTATAACCTTTGCTACATGCCAACTATGAGCCTGGCTAACACCCTATCTTTCCATCATATTGATGACCAGGAAAAAGATTTTCCTATCATTCGGGTGTTTGGCACCATCGGCTGGATCGTGGCCGGACTCGCCATCAGCTTTGTATTGGGTATGTTTGTTGCCGAGAACGTAAAGCCGGAGCAAACGGCCCTGCCTTTGTATATGACGGCAGCAGCAAGTCTTCTCCTGGGAGTTTATAGCTTTTCACTTCCTCATACTCCGCCGCCGGCCGCGGGAGAAAAAGTTTCTATTCGCAGTATTGTCGGGATCGATGCCTTTAAACAGTTGGGGAGCAGGTCTTTCTATGTGTTCCTCTTCAGCTCGTTTTTACTGTGTATTCCGCTGGCCGCTTACTATAATTTTACCCAAATTTTTATCGGGAATGCCGGCTTTGAAAATATTGCCGCTACCCTCACTATCGGCCAGATGTCTGAGGTACTCTTTATGGTTCTGATACCGGCCATGTTTATCCGGTTGGGCGTAAAGTGGATGCTTGCCGCCGGGATGCTGGCCTGGGTACTTCGTTATGCACTATTTGCCGTTGGAGCGACTGAGCCCACCACCTGGATGATCCTTGCCGGTATTGCACTGCACGGTATCTGCTACGATTTCTTCTTCGTAACCGGCCAAATTTATGTAGATAAAAAATCCACCGCCGAAATTCGCGGACAGGCACAGGGACTTATTGTGCTCATCACTTACGGTGTAGGAATGCTTATAGGCGCCCAGATAGCAGGGATGGTGTACAACAGTTTCCTTGGTACGGCAGAATCTTTAACCCTGAGTCAGTGGTATGATTTCTGGTGGATCCCTGCCATTTTTGCTGCGGCAGTTATGATCTTCTTCATCATCTTCTTTAACGACAAAGTCTTGGATGAAGAGACTACAGCAGATGATATCACCATATAATTTTCATTAAACCTCTTTACTATGTCCAGACCTGTTACGCTATTTACCGGGCAGTGGGCTGACCTCAGCCTTGAAACCCTTGCTAAAAAAGCTTCCGATTGGGGCTATGACGGATTGGAACTGGCCTGTTGGGGGGATCACTTCAATGTCACTAAAGCCCTTGAGGAAGACGGGTACTGTCAAGAGCGCAAAGAGTTGCTGTCAAAGTACGATCTTAAAGTGTGGGCTATCAGTAATCACCTGGTAGGACAGGCAGTTTGCGATCTCATTGATGAGCGCCATAAAGAAATCCTTCCGGAACATGTTTGGAAAGACGGCGATCCTGAAGGCGTGAGGCAGCGAGCTGCGGAGGAAATGAAGAACACCGCCCGGGCAGCAAAAAAGCTGGGCGTTGATGTGGTCAATGGATTTACAGGAAGTTCCATCTGGTCAAAACTGTACTCCTTCCCTCCCAATACGCCGGATATGGTTGAAAAGGGATTCCAGGATTTTTCCGAGCGATGGAATCCTATTTTGGATGTATTTGACGATGCAGGTATACGGTTTGGGCTGGAAATCCACCCCACCGAAATAGCATTTGATATTTCTACGGCTGAACGTGCCATTGATGCACTTGGCGGACGTAAAACTTTTGGATTCAATTACGATCCCAGTCACCTTGGCTATCAGGGTGTTGATTATATTAAGTTCATCAGAACGTTTTCTGACCGTATTTACCATGTGCACATGAAAGATGTGTGGTGGTCAGATAAACCCACCAAGGCCGGTACTTTTGGCGGACATCTGGACTTCGGTCATCCCGACCGAAACTGGGATTTCGTTTCCGTGGGAAGAGGAAACATCGATTTCGACCGGATCATCAGGGCGCTTAATGAGATCAAGTACTCAGGCCCCCTTTCCGTTGAATGGGAAGACAGCGGCATGGACAGAGAATATGGCGCCGGGGAATCCTGTGAATATGTCAAGAACATCGATTTCCCTCCTTCTGAATCTGCCTTTGATTCCGCATTCTCTGAGAAGGATTGACAGGTTTATTAAACCGCTCTTAGTTGCAGCAGATTCACAAATCTATGACTTTTATTTACAAAACTCTCGCTTGAATTTCTCCTGATTGTTGATAGTTTAGGCTCGAAAAAATTAACCAATAAGGCATATGAAATTTTTCACTAAATCTATTCTTTTATCTGCTTTGATCTTTGGGATACTTGGATGTTCCACCTCACCTAATATTGAGCCTGGCGTCTCCCTTGAATTGGCTCAGTTCCGAAAGGCGAATATCTCGGATATTACTTATGAATTGTATTTTAAGATACCGGAGGAGGAATCCGAATCCATCCCTGCATCAGCTACGATTTTATTTGAGCTAAAGGATGGTAGTCATGACATCCAGCTTGATTTTCGGGAATCTGAAGAACTACTGACATCGATCTCCATAAACGGGGTAACGGTGGAGATCAACTTTGAGAAAGAACACATTATTTTGCCGGCTGAGTACTTGACGGAAGGCCAAAACTCCGTCGATATTGATTTCACTGCCGGGGAGTCATCTCTCAACCGAAATCCCGAATACTTGTACACCCTTTTTGTTCCGGACCGCGCCCGTACCGCATTCCCGCTTTTTGATCAGCCGGACCTGAAAGCTATCTATGACCTAACATTAGAGATTCCGAAAAACTGGGAAGCAATCTCCAATGCACCATTGAATTATCAGCATGAATCCGATTCCACCAAGACCCTCAATTTTGCCCCTTCCGACCTGATCAGTTCTTACCTGTTTTCTTTTGTGGCCGGAGATTTTGAAAAGGTTACCCAAACCGTGGAAGGCGTTGAAATGACCATGCTGCACCGGGAATCCGATCAGGAAAAAGCAGACCGAAATATAGATAACATCTTCCGCCTGCATAAAGCTTCGCTCGACTGGCTGGAGGAATACACCGGCATCGACTACCCATTCCAGAAATTTGATTTCGCCCTCATTCCGACTTTTCAATACGGAGGCATGGAACATGTGGGAGCTATTCAATATCGAGCTTCGGCTTTGCTCCTGGATGAAGACCCGTCGGAGTCTCAGTTACTGAGTCGCGCCAGCCTGATTGCTCACGAAACTGCGCATATGTGGTTTGGCGATCTGGTTACCATGGAGTGGTTCAATGATGTATGGACCAAAGAAGTCTTTGCCAACTTCATGGCTGCCAAGATCATGAATCCCAATTTCCCGGAGATCGACCATGACCTGAATTTTGTGCTGCGCCATCACCCAAGTGCGTATTCTGTGGATCGTACTGAGGGTGCCAATCCCATTCGCCAGTATTTGGGAAACCTGAACGAAGCCGGACAAATGTATGGGGCCATCATTTACAACAAAGCTCCGATCATGATGCGTCAGCTTGAGTTACTCGTAGGGGAAGAAATTTTCAAAGAAGGGATGCGGGAATATCTAAGCGCCTATTCTTTTGGAAATGCCACGTGGCCTGATCTTATTAATATTCTGGATGACCTTTCCAACCAGGACCTGAAATCATGGAGTGAAGTTTGGGTTAATACTCCCGGTCGACCCCATTTCAGTTATGAATTCAAGGAAGACGAACTACCCGGTCGGGAGCCACTATTATATGATATCTTAGTGCAAACCGATCCTGCAGGAATGGGACGGGTGTGGCCGCAGCAAGTGGGTATCTGGACCATCAGTCCGGAGGATAGTTCCTTCAAATTTTTTGATATCCTCAGTGATGATGACACCAAGTTTGCAACACTAAATGAGTTGAAAGCTGAAACAAAGGTTTTCAATGCCAACGGCCGGGGATATGGTCTTTTTCCTGCTAAACTTGAAACGCTGGAATACTGGGAACACATGAAAAATGTTCGTAAGGGTTCTCAACTTATCAACCTTTACGAGAATATGCTGGAGCAAAATGAGGTGGAGCCCGGAGAGTATTTATCTAAACTCCTCGAGCTTATTCAAACTGAAGAAAACCAGCTTTTGATCGGGCAGATATTGGGCCAAATTCAAACTATCTACTGGGATCTGCTGAATGAAGAAGAACGGAATGATGTAGCATCTGATATTGAAGAAATTTTATGGGATCAGATGATCGATCAGGATGAACCAAGTAAGAAAAAGACTTTCTTCAACGCCTTCAGAAATATCGCCATCAATGAATCCGAGATCCAAAAAGTATATGATATTTGGAGTGATGAGATGGAGATCGATGGGCTGAACCTTTCCGAAACCGACTACATCAGCATGGCGGGAAATCTGGCAATCAAAATGCCGGAAGAATCTAAGGACATCATTTCAAGCCAACTGGATGATATTGAAAACAGCGACCGCAAGCGCAGGTTTGAATTCATCAGTCCTGCCCTTTCCAACGATCAGCAGGTTCGGGATGATTTTTTTGAATCCCTGAAAGATGAGGAAAACCGGCAGACGGAATCCTGGGTGCTCAGCGCCTTGGGATATTTGCACCATCCGCTTCGGGTGGATTATTCCGAGAAATACATTCTGCCCAGTTTAGAATTGCTGCAGGAAATTCAGGTCACCGGCGATATCTTTTTCCCCAAACGCTGGCTGGATGTGACCTTAGGAAATTACTCCTCCGATACCGCTGTTCAAACCGTTCGTGATTTCCTGAATAAACGCCCCGATTATAATGATCAGCTACGAATGAAGATCCTGCAGGCCGCAGATGGGATGTTTCGGGCTAATGAGATCAAGAATTGATCAGTTTCAATTCGTATTAGTCGGACCAAGTGTCCGGGCAGGCATTCCCAACGAGGACGTTGGGAACGAATTTAAGTCAGCTTTAACTCTTTTTTCGCAGTCGGGAGCTTTTGTTTCTTTTGTCGGCACAAAATAAAAACGAAGATGATTATGGTTAACAGATCAATACATGTTACGGGAAGCTGGAGCTTCCCGGACTGCATTGCTAAGCCGGAGCTAAGCAACGAGGTCAAGGTCGATACGCCCCTGGCTGGTAATTAATCCACCGCATCTTCATGATAGTGTTGCATCGCCTTCACAAAACTTACCGTAGCAAAAACCCCACAAACTGTAAATACTACTAACAATGCTTTAGATGGACCATACAGATCCGTAAAAACATGATCAATAAGCCATCCCGTTACAGGCGGACCAATTCCAAAACCCACAATACTGATCACAAATAAATAGACCGCGCCGGCCATTCCTCGCATGCCGGATTTCACAAAATACTGGATAAGGGCGGCTGCCACTCCGTTGTATGAAGAAGCAATCACATTCCCGATCCCGATCAGTATAAAAGCCGTCATCACCGATTCTGCCATCAAGCCAAAATAATAGAATGGGAGTCCGCCAAGAGCAGCTACAATTCCCATCACGAAGCGTTTTTCCGAGCCATATTTTATAGCCAGCTTATCAGCCAGCCATCCGGAGACATTCACCCCGACACCCGCCAAAAACATAAACCAGCCGTATTGTGAGATCAGAGATGGCGTCTCAAACGTATCGTTCAATACATTCCCGATGAAAGCTAAAATGGTATACCCGCTGAGGGCCAAAAAAGAAAAACCTGCCAAATGATATCGAACGGCTTTTTTACTGATTATGAATTTTAGCACTTCAAAAAATTGAGTTGCCGAACGCTCGCTTTTGCCGGATTTCCGAATCGGTTCACGGATCAACAGAAAACCGATAACCGCTAAAACCAATCCCGGCCAACCCACGATCTTCATAGCCTCCCGCCAGTCGTAGGCTTGCGCTACTGAGCCGCCGATCAAAAAGGAGAGTCCTACCCCAACAAAGATGCCTGAGGCGTACACCGAGAATACGCGCGCTCTTTTTTCGGGTGGAAAGTAATCGGCCAGTAATGAATACACCGCCGGACTCAATGCCGACTGACTCACCCCCACAAAAAATCTCGCCGTAACAAGAAAAATGAAGGAGCTGGCAAAACCGCTGGCTACGGTCATCAGGCTCCAAACTACAAGTCCGATGAGAATGATCCGCTTTCGGGAAAACTGATCGGCAAACCATCCCATGAAAATTCCGCATACGGCATAGATCAGGGAAAAAGCCGGACCGTATAGAACACCGATCTGAGTATTTGTGAAACTGAGGTCATCCCGAATGGCCGTTCCCAGCACCGCCACGATTTGCCGGTCCACGAAGCTGGAGATGTAGATCAGAAACAATAACCCCAGTACCAACCAGGCATAAAATTTGGGAGAGCGGGCTTCGACTTTGTCATACAGAAATTTCATGGCGCAAAGATAGAACACAGATTGGTGGGATGGAAATTTGAACATAGAACAAGGAACATCCAACAACGAAGACAGGAACTTACCTAATCACGATAATACACTCTTATAATTTTTCCTTATCGTGTTTTAGAGATTTCGTGACAAAAAAGTGAATATTCTTCGGCTAAAAAACTCACATTAAGGGTATTAAATGGTTATTTTCAGTGCTCACAAAATTTTGATACAAATTAACTCACACATTCATCATGAAAGTAGGAATTTTAGGCGCTACCGGTGCCGTTGGACAAAAATTTATTCGCTTATTACAGGGTCACCCCTGGTTTGAAATTGAAGCCTTGGGGGCCTCCGAACGCTCGGCCGGTAAAAAATACAAAGACGCCGCTAACTGGATCGAAGATGTGGTTCTTCCTGAATCTATAAAGGAAACGATAGTCAAGAATTGTGATCCCTCAGAATTTAAAGATGTGGATTTTGTGTTTTCAGGATTGGATTCATCCGTAGCCGGCGAGATCGAAAAAGCTTTTGCCACTGCAGGAATACCCGTTATATCCAATGCCAAAAATTTCCGGCAGGATCCAACGGTTCCGTTGCTGATTCCGGAGATCAACCCTGATCATACCGAACTCATCAAAACCCAGACTTTTACCAAAGATGGCAGCGGCTGGATCGTCACGAACCCAAATTGTGTGGCGGTTCCTTTATCCCTTTCACTGAAACCATTGTATGATGCTTTTGGGATCGAAGCTCTGATCCTCACCACCATGCAGGCAGTTTCCGGAGCAGGATATCCCGGGGTGGCTAGTCTGGATATTTTAGGGAATGTAATTCCATTCATTTCGGGGGAAGAACCTAAAGTTGGTCCTGAGACCCGAAAACTTTTAAGCACACTGGAAGGGACTACCTTAGCAAAACCACATTTTCCGGTTCAAGCTACGGCAACGCGAGTGCCTACCATCAACGGACATATGATCTCGGCTACCGTAAAACTCCAAAAACCACCGGCTGATCTTGAAGAACTGAAGGAGGCGTATAAAAATTACCTGAATCCTGTTTCGGATCTGGATCTGCCTTTTTCTCCAAAAACGTTATATAAACTTCACCAGGAAGATGCTTACCCTCAGCCACGTTTACATGCCGATGCTGAAAACGGAATGCAATTGCACTTAGGTCGACTTAGAAAAGCAGATGTGTTTGATGTCAGCTTTGTAGCCATGGCACATAATACCATTCGCGGTGCGGCCGGCGGAGCGATACTGAATGCTGAATTATTAATGAAGAAGGGATTCCTGAAATAATTTTTCCACCCTAATGTAGAGACGCAAAATTTTGCGTCTCTACATGGGTAAAAATTATTCCTCACCCATATCATCCAGGCGTTGTTGAGATATATACAGGTTCAATTTTGTAGACATCCGGATGGCCTCACCACGGTCTCTTCTGTTAATATTCAATTTAATTACTCCCTGATCGCTGCCCGGTAACGGCTCAAAAAATGCCCATTTATTAGCCCCTATAATCAATTTTCCCCCGGTAAATAAAAATCCTTTTTTGTACCGAATGTATTTGAGGTTATCAAGTTGAATAGCAAATTTGGAGAGATTGCTTATTCCATTTCCATATACATCATATACTTTGTATTCGAAAAGCAGTTCATTATCAGCAAAACTTAATATCCCCTTCACTTCTTTAACTTTGGTGTCTGCTTCAGAGGTTTCATATATCGAATAATTATATGGAATGCTCATAGGTTAATCTTCCAGCTCATTTAGTTTTTGCTCGGAAAGTTTAAGATTCAGGTTCGAAGAAATAGATGCGGCTGTATTCCGATGTTTCCTTTTTACTTTCAGTACCCGCTCTGTCAATTCTTTCCCCGGTAAATCTCCGAAAGAAGAAGCTCTTTTACCGTGCAAAATCAGTTTCCCGCTAAACCACCCTTTTTTAAACTCCAGCATATCCAACTCCGATATTGGAATCTTCTCTGTCCTGAGTTCAGACTGATAGGCCTCCACAACCGCATCTTTTTTTTGGTATTCAAATACCAAATATTCTCCTTCCACGCGCAGAATTCCCTCCACTTTCATAAAACCGCCGTTTAAATTTTCAATTGTAAAAGGCAAACTTCGCATATGCAGTATTGTTTTTTATAGAGTTAACTACTGATAAAATTATTTTTAAAAAAGTACAAAAAATCTGTAAGGAGTGCGCATCTCATCGCTCTAACTATACAGCTAACAAAAGAGAAATAACTAATCATTGCCTTGAGAGTGTTTTTACATTCTCAATGTCCTTCCAGGGGTAAAAGGTGGAACACCCTTTTGCCCTCTTTTTTTATATCTACGATACCTTTAACTAAAGATAAAGGCAGTTTCTTTAGTTACCTCATCAAGCTAAGGTTTTAGCATGAAAAAACTGCTGATAGTTTTACTATTTACCATACCATCAATTGCCGTTGCACAGACAGCAAACTTCGAAGATGATTTTTCGGACAAAGACATCTCAGACTGGTCCGGTAATAATGCTCATTTCACTTTTATAGATGAAAGTAAAAATATTTTGCTTCAGCAAAATGCTCCTGATGCAGGGACTTCTTATCTAAGTATTCCCTCTGTTGATATTGAAGGATATTGGGAATTTTTTATACGAATGGAATTTGCCCCTTCTGATGGCAATAAAGCAGAAATTTATTTAATGAGCGATTCGAGTGATTTCAACGGATCTCTCAACGGTTACAAAATATTAGCCGGCGAGGATGGCAGTAATGATGTTTTCCGGCTGTTCAGAATTGATTCCGGATCTGAAGCATCAGAGATCATCACCGGGACAACCAACATCAGTAACGGGGGCGATTATAGAGTGAAAGTAACCCGGGATGCTTCCGGAAACTGGACTCTCGAAGTAGCCGAGGGATATGCAGGCGCTTTAGCTCAAGAGGGAACCGGAACAGATAGTACCTATACTGCTGCTTCTCATTTCGGATTCAAAACAATCTACACATCCACTCGGTCCGACCTTTTCGCTTTTGACTTCAAAATTGACATTCCTCCCATTGAAATTACCTCTGTATCTCCGGTCAGTAACACCGAAATTGATATTGTATTCTCACATGCCTTTGATTCCAGTACTGTTGAAAGCACTGATTTCACTTTAAATCCGGGCAGTATTAATCCTCAGTCTGTAACGCACCAAACAGCTGATACTGCCCGCATAACATTTTCTGATCCCCTTTCCGGCGGCATCCATGACCTCTCTGTTTCCGGTATTAATAACTTATCCGGCGAAACCACCCTGGCCGATACTACCCTGTCTTTCATAATCTTTGACGACTATCAGCCCGGCGATATTATAATTAACGAATTCATGAAAGATCCGCCTACCGGTACTGCTGAATATGTGGAACTCAAAAATATCTCCGGAAGATATATTAATTTAAGGGATTGGCAGGTAGGTGATAACAATTCTCAAACTACCATTATCGAATCAGATTTCGCTATTCTTCCCGATAGCTTTGCTGTTATTTCTGCTGATACCTCTTCCCTAAATACCTATTACGGAAATGCTAACTATATCCAAACCTCATTGCCTGCGTTGAATAACGGAGGAGATCAGGTTCGCATCTTTGATCCCACCGGCACTATTGCCGACTCGCTCGAATATACTTCTGAGTGGGGTGGGCTGGATGTATCCATCGAACGACGAGATACTTCGGTTTCGTCTACTTTCAGGGAAAACTGGGGAGATAGTCCGGCTGGTAATTTCGGTACTCCCGGCTTTGCAAACCTGGTAGCTGAAGATACTACAGCTCCGGCGATATCTGAACTTCTGGTCCAAAACAACCAAACTATTTTACTTGTTGCTTCGGAACGATTGGAAACCACCTCGGCTGAAACGACAGGCAACTATTCCCTTGACCAAAACCCGGAAACCGGAGCAGTTGTGCCGACTATACCAGCGATCTCATCAGCCACCCAAATTGCCGCTGATACTGTTGAGCTTACTTTAAGTTCAAACCTGGAAGAATACGACGGGAACTGGATCTTAAGCGCTGATAGTTTGACCGATATTTTTGAAAACACTGCCAATGATCAAGCTGAATTCACTTTTACAAACCCGTTTACTATCATGGAAGTATCAGCACTTTCTGAAAGTGAAATCCTTTTTCTATTCAGTGATAATATTGAATTTGCCACGGTATCTACTGAAGATTTCACAATAAACGGAGAAGTTTTAGCCCCCTCATCAAACATAACTCAGCCGGAAACAAATCAGCTGATAGTGAACCTTCCGACAAGTTTACCTTCAGGGCCAAATCTGGCAGTCGTTTCAAATATTGAAAGTGTGAACGGATGGATTATTCCTCAAAATACCCAGGCTGAATTTTTTGTTTTTGACGACTATCAGTCCGGAGATATTTTGATTAATGAATTTATGAAGGATCCGCCCACCGGTGCTGTTGAATATGTAGAACTCAAAAATATCTCCGGAAAATATCTGAATTTAAGAGATTGGAGAATCGGTGATAACAACTCCATCACTTCCATCACAGGCTCTGACTTTGTAATCCTTCCCGATAGTTTTACAGTAATTTCAGCAGACACTGTTGCCTTAAGTATATTTTTTGGAGAGGCTAACTACGTACAAACTTCACTTCCCGCTTTGAATAATTCCGGAGATCAGATTCGCCTTTTTGATAATAACGGAACCCTCGCCGATTCACTCGAATATACCTCGGACTGGGGCGGTGAAGATGTGGCTATTGAACGTCGCGATGCCACCGTTTCATCCACCTTCAGGGAGAACTGGGGTGACAGTCCGGCTGAAAATTTTGGCACACCGGGTTTGACCAATCTCGTTGCACCTGATGTTACCGCGCCTGAATTACTTAGCATCCAAAGGCCTGCTGATGACCAAATTCAGCTCTCTTTTTCTGAACGGCTTAAGGAAAGTACAGCCCGGGATTCCACCAATTTCACCCTTTCAGCTGATGGGCTTTCAGAACCTATTCCCGCACTTCAGTCCGCTACGCTGGCAACCCCTTCAAGTATCACCCTTCAATACGAATTTGATCTTCCCAGCGAGCCTTCGGGAACTGCGTATGAGTTGTCCGTTGCTAATCAAACTGACATTTTTGGGAATACAGCTGTCGAAATTCCTCTTTCTTTCTTTGTAATCCTATATGCCACCGCTGATTCGGCAGATGTATTTATAACAGAATTTATGTACAGCCCGGCAACCGGATTTACTGATTTCATCGAAATCTTTAATCCAACCGACAGTGCCTATAATCTTCAGGACTGGACCTATAATGACAATGCCGGAAATGCACGTGCAATTTCAGATAGTGAGTTTACATTGGCACCAAATTCTCATGCTGTTTTAGCTCCGGACAGCACCATCGCGAAATCTTTTCCGAATATTACGCTTGCAGATATGGGCAGCCGGTTTGCGAATCTCAACAGCACTACCCCCGATGACATTGTACTCAGAAACCAAAGCGGTACGCTCATCGACTCCTTAACCTATGCTCCAAGCTGGGGAGGAAGGGAGGTTTCACTGGAACGCCGAAGTATTGATGTCCCTCCATTGTTTCAGGAAAATTGGGGAGAAAGCCCCTCTGATAACTTCGCAACACCCGGTGCTCCGAATGAAATTCAACCCGATACTTCTCCGCCTGAAATTGCATCACTGACCGTATTAAATGACAGTACCTTCCGGATGATCTTTTCAGAACGAATACAACCCGAACCAGCGGAAAATGAAGCCAATTACACACTATTGGAGCCCGAAGGACTTCCATCCGCTCCGCCCCTTTTAGAATCCGTGGAATTTCTGGCGCCGGATACCGTCATCATTTCATTCCAAAACGCTTTACATAAACAGGAACAGGGTAGTGAGTATGGGCTTATAACTGAAGGACAATTGGATATTTTCGGGAACGTGGCGTCTATCCTTGAAGACTCTTTTTTCCTGATCGACATCGCCCAAGCCGATTCCGGTGATGTAGTGATCAATGAATTTATATACGATCCCGGAGCTGAATTTTCTGAATTCATTGAACTGCATAATTCATCAGACAAAAATTTCGATCTTCGGGACTGGACCTTCAATGACAATACCGGAACTCGTCTTGTTATTACGAATACCAGTGTTGAATTGGTAACGGGGTCCTATGTTATTTTAGCACCGGACAGTACGATTATCAGCTTATTCCCTGACCGACCGATCATTGTGATGGGAAATAAGTTTCCGGCTCTTAACAATGGCTCTGATGATATTGTGATCCGAGACCAAAGCGGCATACTCATCGACTCCCTTACCTATTTCTCAGAATGGGGCGGGGATAAAGTTTCTTTGGAAAGACGATCCCCTGCTGCCCCCTCTTATTACCGGGAAAACTGGGGAGATTCACCTTCTAATGAACTCGCTACTCCGGGGGCGGCCAATCAGATTCAGCCTGATAACAACCCGCCGGAAATCATTAACGCTTTCACCACCTCTTCCGACTCCATCCAAATTACCTTTAGTGAACGTATTGATTCTGTATTGGCTAAGAACAAATCCAATTTTTCGATCTTGCCTGCAGTATCCATTGCAGAGATCGCTGAATTTTCAGGAAACACGGTGACTGTTGTGCTTGAGACATTCTTAACTGACGGAGAAACTTACACCCTCATCATTGAAAATCAGGCAGACATCTTTGGAAATGTTCAGGCTTCACTGACGGTGGAATTACAGTACATAGAATTTTCCACTGCCAATTTCGGAGATGTGATCATAAATGAGATTCTATATCGAAAAAAAAATGCGGATTCTGAAGAATTTGTTGAATTATACAATCGATCGGAAAGAAACTTTAATCTTGGCAACTGGACCTTATCTGATGCGAGGGGATCAACAACCTTACCGGAAGGTACTGAAATCAGAAGCGGAGAATACCTGATCCTGACCGGCCTCAAAAGCTTTGCCAGTGAAGTTCAAAATGGTGTTTACCTTCCGAGCTTCCCGTCCCTGAATGATGATGAAGACGCAGTGGTGATCCGAAATGAGGTAGGTATTTTAATTGACAGCCTGTTTTATAGTAACACCTGGGGGCAAAATGAACGCGGAGTTTCCCTGGAACGTAAAGATCCTGAGTCTGCTTCGAACGATGCTTCAAACTGGGCCAGCAATATTTCAGAAATCGGAAACAGTGCCGGTTATCAAAGCTCGATCTTTGAGCCTGATGAAACTCCGCCGGAGATAATTTTTTCCAGGCTGCAATCGAACGGAACTATTTTTGTAGCCTTCAGCGAATTTGTAAATATTGACAATGCCTCAGCCTTTATCAATGATCAGCCGGCTCCCATCATAAGTTACAGCGAGGCAAACGGTAATATCGTAATCTTAGAAAAGAGTGCATCAGGATCAGCTTCCGTTCAGGTAAAAGAAAAAATCAAAGAAAATGAACCGTTGCACCTTACCTTCAATAACATTACTGATATTCGGGGCAATGCAAACCAGGAACTGGCTGTTGAGGTTTCTCAGCCACTCGCTCCGGGCGCCGTTGTCATCAACGAGATCTTATATAATCCTTTGGCCAATTCGGATGATAATCTCCCCGATCAAACAGAATATGTAGAGCTTTATAATCCTTCTGATTATGCTATATCACTGGAAGGATTTTATCTGCACGATGAGCTCGATGAAAATGGAGAAGTTCGAGCCTTGCTTCCTGTCTCCACTCATTATAAATGGATCCCTGCCAATGGATATGTGGTGGTTTATGCTGAAGACCAGGCCACAACGTTCAATGAAAGTCGGCTTGCTAAGTATTTTAAATTACAGGGAGAAAGTGATCAGTTTAAGGCTCGCATCAATCGCAGCAGCCTGAGCTTAACTAATTCTGATGATGCCGTTTATCTGGCTGACAGCACCGCGGCAATCATTGATTCTGTGTTTTATGATGAAAGCTGGCAAAATCCCAATCTCTATGATACCGACGGCGTAGCACTCGAACGTATCAATCCGGAAGGGCCGAGCAATGACAAATCAAACTGGAGCTCAAGCACGCGCGTAAACGGAGGGACCCCGGGGGAACAAAATTCTATCTTCCAGGAATCCGGAGCGGGTCCAGTAAACACAGGAATCACCTTCACTCCAAATCCCTTTTCCCCCGACGATGACGGCTTTGAAGACAACCTATTCATCAATTACAAGCTGGATGAGTCGGATTACTTATTGCGCGTACATATTTTTGACCGATACGGAAGAAAGGTCCGTAAACTGGCAGATGGATTTCAGGCAGGCTTTGAGGGTTCGCTCATCTGGGACGGACGTACCGACGACAATCGAAACAATCGCGTGGGAATTTACATTGTGCTCTTTGAGGCCTACAACAGTGCCATTGGCAAGAATGTGACCTTTAAGGAGACGGTAGTATTAGCTAGGAAATTTTAAATGTTGAATTATGAATGTTAAATGTCTCAGGTCATTTAACATTCATAATTTATAATTCAACATTTACCTTCACCCCTCCAAACCAGTTTCTCGGTGCAGCAGGCTGGTAGTAACGGCCTCCAAAGGCATTCAGGTCATTTCCGAGACTGTATTTTTCGTCAAGCAGATTATCAATTCCCATAAAAAGATCAAGAATCAGGTTATCCAGTATTTCTTTTTGAAATCCTATTTTTGATTGAATCAAATGATAAGAATCTGAATACACCGTATTGGCATCATTCAATGGGATTTCATCTGTGAAGTTGTATGATAAGGAACCGTAAAGTCCTGCCTCTGTTTTTGCATTTAATGTAGACACGAAGATATGCGGAGCGACTCCCGTCAGTTTATTTCCGGAAAAATCTTCTCCTTCCTTTTGGTAATCTTTGAACTCAAAGTCATGATAGGTGTATGAAACGGTCCAATCCAATTTCTGTAAAAAAGCACTGTTATTTCGGATGACCGCCCAATCTATTGCAGTCTCAATCCCATATTGATCGGTGCTTCCGGTATTTTCAAATATAACCGTTGAATTTCGGTCGGATGGCTGTTGAACGATAGTTTCATCCAGCTTGAAATAAAAAGCGGTGATATCATAGGAAAGCCTTGGCCCGATTAATGTTCCTCGTGTCCCTGCTTCATAATTTGTTCCCTGTTCTGCTTCCAAATCCAGAGCGATGCTGCCTTCATTGGTTCTGAACTCCTCTATGGTTGGGGGTGAAAATCCATAACTCACGCTTCCGTATACGGATAGCGCCGGCGAGAATTTCTTCACTAACCCTATACGCGGTATGATCTCCGGCTCGAAGGTTTTCTCAGCTAACCCGGGCACATCTCCTTGCAGGTTCGTCACCAAACGATTCAGCCTATATTCGAGACGGTTATAACTCAACCCGGCTGTGACATAAAATTCATTGGGCAAGTCAATTTCCGTATTCAAAAATACCAGGGATGAATGGATCTTGATTTCGTCATCAAAATTAAGAGCTCCAACCTGACTGCTGTCATTTTCAAAATTTCGGGCGGCATAGTTAGCAGATTGCAATTCCCCACCTACGGTAAATCTTGTACGCACTTCCCCGATATTCGTATCAAAATAGAAACGGGTTCTTCCGCCCCCTGATTTTCGGCTATCCTTTTTATAGTCCAGATTAAAGGGATTTTCGAATGCACTGAAGGTTCCATACAGAGTAGTCAGATTTGAAATGTTATCCGAAATTTGCAAATCATGGCTTATTCCCGCTAAAAAAGTCTGTTGATCAATACTTGCATTCGCTTCAACACTCCCCAAGGCAAATGGATTTCCCTGCCGGGCCTGACTCGGATCTGCGTCAAACTGCTCTTTGGTTAACGGCCCCGGTATCCCATAATGCAGATCAGAATATAAAAAACTGGTTTTGACGATCTGTTTATCATTCAGCTGAAAACGCCCGGACAGCTCAGCAGTTTCCCGATTGAAAAAGGATTGTTGCCGGTATCCATCCGACTGCTGGTCTGAATAATTGAACCGAAAGTTTCCGCCTTCAAACTGAGATTGGGCATAGGCGCTATAGCGCTGGAGTCCATATGAGCCGAACTGGATTCCGGCACCCACCTCATCCTCTTCCGACTGACGGCTGTCAAGCAATAAAACCCCGCCGTTCCCCGCTCCATAAATACTGCCTGCCGGACCTTTAATCACTTCCACTTCCTGCATATTAATTACATCCAGTAAGTTCAGCGGCGTACTTCCCGAAGGTTCGGTGAATGGAATATCATTCCAGTAAATTTTCACGTTTCTGACCCCAAAGGGTGAGCGGAGAGAGCTTCCACGAATAGCCACCCGGTAACTTCCGGGAGCCCGCTGTTCGATCCTTACACCGGGCACAGTGTTTAATCCATACAAAAGAGAACCCTCATCGAACCCGGTGATTCGCTCAGGCTCAACATTAGCGATCGCACCGGGTGATTCCATCACACTGCGATTGCCTTCATAACCCACCACCACCACCTCACCCAAATCTCCCTTAAGGGTATCGGGTTGCTGGGCTAAAAGATAACCTTGGGATATTAAGACGAATAAAAAAAATGCCGATATTTTGTTCATGGGAACAAAGTACAAATCTTGAATTAAGTTTTAAGAAATGAATACCTTCCTTTAACAAATAATTCCATACTTATTAATCTTTTGCAAAATCTAAAAAACGCACCTATTGGCATTTTTGATTCCGGTATTGGCGGATTGACCGTAGCCAAAGCCGTAATTGAAGCCCTGCCTAATGAAGACATCATCTATTTCGGGGATACCGCACGGGTACCCTACGGAATTAAATCAGAAGAAACGATACGTACCTATGCGCTTCAAATCACAAATTTTCTTCTGAAAAAAAAGGTGAAAATGATCCTGATTGCCTGTAATACGGTTTCAGCATCAGCAAAAGAGGAAATCATCCGGGCTGCCGGAGATATTCCGGTGTTGGATGTAATTTCAGCCGGATCCCGTAATGCAGTTTCTCTCCCAAATCATAGACATGTTGGAGTAATAGGGACTCTGGCTACCGTAAACTCCAACGCCTACCCGGAAGCCATTCATGCTTTTGATCCCACAATCAAAATAAGCCAACAGGCTTGCCCGCTGTTAGTCCCTTTAGCTGAAGAAGGCTGGATTGATAATGAAGTGGCAAAACAAACCCTTCATTATTACCTGGATGAATTTGATGAAAGTGGAATTCAGTCGCTGATTTTAGGATGCACACATTATCCTCTTTTTAAAGAAGTGATTCCCAAGGTGCTCAAAAACGGGAATATTGAAATTATTGATTCAGCTGAATCCATTGCAGCATCGGCCAAGACAAAATTAGAAGAACTGGATTTGCTAAATCAAACCGGCGGGGATTTCCAATGTTTTGTAAGCGACCGTCCGCAGCGCTTCCACGAATTGGCGGAGCGGTTTTTAGGAAAAAGCCTGAACGGAGTCGAAGTAGTGAATTTAGATTAAAGCTCCCAGCTGTCAGACTTCAGCCGTCAGTTTTTTTGTTGACCAGAAAAGCTGACGGCTGATGGCTAATTTTTACATAAAATAGCCGGCGGAAAAGAAAATAATATATAGGATTATCAAGACAATGCCGGCCCAGCGCGGGATTTTTTTGCGCATCATGAAAAATGATATCATGATAAGCGTAACCATACAAAAAGGAAGATAGAATCTCATAACCTGATCACTCACTGGCACGGGCTGGACAATGGCAATGATTCCGGCATTGAACAAAAAGAAGGCTAAGACAGAGCCAACCACATTCCCAAAACTTATCTCTGGCCTGCCTTTCAATGCTGCCGGCAATTCTTTCCCCAGTTCTTCAATACTTACCAGCAAGGCCAAAATCGTCATACCAAAAACGGTATCTGATAAGCCGAGATTTGCAATGATGGTTTCAGAAGCCTTGACCAACATCGCACTCCCGGCAATAATGGCGATCAACGAGATCAGGAGAAGTCCCAGCGATTTCCACCTGTTAAGCTCCTCTTTTTTTTCAAGAGTTTCAGCAACTTCCCCGGTAGATTTAATGTCGAATCCACCTTTGCTTAGTCTCAGGAGTTGGAGAATAGAGAGTACAAATGCAAAAAGTAAAATTACTCCATCTATTCGTGAAAGCTGCCCATCATTCCCCAATAAACCCAGAAGAAACACAGCGAGAATAGGAATTAAAAGAATTCGCTTAGGTACTTCTTCAAATTCCATCGGAACAAATAAAAGTGTTATACCAAAGGCAAGGGCTATAGCGACCATGGCCGCGCCAATGATAGACCCTAAGGCAATACCTGCCACTCCTTCAAAAGAAGCCACTGCCCCCAAGGCAAGGTTTTCAGGATCAAAACCAATAAAGATAACACTGACCAGAAATGAGGAAATACCAAAACCCAAAGATGTTCCCACAGCCCCTTCGACAAGCTTTTCGGCAAAATAAATTACCAGTCCAAGCCCGGCAACAAAGAGTATTATGGAAATAAATATATGCATGCGTTGTCATTCTCTTTTCCAGTTATGACTTACAACATTACCTCGCTCCCAACCATTAAATGTTATAAGTTCTGGAAGGACGAAAGCAAATAGCCCCTGACTTGCAGGGTAACATTCCCAACCGGCATGAAGAATCCCGAAGGGATGGCATACAACAAACCATCTTGCATCATCCTGCTGGGATTTATCTCGTTCCCAATGTCTTCGTTGGAATGCTTTGGGGGAACCTCCCTGCTTAATCTCCTTTCTTAATAGCTACTTTGTACAGCCATATCATGAAGAAAATTGCAGCGCCAACACCCAGGGTGCTTGTGAGCCATTCAAAGCCTTCCGGCATAATGCGGAGAGCATCGGTGCTTTCAAAAAAGGCAAAAGGAATGGCAAGAATAATTCCGATTAAAGCCTCACCCGTTATCAACCCGGATGAAAATAACAGTCCCTTGCGCTCGGCATTCGTTTCTGCTTCTTCCTCACTTTCCCCGGCATTTTTGGCTCTTCTCCGTACCACTTTTGCAGCTGTCCATGCAATCATACCTCCTAAGAAAATGGGGACAGAAAGTTCTACGGGCAAATAAATTCCAACTGCAACAGCCAATACCGGCGTTCTGAACTCAGTGCCTTTTCGTTTCAGGATTTGATCCAAAATGATGATAGCCACCGCAATCAAACCGCCAATAATAATCATGGCCCATTCCAGGTTCCGGGCAAATACCCCTTCCGCCACGGATTGCATCAAAGTAGCCTGGGGAGCTGTCAACATCTCAGAAGGATTCATCCCTTCTCTCGGAAAAACACCGCCCAAACCGTATGCATTAAAAAGGAGACTCAAAATAGGTGCAATCACCAAAGCAGCGGCAACCACTCCGACTACCTGCATAATTTGTTGCTTGTAAGGGGTGGCTCCTACAATCTGTCCGGCTTTCAAATCCTGTAAGTTATCACCGGCAAGTGCGGCAGCACAAGCAATCATAGCTCCCACAATAATAGCAGCGGCAGCGGCTGTGGTGGCTTTTTCCATATCAGCGGCAAAATCTACTTGTCCGCCCAAAATGGCGAGTAAACACAATGAAGTGGCTAACACCGTGGCGATGGTTACACCGGAAATAGGGTTATTCGAAGAACCCACCAAACCGGCCATATATCCCGCAACGGAGGAGAATAAAAATCCTGCAAACAACGAAAATACCACTCCAAACGTAATGGCCGTCCAGTATGCCCCGGTGCTTACTGCCAGGTGCTCAATATCAATCACATACATAAAGACAATGAAAATGGGAATGGAAAGACCAATGACACCCCAAACCACAATATTAATGGGCGTATCCAATTCAGTGCGCGGCACATTTCCGGAACCATTGCTTTTCAGTTCTTTAACCGCAGCCATAGATGACTTAATACCATCTACCAGTGGTTTGGCCAGTGAAATCAAAGCCCAAACTCCACCGACAACCATCGCCCCCACACCCAGGTACCGGATTTTTTGGCTCCATATCGCAAGAGCCGCATCATAGCCTTCGGCCGCCCCTACAATAGCCGAAATTTCTTCGGGACTGCTTACCGCCATATAAATTGGAATACCGAACAGCCAGGATATGAGTCCTCCCGCAAAAATAAGTACGGCGATATTCAACCCTACAATATAACCAACAGCCAAAAGGGCTACGGAGAGATCAGCTCCAATCCCAAAAATGGATTTCCCGGTAGTCACCGAACCGCCAACAGAACCTGAAAAAAGCTTCAACCCGGTCTGACTCAGCTTGAACAATGCCGCAGCTAAACCGGCCTGAATGATCGTCTTGACTCCCTTCCCGCCTTCGGTCCCGGCTTTCAAAACCTCACCGGTAGCAACTCCTTCCGGAAATTGAAGATCACTCTCTACAATTAAAGCTCTTCGGAGGGGAATCGTGAACAAAACTCCTAGTATCCCGCCAAACATGGCGATAGCCGTGGTTTCCACGAAAGGAAAATCCAGCCAGTATTTGAGTAAAATAAGTGCCGGGAGCGTAAAGATAACTCCTGCCGCCAGCGACTCTCCCGCCGATGCCGCCGTTTGTACAATATTGTTCTCCAGGATGTTAGATTCCTTGAAGAGCCTCAACACCGCCATGGAAATAACCGCTGCGGGGATAGATGCGGAAACGGTCATCCCAACTTTAAGTCCCAGGTAGGCATTAGCCCCTGCCAGGATAGCGGATAACAAAAATCCAAGAATTACAGCTTTGACGGTAATTTGCGGAAGATCGTCTTCCGCAGAAACAAAGGGAGTGAATGTTGTTTTCTTACTCATGGGTTGATTCGGCTAAAATTTAGTTTGCCGTAAATAACAATTTTTTACCATTGATGCATAATGTTTAGTTAGGTGTTAGGTGCGAGGCATTAGGTTTTAGAAAATGTCAATGTACCTCAATCCCTCGAGGGGGTGGATTGCGCAGTGAATGCGGAGCAAGACGGAGGGTGTTGGTGCCAGAAGCCACAAAGTCTTTCTTTACCTCAACTCTCAACTACTGCTTAAAATAAATTCTAATCATTTATTACCTGCTCTTTTTTTACAATCTCAATGAATGATCGTTCTTGTAACTATTAACTGGATATCTTGCCATGAAACCACTCATATTGCTTATTGGACTTGCCTTGGCCCTTCTATCCTTTTCGGATAACAGCCGGACTGATGAAACTTCTACCCTGCCTTTCGACATTGAAGATTACAGCTGGCTGGCCGGCTCATGGAGCGGGACAGGTCTTGGCGGCCTCAACGAAGAAACATGGTCACAGCCCGTGAACGGAACCATGATGGGCATGTTCCGGCATATCAAAGACGGAGAACCGGTGTTTTATGAGTTCTTGCTGCTGGATGAAACGGGAATTCGGCTGAAGCATTTTAACCCGGACCTAACCGGCTGGGAGGAAAAAGACGATATGACCACTTTTGAGATGATCAGCTACTCGAAGGATAAAATTGAGATGAAAGGGCTGATCTTTGAGAAGAAATCAGATACTGAAATGGAAACCCGGCTTCAGATAAGTCAGAATGGTGAAACCCGAACGGAAGTTTTTAGGTTGAAAAGAGTTGAACCTTGATTTTTCTCCTGACAAAATAACCCGGTTACAACTCCGCAACGAAAACATTCCGGCCCCATCTAGATGGAATCAAAAATTCACCCCGGGAGTTTTTTAAATTCACTGAGGGTAAATTATTATTTCACTCTGGGTGAATGAATGCATTCTTCTTAATCCTTATTCCGGGATCTACTTTCTCTTGTAGCGAAGGTTCTTCAAGGTTTGCCTCAATTTTTTGTCAGGAAGGTAATTGAGGCGGACGTTATTGAAATCAGCCCCGGAAATACGGGTGATGTCTTCCAAAACCCCGCTGCTGGCAACAACGCGGAAGGTTCCGATACCATCCAGCTTTACGATATTTCCGTCTGCAAGCTCAAGGGGTATCAGGTCACTGACTGCGGTCAGCACGCCGGCAACGTCGGCCGGACTCATCGTGGACATTTTTGAGATCTTTTCCTGTAATTCATAGGTATTTACGGTTCTATTGCTCACCAAGCGGGCAAACTTTACTTTTTCCCCCTCCCATCTTGAGCCGGGAGGCCCCTGTTGTTTTATAACGATATACGGTACTGCCATTGTAATCAGGTTTGTTCTGGTTTAACAGTTAGAGCAGTTAAAACTGCATTCCTTACAAAATTTCTGATTTTTTTTGCGGTAATCCCCCCGGACGAGCGGGAAGCAAAGAGTTTGAACCATGATTTATGGGATTTTCTTGATTACCGGGATTCTACTATTTCATGATAAAAATCATGGTCATCCCGGCCATCCTTAAAACCTTGGTTCAAATACCATAGGGTACAGGAACGTTATAACCGAAATATGCTACTTCCTCAACAAATCCCGGATTTCTGTCAACAGCACTTCCTCCTTACTCGGCTCGGCGGGCTTGGGTTCAGGCTTTTCTTCTTCTTTTTTCATGAAGTTGTTATATACCCGCACTACCATAAAGATCGCAGCTGAGACAATCAGAAATGTAATGATGGTATTGATGAAGGCCCCGTAGTTTATCGTCACCGCCTGCAGGGTTCCATCCGCCAGCATCTGTTCAGCTATCTGGAATTTTAGTTCGGCAAAATCGACCCCCGCTATTAAGTACCCCACAGGCGGCATGACAATATCATTTACAAAGGATTTCACAATAGCCCCAAAATAGGTAGCCATAATTAATCCCACCGCCAGTTCAATTACATTACCGCGGGAGACAAACGTTTTAAATTCTTGGATTAGATCTTTCATGTATTTTTTTTATTTCTTGTTTTGTTTTAGATGAATTGGTGAATTGAGCTTCTTCATCATTGAATATTCGATATTCGATATTCACTTAAATTAGCCTCTTTACTGCTTCTGTTTTATCTTTGGTTCAAATTAATGACTCAAAATATTAGAAATACCCCTATGAAAACCATTGCCCAGCTCACTTACATTCCTTTATCCCAAGAAGACCCCAGAGAAAAAGTACAGGAATTGCTGGAGCATCTTGCCCAATATGATGTTGATATTGAAGTTGGCTATCTGTCCACAACTATTATCGGAGCACCCAAAGTTGTTTTTGAAGTAATCGAAGACCTTTATGATATCATGTCGATGGAAACCGCAAAATTTCGCTTCCAGGTAGATCTTTTAAGCCCTTCTAACGAATAGGTACAAGAGGTTAGGTTCAAGCTGCAAGAACTTCTTGAACCTTGAACCTACAATAACTTACTCGCCAGGTTTGCCAGATCCGAACGCTCTCCCTTTTCGAGGTTTATATGCGCATACAGATCATGGTTGTGCATTCGGTCCACTAAATAGCTGAGGCCGTTGCTTTGTGCATCCAGATAAGGTGTATCGATCTGGAAGATATCCCCGGTGAACACGACTTTGGTATTCTCACCCGCCCGGGTAATAATCGTCTTCACTTCATGCGGGGTGAGGTTTTGAGCCTCATCAATAATAAATATCACATTCGACAGGCTACGCCCGCGGATGTACGCCAGCGGGACGATCCGGAGCTTGTCCGTCTGCAGCATCTCATCAATTTTCTTGAATGGTTTACTACTTTCCTTGTACTGGTTTTTGATGAAGCTCAGATTATCCCAAAGCGGCTGCATATACGGATCAATTTTTTGATTGGCATCACCAGGTAAAAAACCAATGTCTTTATTACTCAGCGGTACAATAGGACGCGCCAGATACACCTGCTTAAAATTACTTCGCTGTTCCAGTGCCGAAGCCAGGGCCAATAATGTTTTTCCGGTTCCGGCCGCTCCGGTTATGGTAGTACATAAAATATTTGGATTCTGAAGTGCATGTAAGGCAAAAGTCTGTTCTGCATTTTTAGGCTGAATGCCATATGCATGCATTTTATCTACCACTTCCACCATCTCACTTTTTGGATTATACCAGCCCAGTGCGGAAGCTCCATGGCCTTTCATAATGTAATAATGATTACAGACCGGATGCTCTTCTCCTAATTCTTCCAAAGAAATTTTCCCTTCATCATAGAACTTACTGATCAGTGCCGGATCATCGATATCCAGATCGGTCTTGCCCCGGTACAAATGATCAATATCCTTAATCTGCATGGTTTCATAATCCTCGGCCTCCAGATTTAACGCCCGGGCTTTAAGCCTCAGGTTGATATCTTTGGAAACCAGGATCACCCGTTGTTTCGGATTTTCTTCCTTCAAGTGAAGGGCTGCATTTATAATCCGGTGATCATTTTTATCGGAACCATAAACTTTGGTCGCATCCTGGGAATTTTCACCGTTGGTAATAACCCGGAGTTTACCATGCGAACGGCCATTCAACGGAATCCAGTTTTGGAGCATATTGGCATCCGATATCCCATCCAGATATCTAATAAACTCCCGTGCGTGCAGGTTAATTACATTGTTACCTTTTTTGAAGGTATCCAGTTCTTCCAGGACTGTGATAGGAATAGCTACATCATTTTTTTCAAAGTTTCGGACTGCTTCATAATCATATAAAAGAACGGAAGTGTCGAGAACGAAGATCTTCTTTGATTTCTTCTTAGGCATAGATGAGTTGGTTTGATTAATTATACCAGTTGTACCAGCCATTGTAGATGATTGTAAAAGAACGGCTACTGAAATAAAGCTAAAGCGGAACTCATTTGCAATTGGCAAGCGGGATTTAATGCAATTTTAATGAAGTATGGGAGAATTGAGAGTTGAGAGTTGAAAGTTGATAGGGTGAGGAAGTGATAAAGTGATGAAGTATTCTCTTTCCACTTTTTTAAAATTAAAATACTTTATCACTTTATCACTTTATCACTCAAAGCCCACAAACCAATACTAACCGCCACCGCCGCATTCAGGCTTTCCACTTGTTCTTGTCCGGGAGCAGATTCGATCTTTACTTTTTTTCTTCCAGAATTCAGCAATTTCTCGCTGATCCCATTCCCTTCATTCCCCACAACCAATATCGTTTTCTCTGTGGGTTGAACCGACCTCAGGGTCTCGGCTTCATCTCCCCCATCCAATAACATCACCTGCCAACCTGAGTTTTCCAACTCGACAACAACCTCTTCAAGATCACCCGTTAAAATAGGAATACTTCCCGTAGCTCCTGCCGTACTCCTCACCACTTTGGGATGGTAAATATCTACGCTGCCTTTTCCGGCAATTAACGCCTTTGCTCCAAACCAGGCCGCTGTTCTCAATATCGTACCCATATTTCCCGGATCCTGAATGGCATCTGTAGCCACAATAATTCCGGATTGGTTCGCCAGTTTTTCGGGCTGAATTTCTTCAGGCATCTTACACACCGCCAATATCCCCTGTGGATTCTCCGTATCCGCCACCTCATCAAACACATCCTCTTCCACAAAAACACTGAAAGCTGAAAGCTGATCGCTGACAGCTCTTCCCTCCACCACAAATACCATCTCCACTTCCACCAACCCATTCTCAACCACCTGCTCAACCGCACGCTCCCCTTCCACCACAAACCGCTGCTCTTTCTCGCGATATTTTTTCCGGTTCAGCTTTCGTAATAATTTGATCTCGTTGTTGGATGCTTTTCTCATGATGGAAGAATACAGAACTCAGAATTCAGAATACAGAAGAAACTGAATTCTGAGTTCTGTATTCTGACCCCTTACTTCCCTATCTTAATTAAAAATTCAGCAAAAAATTATCGTTATGGAGTTTCTGAAAACATTAGGTATTGAAGGAATTAATCCCGGAACCAGTACCGGACGCAAGCATATGGAGAGCAAGGAAACCATCAGCAGCTACACCCCTACGGATGGGGAAAGGATTGCAACGGTTGGTGTAACTTCTCGCGAACAATATGACCATGTAGTTGAGCAGGCTCAAAAAGCTTTCCAGGTTTGGAAAGATATGCCCGCTCCGCAACGGGGAGAAATTGTGCGCCAAATCGGGCAGAAACTTCGGGAATACAAAGAACCACTCGGCAAACTGGTGACCTATGAAATGGGTAAGATCTACCAGGAAGGACTCGGGGAAGTTCAGGAAATGATCGATATTTGTGATTTTGCGGTAGGCCAATCACGTATGTTATATGGTAAAACCATGCACAGCGAGCGCCCTGAGCACCGGATGTACGAGCAATGGCATCCTTTAGGCATCGTGGGCATTATTTCTGCCTTTAATTTTCCGGTAGCCGTATGGAGCTGGAATGCAATGATCGCCGCCGTTTGCGGGAATGTAATGATTTGGAAAGGCTCGGAAAAAACCCCGTTATGTGGTGTTGCTGTTCAAAAAATTGTGGCCAAAGTCCTCAAAGAAAATGACCTGCCTGAAGGAATTTTCAATCTCGTTACAGGAGACCGACAAGTTGGGGAGTGGATGACCGAAGATGAGCGCATTCCATTGATCTCAGCAACCGGTTCTATCCGCATGGGCAAAGAAGTTGGCAAAACAGTGGCTTCAAGACTTGGTAAAACTATCCTTGAACTCGGCGGCAACAACGCCATAATTATCTCTGAAAACGCAGATATCGAAATGGCTATTCGGGCTACCGTTTTTGGGGCCGTGGGTACATGCGGACAACGTTGCACCAGTACACGGCGATTGATTATTCAAGAGTCGGTCTACGATCAGGTTAAAGAGAGACTGATGAAAATCTACAAGAATATTACCATTGGTGATCCATTGGCTGAAAATACACTGGTTGGGCCCATGATTGATCAGGATGCCATAGATTTGATGCAAAAAGCCCTTAAAGAAATTGAGAAAGAGGGCGGTAAAGTGATTTATGGGGGTGAGCCTTTGGATGAAGAAGGGTTTTATGTAAGGCCTGCCTTGGCTGAAGTTGAGAACCATTATGATATAGTTCAGGAAGAAACATTTGCGCCCATCCTTTATCTCATCAAATATAAAGACCTGGATGAAGCCATTAAATTGCACAATGGAGTTAAACAAGGACTCAGTTCTGCGATGTTTACCCTGAACATGCGCGAAGCAGAAAGGTTCTTAAGTGCGCGTGGCTCTGATTGCGGGATCGCCAATGTTAATATTGGAACAAGCGGAGCTGAGATTGGCGGTGCTTTTGGCGGTGAAAAAGAAACCGGCGGCGGACGGGAATCAGGTTCCGATGCATGGAAAGGCTACATGCGCCGACAGACCAATACCATGAATTGGGGAGATTCTATGCCCCTTGCCCAAGGCATCGACTTTGACGTTTAGTAATTTTAAATGATGAAATGCTAAATTTTAAATTAGTTCCACGATACATTACGGGGCTACGGGTATAAATATGATCATCAGAAATTAAAGGCATAAAAAAACCCCGCATATAAATCTATGTGCGGGGTTTTTAATTATTTACTTAGCTAAGCTTTAGATCATGGTAGCAATTACAAGAGCTACTACTGACATCAGCTTAAGCAAGATGTTCAGAGACGGGCCTGAAGTATCCTTGAACGGATCACCTACCGTATCTCCAACAACACCTGCTTTGTGAGGCTCAGAACCTTTGCCATACTCAACACCGTCGATGGTTACGCCTTCTTCAATCATCTTCTTGGCGTTATCCCATGCACCACCGGCATTAGACTGGAAGAGAGCCATAAGAACACCCGCAGAAGTTACCCCTGCAAGTAATCCACCCAGCATTTCAGCACCAAGCGTTGGGCTGTCACTGATAAATCCAGGTACAAAGCCAAATAGTACGGGAACAATAACGGCTAAAAGTCCCGGAACTACCATCTCACGAATTGAAGCTTGTGTTGAGATTTCAACACATTTCTCATATTCAGCTTTACCGTCAGCTGCTTCAAAAGTAGTGCGGTCTTCATCTGACCAATCGGCTAATTTCTTCCCTTCGTTGCGGTTCATGGCAGCAAGGGCTTTCGTCAATTCAGGAATATCACGGAACTGACGGCGAACCTCTTCGATCATGCTCATTGCCGCACGGCCTACTGCATTCATTGATAATGCAGAGAACAAAAACGGCAGCATAGCTCCAACAAACAGGGAAGCCATTACGGAAGGATTAGTAACACTAATCAATACTTCTACTCCCGGATTTACAGCTTCAAAAGCCGTAATAAATGCCGCGAACAAAGCAAGAGCTGTCAAAGCAGCTGATCCAATCGCAAAACCTTTACCGATGGCGGCAGTGGTGTTCCCAACCGCATCAAGCTTATCAGTACGCTCACGAACTTCACCGGGAAGCTCAGCCATTTCAGCAATACCGCCTGCATTGTCTGAAATAGGGCCGTATGCATCAACGGCTAATTGAATTCCGGTATTTGAAAGCATTCCCACAGCGGCAATAGCAATTCCATAAAGTCCGGCAAATTCATATGCACCAATAATAGCAACAGCAATAATGATAATCGGAATAGCTGTTGAAATCATACCTACACCTAATCCCGCAATAATGTTTGTAGCAGATCCGGTTACTGATTGCTTCACAATAGACCATACAGGCTTGGTTCCGGTACCGGTGTAGTGCTCGGTAATTAATCCGATCCCAAGTCCGGCAGCCAATCCAAAGATGGTGGCCCAAAAGACGCCCATACTGCTATAAGTTTCACCGTTAAAGGTCCATGTTTCAGGAAGCATCCAGGTAATTATGAAGAAAGAAGCTACCAACATAACTGCGGCTGATAAAAACTCGCCGAGATTCAGCGCCTTTTGAGGATCGCCGCCTTCTTTAACACGTACAAAAAACGTTCCCATAATGGAGGTTAAAATACCTACACCGGCTAATACCAACGGCAGTATTACAGCGGATAACCCATTAAAAGCATCCGACCAAACAGCACCGTCAACGGTAGCTCCTGCTATAAATGCAGCGCCCAATACCATGGTACCGATAATCGAACCTACATAAGATTCAAAGAGGTCAGCACCCATACCGGCCACATCACCAACATTGTCGCCCACATTATCTGCAATGGTAGCAGGGTTTAAAGGGTGATCTTCAGGAATTCCGGCTTCAACTTTACCTACAAGGTCGGCACCAACATCGGCAGCTTTAGTATAAATACCACCGCCAACACGTGCGAAAAGAGCAATTGAAGAAGCTCCAAAAGAAAAACCGGTTACAATAGCCAATACTTTATTAACAGCACCAGCACCTTCAAGGCTAAAAACATTGCCAAATACGATAAATAAAACACTTAGTCCAAGTACCCCAAGACCTACAACACCAAGTCCCATTACAGAACCGCCGGCAAATGCAACCTCAAGTCCTTTCCCCAAACTGGTACGTGCAGCTTGAGTTGTTCTTACATTGGCTTTAGTAGCTACTTTCATTCCGATGAAACCTGCCAATCCCGAACAGAAAGCACCGATGACAAATGAAATAGCGACCATCCAGCTTGAGGTTGTGGGATCGGCACTGACAGCAAGTATCACTGCTACAACCAGTACAAATACTGAAAGTACCCGGTATTCAGCTTTCAAAAATGCCATAGCACCACTGGCAATACTCTTGCTGATCCGTTCCATTCGCTCTGTTCCAATTTCTTGTTTGGATACCCAGGATGACTTAAAGAAAGTGTACAGGAGTGCAATAACTCCGGCCACAGGTATTAAATAGACTATTGTTTGCATTGTTTCCCGTTACGTTAGTTTAGGTTAAATATGCTAACCATTGAGTTAGCAGCATTAATTAAAATTGTTCATGGTTTTTGTGATCCCGTCTCTTACAAAATTGAGAGCAGCATCATGGGCTTTTTGAATGCCCTCTTCTAAATATTTTTGATCTGAATTAGTAAATGGCGACAGTACAAAATCGACTTGACGACCACGTGGGAAATCATTTCCGATCCCGAACCGCAACCGGGGAAATTCCCTGCTACCCAATTCATCGATGATACTTTGGATACCGTTATGACCACCCGCACTTCCCTGTGCCCTTAGCCTAACATCTCCAACATCTAAATTCAGATCATCGTAAATGATCAGGCAATGCTCTATATCGGTGTTATATACTGAAAGAGCTTTTCGTACCGCCTTCCCACTTCTGTTCATGTATGTAGTGGGTTTTATAAGTACTACATTTCTTCCTCTGTGCCTGCCCTCTGCAACCACAAAAGGCCCGTTGCCCGGGCCAAATGTAGTGGAAAGAGTCTCAGCTAAAGCATCAACTACTTCAAATCCTATGTTGTGACGAGTCCCCTCATATTCTTGCCCAATATTTCCTAAACCTATAATAAGGGACATTTCAAAAAGAGGTTACGTTACAACTTTGCGATAATGAGCAGAGATTATTCTTCTGTTTTTTCTTCAGAAGAATCTTCTCCCTCTTCGCCTTCAGCAAGTTCTTCACCTTCGGCAAGTTCTTCACCTTCAGCGAGTTCTTCGCCTTCAGCAACCACTTCTTCTTCAGCCTCTTCAGTAACACCCGCAACAAGACTTTCAAGAAAGTCAGCTCCTTTAGGAGGACGAATGGTTACAATGGTTCGACTCATATCATCTAAAGGAATAATTCCTTCCAGATCCAAATCAGAAATATGGAATGACTGGCCAATTTCAAGCGGTGAGATATCAATTTCAAACTCTGCCGGAATGGCTTCAGGAAGTACACGAATGCGAACGAAATTCATTGGTTTGAATACACGTCCACCATTCTCAACTACCCCTTTTGCGTTCCCTGTAATTTTAATAGGGACACGGAGTGTTACTTTCTTCTTATCTGACAGAACATAGAAATCTGCATGAACAGGACGATCCGTTACAGGATCAAATTCCGTTCTCTTCAAAAGTGTTTTATACGTTTTTCCGTCAACCGTAAGTTCTTGAAGTTTAGTTTGAGGTCGTTTAAGAATTTTCTCCAACTCCAACTCATCAATCGAAAAATGAACATTTTCATCAACGTCGGGACCATAAAGAACTGCGGGTACTTGCAATTCTTTCCTAAGCGCTTTATTCGCTTGTCTGCTGGTCTCTCTTTTTTTGCCTTCAAGTTTTACTAATTCTGGGTATGCCATAATGCGTTTACCTTAATCATTAATTATCAAACAGTGCACTGATAGTGTCGTTAGTGTGAATACGTTGTATAGCTTCAGCAAAAATATTCGCAATGCTCAACACCCTAATCTTTTCAGATGGCTGGCGAAGCTGAACGGTGTCTGTTACTAACAACTCGTCAATAGGCGAATCTTCGATTCGCTGATATGCCGGACCCGATAAAATCGGATGTGTACAAATTGCGATAATGTTTAACGCGCCCCTTTCTTTTAAAGCGGCCGCTGCATTCGTCAATGTTCCGGCGGTGTCGATCAAATCATCGACAATTAACACATTCTTTCCTTCTACTTCCCCAATCAGATTCATAATCTCTGACTCATTGGCTTTTGGCCTTCTTTTATCAATAAAAGCAAGGCTGGCCCCTAATTTTTTTGAATAGGAACGAGCCATTTTCAAACTGCCCACATCAGGAGCTACCACTACCAAATTATCAATGGGGTTGGAAGTAAAATGATCAATAAAAGCCCGGCTTGCATATAAATGATCAAGCGGGATATCAAAAAATCCTTGTATTTGAGCAGCATGCAAATCCATGGTCAGAATCCGGTCTGCTCCTGCCTTAACTAGTAAATTTGCCATCAACTTTGATCCGATAGAAACCCGGGGCTGATCTTTACGGTCTTGCCGGGCATATCCGAAATATGGAATTACCGCCGTCACTCTTTTTACCGATGCCCGCTTCGCTGCATCCAGCAAAAGCAACAATTCGATAATATTATCACCCGGAGGCGGCGTAGATTGAATAACAAAAATGTCTTCACCGCGAATACTCTGCTCATACTTAACGTAAAGCTCTCCATCCGAAAACTTCTTAATCGTTACATCTCCTAAAGATGCACCATATTCTTCGGCAATTGCTCTTGCCAAAGCCGGGTTACTGGTTCCGGAAAAAATCGCCAGGGGAGTGTCCACGTTGTGGGCCTTCGGTTCAGGTTAAAAACAGTCAAAATTTATTAATCAATTATTGATTAATAAACAAAAAGGATGGCCTCACAGTCATCCTTTACAAATTTATGTTGCCCGGGGAGGATTCGAACCCCCACTGACTGGACCAAAACCAGCTGTCCTGCCATTAGACGACCGGGCAATTCATGTCATTGACAGACTCCAAAGATAGAAATCACTTTAAAAGCAATCAAGACTCAATCGCTTTTTTTAGCACAAAACATTCGGAGCACCTGACCGGTTTACAATATGATTTTAATTGATGGACAGCACCTAATTTTCTACGATATATACCGGTATCTAAATTCAAAGAATTGAATTTTCTTAGCAGAGACGATGGAATTGGCGTTTTTAAACGCTTCCATTCTGAGAGTACATTTTCACAAAGGCGTTGGTGAGCATACAGATTTCCTAACATATAAAGAGAAGGCAAATAAACCGTCCCATATAAAATTTTCATCCGAGACGATTTACTGAGCGAGGCTTCCTCCATCCAATCACTCCAAACATCAAGCGATTCAAGCGAGAGCAAATGCTGAAATGGCTCATTTAAAATCTGATAACTTAATTTTACAGCTTCATAAACTCTTCGCTTTGGATGATTCGCCGGACGGACAGATTTCATGTTCCAGGAAATTTCTGAGGAAGAGGCTCCAAGACCGGCAATATCCCATGCAAGGCTGATGCCCTGATCGATTGAAGCTCCATCCCAGCTTGCTAATAAACGTTTAGCAGTTTCACGCATTGCCTCGCGGTTGTGCGATATCCCAAGGCCATCCCAGCAGGACAGAATCAGTGCTTGCCTCCAGGCTTTTGAAGGAAGAAGCTCAGGATCATAAAAGCGCAAAAAATCATTCGACTTCTTTTCAAAATATTCAACGTGAGCCTTTTCAATTTGACGTTTAAACGCGTCTTTCGAAATAAAACTCAGACCGGATACGCAAGGAAGCTCTGATGGGTACGCAAAACTTCTTAAAAATAACCGCAGTTTTTCAGGCAGATAGTGCAGCAAATTCAGGGTAAATGGAGTACTTCCGTTTTCTGTGCTGACAGGCCGGCTTTTTTCATTAGCAACCACATGCAAAATGACCGCATTAAAGTTCAGATCTTTTTGGTGATGATGAGCACTCCAATCCGAACCTTTGACATGTATTTCAACATCTCCATGCCATTTAATACCATCGATTTCAATGACAGCATGCCTGAAATCAGGCCCATCAGTGGCATTAGCTTTGCCCGGATCGATAATACGAACCGGTTTGCCACAATTAGTTTTTAAAGACGTGAACTCAAAGAGCAGATTTTCCCAAATCCACTGTAAAAAAGCTTCTGAATGTTGAAATTCAGCCTCAGCCATTTTTGGTAATTTCTTCTATCTCTTCTTCTTCGGTAAAATCAAGATCCTCTGTGGCTTCATATAAATCCGGTAAAGAATCTTTCAGAGATTTCTTGATTCCTTTTGAGAACCGGTCTATCCTTTTTTCACTGTCTTCTTTGATTTTTCGGCTCTGGCTTTCAAGCCATTCTTTGGTTTCATTGGTTTGATCTTTCACCCAACGTAGATTTTCTTTTCTGCTTTTGGGGGTTAAAAACAAACCTGCTACTATACCGCCGGTAAATGCTGCAGCACCGAATAATAATGTTCCTATTCCTCGTTTCATGGAGCTCTCTTTTTGGTTGTTGGTTAACGCTGTTAAGATAAGAATATTCGTAATGTTTTTCGTTATTTTTTTTAACTCTAAGTATAGAAAACAGTACCTTTGGTTAAATTTAAAACCAGCCTATGAAAAAGCAAATTACCTTGATGAATCGGGCCCGGCTGCAGCGTACTCTGCGGCGCATAGCCATACAAGTATGGGAAAAATTGGGGACAGAAGAAGATCTTGTCATAATTGGTTTAAATGAAAGAGGTTATGCCGCGGCCCTGGAACTTTCCGGATACATAGATGATTACCTAAGCACAAAAGCACAAGTACATCAATATGAAGTCACCGGAAATAATGCTGAAAGTTCCTTACCGGAATGTAATGACAAGTTTGTGCTTTTAGTAGATGATGTAATTTTTTCCGGGAAAACAATGTTTGAAGCTCTTTCCGGAGTGTGTAATATTTATGAACCTAAAACTATCGAAATAGCTGTATTGATCGATCGAGGCCATCGTAAATATCCGTTACTCACTGGGATGTCAGGCATCGAAGTGCCTACAAAATTAGGAGAACACATCGAAGTGATGCTCAAGAATTCGAAACTGGAAGAAGCCATACTTTTTAAGAACTCTTAATTAAATAAACAATGAGAAGACTATTATCTGGTATTGTCTCTGTATTAATTTTAATGTTGTGTAATACATTTGTTTCTGCACAAAATATTTCTATCCCCGATACACTGGAGGGATGGGATCAAAGTTGGGTAGCAAGTTTAAATGGTTCTCAAGCAGCCTATGATAATTGGTCTCAAGGTGGGGTGAGTTCCATCAGCGGTACCGCTTCTTCAATTTTCTCCATAATCTATCAAAAGGATTTGTTTAGCTATGGTTTACGAACAAACCTCAAATACGGTCAGTCGCGGATCAAGGGAGAGGGGGTTCGGAAAACTGATGACCTTATCGAAATTCGGAACCGGTTCAATTACCAGTTTAAAGAAAATAGCAACTGGTCTGGTTACGGAGCCGTTAACTTCCGGACACAGTTTGACCAGGGTTATATCTACAGTACCGAAGATGGCGTGCCGGATGAGTTAATCTCTAACTTCCTTTCCCCTGCTTATCTCACTGAAGGAGTCGGTATTGCTTATCAACCTGACAAAGCTTTTACTTTTGAGGCTGGATTAGCTCTAAAACAAACGATTGTTACAGACGACAGTCTTAAATCTCTTTATGGCGTTGCCCCAGATAAAGACATACGGGGTGAAGGCGGTCTAACCACCGGTATCAATTTTGAGAAAGAAATTTTTGAAAATATCCTATACAACAGTTCCATCGAAACCTTTACCAATTTCCTGATTCCGATATCTGAAACGGATGTAATGTGGTCTAATGAGTTAGTGGGGCAAATCAATAACTTGATTAGTGCTTCATTCCAGTTTGAAATGCGATATGACAATGACTTTTCTAGCGAAGTACAAATAAAACAAGTACTTTCTGCTGGCATCTCCATTAACCTGTACTAATGAATAAGTCCTCCAGAAAGATCTTAGGCAAAACCCTGAATCAACTTTCCGACTGGCGAAAGTCTTTTGGGAAATGGGAGGAGGATTCTGCTCTTTTCGTTTCTGATGAAAAAGCAGAACAAGTTTTTAGCCGGTTAGTACAGCGCCTTAAATGTAATTTTCCCTTTCATCACCCTATCTATGCAGGGCAAATGCTAAAGCCTCCTCACCCGCTTACATGGGCAGCATATGCTATGGCTATGAGCATTAATCCAAATAATCATGCACTTGACGGAGGCCCTCCTTCTTCTGAAATGGAGAAGGAATCCATTGCTCAATTAGCTCATTTTTTTGGATATGGAAAAGAGTTTTTAGGCCATCTGACAGCCAGCGGAACCATCGCTAATCTTGAAGCTCTTTGGGTGGCCCGGGAATCTCAACCCAAAAAGAAAATTGCCTACTCTGAAAATGCTCACTATACCCATGAAAGAATGTGTTCTGTTTTAAGGGTTGAGGGCGTAAAGATTCCGGTTTTAGAAAACGGTGGATTTAACCTCCATGAAATCAATCCGGAAGAAATAGGAACTATTGTAGTTACACTTGGTACTACCGGACTGGGTGAAGTAGAACCACTCGATCAAATTTTACCCTGGGCAAAAGAGCACGATATTCGAATCCACATTGATGCTGCTTATGGCGGTTTTTTCAGAACACTTCAAGATTCAGATCTCATCGATGGAACCTCCTGGAAATTAATTGAGCACGCAGACAGTATTGTAATAGACCCCCATAAACATGGCTTGCAACCCTACGGATGCGGTTGTGTGATTTTCAAAGATCCGGCCGTTGGCAAATTCTATAAGCACGACTCTCCCTATACATATTTCACCTCTGAAGACCTGCACCTTGGAGAAATAAGCCTGGAATGTTCGCGGGCAGGAGCAGCAGCCGTAGCGCTTTGGGCCACTTTAGAAATGTTTCCTCTAAAAGAGACCGAAGGATTTGGACCCATTTTAGCTAAATGCCGGAATGCCGCACTTAAAATGCATGGACTCATCGGTACAAGCCAAAAACTTAAGACGTACAAAAAACCGGAACTGGACATACTCGGCTACTTTCCTTCCGAAGCCAAAACAACATCAGAAATCTCAGCGAAATCGAAAAAAGTGTTTGATGCAGGAATGAAAGATCAAACGTTTTATCTTTCGCTTTATCGAGTTCCCGCAGAAACCTTCACTAGACTTCACCCTGAATATGAAGCAGATACCGAAGATGTGATCATATTAAGAAGCGTATTTATGAAACCGGACCAAGAAGAGTTTGTAGAAGAACTGTTGAAACGAATTGAATCTCACATTTGATACTTTAATACAAAAAAGTTCATGGACATCTTTAAACTTATTTTTCAGCACGATCAACGACTGGATAAACTGGCCAAGAGAAATACCAATAAAACTAAAGAAGATACTGAAGCTTCTTTGGCTGACTTCATGAAACCGGATCCAACCTATTCGAAATTTTATTTAACCGGCACCGACCTGACAGAAGAAAGATTTGGTTTGAATATGATCTCCGGGTATAAAAAGATAATTGAGGCTCTCGAGAAAGCATTTCAGGATAAAAATGTATTCACTGCCAAAGGCCCGTTTAATTCTATTTCAAAAGCGATTGATGCCATAGATTTAGGTGAAGTTTTTATACTTGGCAGCCAAGAAAACTCAGAGCTGGACATAGCCACATTACATATTGACACCAATTCCAATGTTGGACATTTAAAAACTGAATTAAAAGAAGCCTTGGAAAATAACCTCATTGTTGCCTACAAAGAACAGGCTAAGGATGGCTTCGACCTTCACATATTCTCAAAAAAGAATGTGTACACCAATATGTTTTATCCGCTTCAGGAATTGGTGCCCGATACCTTCCGCTTTTTCAGTATCAATGGAAAGAAATTCAGATCTGAACGCCATTTCTATTTCGAGACCTGGACATTGGATCGCCCTCCCCATGGTTTTGAGGAAGTCCACCCTGAGACTGTGTTATAGTGATGAGTGATAAAGTAGGCCTTAGCTACTTTTTGCTTCACTTTATCTCATCAATTTTACAGACCTAAAATAACTTATTCGTCAGACCGCTATAGAATCAAACCCATTCAAGCTATCACTCAAAGCGGTCAGACGAGGACCGGAAGTTTTTCAAACCTACTCATCACTTTATCACTCATCTACTCCGGGAACGTCCATAGGCTCATTATTCTGCCACCAAAACGTCGGTAATTCTTTTTGATTTGGAAATACTTCATTCAAAGTTTCTGCTTCATACATATAACCATTTTTCATGAT
Source organism: Gracilimonas sp. (assembly GCF_014762685.1). Classification (NCBI taxonomy): domain Bacteria; kingdom Pseudomonadati; phylum Balneolota; class Balneolia; order Balneolales; family Balneolaceae; genus Gracilimonas; species Gracilimonas sp. Next base: position 263,515 of record NZ_JABURM010000008.1, read on the forward strand.
GTAAGAGATATCAGCTGTATTCCGGATGTCATCCAATGGATTGCTGTTCAGAATCACTAAATCGGCCAGTTTACCTTCTTCGATAGATCCTAAATCCTGATCGAGTCCAATTCCATCAGCGCCCTGAATGGTGGCTACTTTCAGAATATCATGCTCTGAAATTCCACCGGCTTGCATCGCCCATAATTCCCAGTGGTAACCAAGTCCTTGTAATTGACCATGACTTCCAACTCCGGCCCGGCCACCGGCCTCAACCAAATCTTTCACAAAAACAGACAGCTCTTCAAACACGTGCTCTTCTTCCATAAACCAACCGGCTGTTCGGCGACGAGTACGCTGATCGAGATTCTGATGAGGCATGAAGTGTTGTAATTTTTTATCATCATGGGGCCTTTCGGTGGCGTAAAAATAATTTTCAGCCCAAGGCCCACCGTATGCAACCAGCAGGGTCGGTGTGTACACCGTTCTGGAATATGAAACCAAATCGATTACATCTTTATAAAGTGGAAATATCGGGAATGAGTGTTCATGCCCGGGGTATCCATCTATCACCTGTGTCAGGTTTTCCTTGAAATCGAGTGATCCTTCCGTAGTCGGCATTAATTCCTGTTCTCGTGCGGCCTGGATGATCCACTGTCGTTGCTCACGATTTCCGGCCCCATACATCTTAATGGTTTTTGTATCGTAATATTTACTGTACCGGGTAAGCACGTCACGGGCATGATCCAGGTCTTTAATATTTTCACTACTGAAAACACCCGGGCCTGTTGAATATACTCTTGGCCCCATCAACTTGCCGGCATGAACCAAGTCCTGATAGGTAAGCACATCTGTAGTTGCAGTCTGAGGATCTCGAGTAGTAATCACACCGTAAGCAAGATTCGTCAAATAAGACCAAAACTCTCCACGGTGTAAATTTACTGGGTGACGAAAATGGGCATGAGTATCTACAAAACCGGGAATAATAGTTTTTCCGGACATATCTTTTACTTCCGCATCGGAAGGAATTTCAACTTCCCCTTGTTCCCCAATCGCAATAATTCGGTTATTTTGAATAACCAAATCTGCATTTTCAACAACTTCATCGCCATTCATTGTAATTGCCCTGGCTCCTCTTAACACTAACACACCTTCCGGAATATCACGATCACCCATCACGCTAATATTGATTTCCAAAGGCTTATATCCTTCTTCTTTGTCAGATTCTTCCTCTGTTTTTTCTTCGGCGTCTTCCTCTTCAGCCTCTGCTTCCTCTTCCTTCTCCGGCTCTTCTTCAGCTTCTAATTTTTCAGCAGTTTCTACGCTGTCTTTATAAGCTTTTTCCGCCTCGAAATCGTAAATCATATGGGCATTTCCAATGGACCAGTGAGCTTTACTGGCATCCCAACTCCAAGCCGGGAATTGTCCTCCAATATCCGTAAGCTGATTGCTTGGAAAAGCACTGGACGACCCACCAACATTAATCGTGGGGGCATCACCACCAACTTTAGGTACTGTAACTACAAATATATCATTATTTATCTGGGCAAGGGCCTGATCTCCTTCCGGAGCCATGCGAATCCATGAAGCACGCGGACTGAAGCTTGAGCCCGGGGCACTTTTGCCTCGCACTTCGAGATGAAATTTCTCATCGGTCCCATCCCACCTGATAGAGCTAAGTCCATTTCCGTAACTGGATAAATAAATTCGATCGGAATCTTTTACAAAATGAGGATTAGACCGGCCATTGCTATAAGTAATGAAATTATTCTCGCTTCCATTGGCATCAATCCAGATTAAATCACTGGTACCCTGGAAAGCTGAACGCTGGGTCGCATTTCTGAAATCCTGAGGATCTCCTTTTATCAATACAATGCGACTGCCATCATTATTCCAAACCGGATCCTGAAAAACTCCTTCTTCTTCATTGATTTGCTGAAGCCTTCTCCCATTGGATCTTACTTTATAAACCTTCCCGGTTTCCGGCGTCCATGTTACAAATGCAATCCAATCCCCATCCGGAGACCAAACGGGTTGTGCCTGAGTTTCATCCAGATTAACTAATTTCCTGGGTTCACCATCCGGAAGCTCCATGGTATAAACTTCATTCAAAGCCGTAAAAGCTAGTTTTTTTCCATCCGGTGAAGGAACAGCATCTCTGATTTGTGTTATTTTAAACTGAGGGGTGTCTTCAATCGGGTAATCAAAATCCAGTTCAGGCCCAAGTTCGATTGTTGAGTTCACAGAAAACGGAATTTCAACGGCATCCCCTCCATCAATCGGGAGTTTCCAAATTTTTCCTCCGTACGAGGTAACAACATGCTTGTTGTCCGGAGTAAAAGACATACCCGGGAGTACATCCCGGGAAGCCCTGGATTCCTGATCATCATGTTGTACAGGATATGCCAGCCAGCTCTCATCTCCTGTCTCCAGGTTCTGTTTCACTAAGCCTGTGTGTTCATCGTGCCGGGTTCCATAAACCAGCCACTTGCCGTCACTTGAAAGTGTTGGCCGAAATGAAGAACCGTATCGATCGGATTGAACCGTAATATCACCTGTTTCCCGGTCATAGGTAGCAATCTGATATTGTGGCAAAGAAGCATTATAGTTCCATGAACCAAATCGGCGAGAAAACCATATATAATGATCATCCGCCCCAAAAGCTCCTTCAGTCATCCGCAAACTGCTTGGCTCACTGACTAAAGCCGTACCCGATCCTCCATCAACATGATACATCCAGATTTTATGATTTCCGGGAGAGTCTTTAGAGGCTATTATATATTTCCCATCCGGCGCCCACTCCGGCGATTGATATTCATTGTTCTTTCCCTTTGTAATTTGTTCTTTTTCTTCGGTTTCAAAATCATACACCCATACACCTTCTCCACCGGAAGCATCTGAAATAAATACCACTTTTTGGCCATCCGGGCTAAACCGGGGCTGACTGTCAAACTGCATTCCCTCGGTTATTTGTGTAGCTTCACCGCCTTCAATTGGAATAGTATATAAATCTCCGAGATAGTCGAAAACAATGGTACTTCCATCAGGGTTAACGTCCAAAGCTATCCAAGACCCCTCTTTTAAATTAAAGCTAAACTCCCTTTCCGCCTCTAAAGGGAGGTCGTTCAGCTTTTCCTTTTCCGTACTATCTGATTCAGCTTCCGTATCTTGAGAAACCCCCATTTGCGGAACAAGCCAGACCAGTAAGGCTATCAATAAAAATTTGACCCCTTTTGAAAAAATGTGTGTATGTAACATGATTATTTTGCTATTTGTATTAAGTGAATGAATCTAAAAAAATTGGCTTAGTACCCCAATCATTTTACAAGTATATACAAGTCTGGAGTACAATTCCAAAATCAGATCCTAAAAAGCATTCTACCATTGGAAGACAGAAATGTTATCTTCAGCAAAAATTTTAATTCATGACTTTTTTAGAAAAGCTAAAGGCTTCTATTACTAATTCAAATTCTACTCTTTGCATAGGGTTAGATCCAAATCTTGATCTTCTTCCCCAACCGATAAAAGATCAGTTTGATACCCCCGAAGAACAGGTAACCTATTTCTGTAAGTTAGTAATTGATTATACAGCTGAGCACTGCGCGGCTTTTAAACCTAATCTTGCTTTTTTTGAAGCTTTGGGAAGAAACGGCCTTGCGGTTTTTGAGGAAGTAATACAACATATCCCAAACGATAAAATCATCATTGCAGATGCAAAAAGAGGAGATATCAGCAGCACATCAGAGCATTACAAAAAAACTTATTTTGATCAATTCAAGGTTGATGCTATCACCTTAAACACGCTTATGGGGTTTGAAACGATAGAAGCTTTTTCAAAACTTGAAGACAAAGGAATTTATGTGCTCACCCTTACTTCTAATCCCGGGGCAGAAGACTTTTTGAAGCGTCCTTTTGAAAAATTTGATATGATGGCACAGTTTATTGCTGATCAATTAGCTAAAAAATCACGTTTCACAAAAAGCCATTTGGGAATGGTGATTGGTGCCACACAAGCAGAAGAAGCCACCTTAGTTCTAAAATATCATCCCGAAGGAAACTTGTTAATACCTGGAATCGGAGCACAAGGTGGATCCATTTCAGAATTGGAAAAGGCACTGAAAAATCATTCAGGAATACCATTAATCAATTCCAGCAGAGGTATTATTTATGCAGGAAAAGATGAAGGAGATTGGCCGGAGTATGTTGCCCAGCAAGCTAAGAAAATGAAACAAAAATTAATGAATATTACAGAGCAGTATGTCTAAGAAGCCGGAAGTTATAGTTTATACAGACGGAGCCTGCAGCGGAAATCCCGGCCCGGGAGGCTGGGGAGCAATTCTCAAATGGAACGGAAAAGAAAAAGAACTTTCCGGAGGAGACCCTCAAACCACCAACAACAGGATGGAAATGCAAGCGGTGATCGAAGCGTTGAATGCACTTAAAAAACCGTGCCTGGTTAAAATCCACAGCGACAGTGCCCTCATCATCAACGCCTTCCAACAAGGATGGATCAAAAACTGGCAAAAACGCGGATGGCGCAAGGCCGATAAAAAACCGGTGGAAAACAAAGAACTGTGGCAGGAAATGCTAAAAGCCATGGAACCTCACGATGTAAAATGGGTAAAAGTGAAGGGGCATTCGGGAATTGAATTGAATGAACGGGCAGATCAACTCGCCGTTACTGCCTCGCAGAAATTTTAAGTGAGATAATTTTAAATGTTAAATGGACGGCATCATCATTTAACTTTTAAAATTAAGCATTCAACATTCACAACAGTGATGAAAAAGGTACCATATCCAGATCATCAAACTGCCCCAGATCGGCTTTCATCCTTCCGGTAATAGCTATCATGGCCGCATTATCCGTACAATAGCTAACTTTTGGGGAATAAAGCCTCACTCCCGTTTCCCTCGCCATCTTTTCACATTTTTCCCGAAGCATGGAATTCGCTGACACACCACCGGCCAACAGAACCGTCTCCACTCCTGTTTGTTGGATAGCACGCTTCAATTTCTTTACCAATACTTCTGCAATTGCAAACGACACACTGGCACAAATATCATTCAAGTGCTCTTTTATCCAGTTTTCTTCCTTATCCTCTAAGTAATAAAGTGCACTGGTTTTCAAGCCCGAAAAGCTAAAATCGAGACCCTCTTGTAACAATGCTTGCGGGAATTTGTGAAATCCGGGATCTCCTTCTTTTGCTAACTTATCCATATGTGGACCCGCAGGATATGGAAGGCCAAGCAGTTTCCCGATTTTATCAAAGGCTTCTCCGGCAGCATCGTCCCTCGTTTTGCCAATAACCTCATGCTTGAAAGGAGACTTTACATGAACCAATTGGGTGTGACCGCCTGAAACAGTGAGCGCAATCAGCGGAAAACCGGGTTGATAATCGATGAAGTTGGCATAAATATGTGCATCCATATGATTCACTCCAATAATTGGAATACCCCTGGAAAGAGCGAGGCCTTTGGCAAAGCAAATTCCTACCAGCAATGAACCCAACAATCCCGGCCCCTGTGTTACCGCAACAGCATCAATTTCATCCAAAGAAATATTCCCTTCATCCAGCGCCTGCTGTACCGTTTGGGTGATGGTTTTTTGATGTGCACGCGAAGCCAATTCCGGCACCACCCCGCCAAATTGCATATGTATAGATTGCGAGGCAATGATGTTGGATTGGATGCCCTGATCCGTCAAAACCGCCGCAGAGGTATCGTCACAAGAAGATTCAATAGCTAAAATATTCATATCCCAAAGATACGAATGTTGGACTTGAAAGACATCAGGAATGGAACCCCGAAAAATTTGTACGGGAAGGGTGCGATGACGCAGATCGGGCTGATATTCGCTGATTTGGAATAGGGTATCAAGGAACCTTGATTTATGGAATTACCATGATACTCATAAAAGTCATCTTGAGGGTACCCCCGAAAGATCTTCACAAGCATAATTATAATTGTGAGTACGAATCAGACTCCTGAGGATTCTTCAGATATATCCTCAGAATGCCACAAAAAAATCCCGTCCCGGAAAACCGAGACGGGATTTGAATTTATCTATCTAAGAAAGTTTAATGCTTATTTTTTCTCATCATCATCTACTACTTCATAGTCTGCATCAACGGCGTCGTCTCCGCTGTCTTCAGCATCATCTGAAGCAGCCTTTCCTTGAGCGCCGGCACCATCAGCGCCTGCGGCTCCGCTTGCAGCAGCTTCTTCCTGAGTAGCTTTATAGATTTCTTCAGAAGCTCCGGACCATGCCTGGTTTACAGCTTCAATAGCTGCATCCAGTTCGTCCATGTTTTCTTCTTTATGAGCTTTCTCAAGTGTTTCGAGGGCGTCTTCGATGGCTTTCTTGTTCTCATCGGAGATCTTATCGCCGTATTCATCAAGCTGCTTACGGGTTGAAAATACCAAGCTGTCAGCCTGATTCAATTTCTCGATACGCTCACGAAGCTCTTTGTCTTCTTCTTCGTGCTCTTCAGCAGCTTTTTTCATTTTCTCGATTTCCTCTTCGGATAGCCCTGAAGAAGATTCGATTCTAATACTTTGCTCTTTTCCGGTTCCTTTATCCTGTGCTTTAATATTTAGTACACCGTTGGCATCAATATCGAATGTTACTTCGATCTGAGGCACTCCGCGTGGAGCCGGAGGAATTCCATCTAAGTGGAACCGGCCAAGAGTCCGGTTATCTTGAGCTTTGGCTCGTTCACCTTGCAACACATGAATTTCTACACTGCTTTGATTATCGGCTGCAGTAGAGAATGTCTGAGATTTGCTGGTTGGAATCGTGCTGTTAGCTTCAATAAGCGGGGTCATCACACCACCCATTGTTTCGATACCAAGGGTAAGAGGAGTTACATCCAGAAGAACAACATCTTCTACATCTCCTGACATTACACCACCCTGAATAGCAGCTCCAATCGCTACAACTTCGTCTGGATTTACCCCTTTACTTGGATCTTTACCGAAGAATTCTTTAACCGCTTCCTGAATTTTCGGAATTCGCGTTGAACCTCCAACAAGAATAACCTGATCAATTTCAGACTTGTTCAATCCGGCATCTTTCATTGCTTTTTCGCACGGTGTAATTGAACGCTTCACTAAATCATCTACCAGCTGCTCAAACTTAGATCGGCTCAAGTCAATATTTAAATGCTTCGGACCTGCATCGGTTGCGGTAACAAACGGCAAGTTCACATTCGTTTTTTGCGAGCTGGAAAGCTCAATTTTTGCTTTCTCGGCAGCATCTTTAAGCCGTTGCATGGCCATAGGATCTTTACGAAGGTCAATGCCTTCATCCTTTTTGAATTCATCTGCCAAGAAATCAATAATGCGCTCATCAAAATCATCTCCACCAAGGTGCGTGTCACCATGTGTAGATTTCACTTCAAAAACGCCATCACCCAGCTCCAGGATTGAGATATCAAAAGTACCACCACCGAGATCATATACGGCTATGGTTTGATCTGTCTCTTTCTTGTCAAGTCCGTATGCGAGTGAAGCTGCAGTTGGCTCGTTGATGATACGCTTTACTTCAAGTCCGGCAATTTTTCCGGCTTCCTGAGTAGCTTTACGTTGCGCATCATTAAAATAAGCAGGAACAGTAATTACGGCTTCTGTTACTTTTTCACCAAGATATTCTTCAGCAGTTTGCTTCATTTTCTGAAGCACCATTGCTGAAATTTCCTGCGGAGCATACAAACGATCTTCAATTTTTACACGTGCAGTGTTGTCATCTGCCTTGGTGATTTCGTAAGAAACCTGTCTGGTTTCACCTTTCACTTCATCAAACATGCGCCCCATAAAGCGTTTTACGGAAGCCACGGTATTTGCCGGATTGGTAATAGCCTGCCGTTTTGCAGGTGCACCAACCAATCGCTCTCCATCTTTGGTAAAAGCAACAACAGAGGGGGTCGTTCGGCCACCTTCACTATTCTGAATTACAACCGGCTCATTACCTTCCATTACGGCAACGCATGAGTTGGTAGTTCCTAAGTCAATTCCTATGATTTTTCCCATTGGTCTAATCTATTTACTTTTTATTGTTATAAATATTCTTTCGTTTCGATTTTTCTATAAAATCAATTTCAACATTGTGAGTGATTAAGTGAGAAAGTGATGAAGTAGACTAAATTCTACTATCGATTTACTTTATCACTCATCACTTCATCAATAAACTATTTAACCGGGATAGATTGTGAGTCTTTTAAGGCCTCTGATTTCGGCATTGCAATTGTCAGTACTCCATTTCTGAAATTAGCCGACACTTCGGCCGCATTCACATTTTGTGGTACCGCAAATGCCCGGGCAAAAGCTCCACGACGTCGTTCTTGCCGCTTAAACTCTTCTCCCTCTCCGGCTTCAATTTCTCGTTCACCTTTCACCGTCAGCACATTGTTCTTCAGGGAAATTCCAATTTCTTTTTTGGATAATCCCGGAAGATCCAACAGAATTTTATATTCTTCTTCACTCTCTATAATGTCACAATCAGGAGCAAAATCCTTGTCTTCATTGGCAAGCGGTACAACCTTCTCTACAAACTGTTGAATATCCTTACCCAGCTTGGATAGGTGCCGCTCAATTTCGATACCAAATTCAGTGAAATCTCCCATGTGCATAATAGTTTGTTCAAATTCACTGTTAGATAAGCAATAGCAATGCCAATCAGGTTAGTATGGAAGAAAACTGACGTATTGACGGACGTATTGTCAGGAAGCCTGTGGAACATCGAACATTGAACAAGAACTATCGAAGTCAGAAGGGTTTTTGACAGTTGATAGGGTGATAGAATTTGTACATGCAAATATCACCCTATCAACTCTCAACTCTCAACTGATCAATATCACCCCAGAAGCTAGGATAGGAAACCGCCGCACTTTCGGCATCTTTAATCTGGCTGGTTTTCTCACCTTTCAAAGATAATACAGCCGATGCCATGGCAATACGGTGGTCGTGAAAGGATTCAAATTTAGCAGACTTGAAAGTAAACTCAGGGTCACCGTGGATTATGAGCCCGTCTTCTTGTTCTTCAAAGTTGGCACCAACGGCTTCCAGCATTTTAGACATCGCCATAATGCGATCGGTTTCTTTGTGGCGCAGTTCTTCTGCGCCGGAGATGGTGGATGTCCCTTCTGAAAACAACATGGCAACTGCAAGAATTGGCAGTTCGTCAATACAGTTTGGAATGATTTTAGGATCGATCTCAACAGCCTTCAAATCAGAACCTTTTACGATAATATCTCCTGCAGGCTCGGCACCTTCCATCCGTTCATTTTCGATGGTGACATCGGCTCCCATATCTCTTAAAATATCAAGCAAGGCATTACGAGTTGGGTTTAGCCCTACATTAGTAATCAGAATTTCGGCATCTTTTTGAATCGCACCAGCCACCAACCAAAATGCTGCAGCAGAAAAATCTCCGGGAATAATATAGCTTTGATTGGGAATCTCATCCGTCAAACTTGCAGTAATAATTTTGCGGTCGGTCGTTATTTTTTGATCCAAATTCAGCAATCGCTCGGTGTGGTCGCGACTCGGTAAAGTCTCAATAACCTCCGTCGGCTCCTCCCCAAATAATCCTGCCAATAATACACAGGATTTAAGCTGAGCACTGGGTATGGGTAATTCAAAGCTCAGCGGCTTTAGTGCATCGTTTCGATTTATGAATAGCGGAGCATAAGCACCATTTCTTGCTAAAATATGTGCTCCCATTTCTTCCAGGGGATTTATAATGCGGGTCATCGTTCTGCCACAAAGCGACTCATCACCTACCAACTTAGCTGAAACTCCTGCTCCGGCTAAAACTCCGGAAAGTAAACGCATGGCCGTTCCTGAATTCCCGCAATCCAGATCTCCATCGGGGGTTTTTATTCCTTTTCTGCCGGTTCCCTCAATGATTAGCCGACCGGCATTTTCAGTTACTTTAGCCCCTAAATGCTGTACACATCTTAAGGTGCTTTGGGGGTCTTGAGCAGCAGAATAATTTCCAACTTCGGATACCCCTTCATGCAATAAGGAAAAAATAGCTGCCCGTTGGGAAATAGATTTATCAGGTGGGAGTGTAATTTCACCTTTTAAAGATAACGCAGGGGCCACATGTTTAATCATAAATCTGTTTTATTGAGCAGAGCCCGTGCTTTTTTCTCGACCTCAGTACCCGGATATGTTGTTAGAATGGAATTTAGAATTGTCATAGCCTCACCGCGATTCCCCAACCTGATATGGCATTCAGCACTGTTGTACATTGCTTCTGACACCCATACATCAAAAGCTTCAAACAACACTTTCACTTTAGCATACTCTTCTATGGCCCTGTTGTATTGACCTTGCTGTTGATAGACATTGCCCAAATAATATTGTGCCTCAGCTCCAACTTCCGTAGTGCTTTCATCGGCAATTGGAAGTAAAAAGTCCCTGGCCCTATCATATTCATTTTCCGCTATAGCCACTTTACCAAGTCCCACTTTTGCAGATTCGCTATTTGCATTTATTTCCAACGCTGATTCATATTCTTCTTTGGCTCTATCGATATTTCTCTGGGCCAAACTCGCATTTCCCATACCTATATACGCCTCCTGTCGATAGCGTGGTGCAGATTCTAATAACTCAGCATAATTAGCATGAGAAGCCGCATATTCTCCCCGTTCAAAGTTTAGCGTCCCTAAAGAAGTAAGTGCAGATGAAGCCAAATCATCGTCCGGATATTCATTTACAATGGTTCGATAGGCATCAATAGCATTTTGAATTTGATTTAATTGCCGGTAGGACTCTCCAAGATTAGAATATGCCTCCGGAACCAGCGATTCGGAGTTGGTGACTCTTAAATATTGTTGAAATTCCTTTACCGCATTTTCATAATCCCCGGATTGAAAAACGTTCATTGCCTGTCGATAACGAAGCTGGTCAGCTGTTGAACTTGCAGGGTTATCACTTAAAAACTCTTCTAAAATCACTGAACTGCTATCAGATCTGCCCGCTGAAAGCTGAGCATATTGAATTCCGTTAATAGCCTCAATGATATAATTACTTTTCGGGTATTCGTCCAATACTTTTTGATACGCTGCAATAGCCCTTTCATATTCTCCGGCATTATAATAAGCATCCCCAATATTGTATTGTGAGCGTGCCGCCCAGTCAGTTCCGGGGTATTTATTGATCACAGTCTGAAATTCTTCAACAGCCTGAGAATAATTATCCGTATTCAAATAAATATAAGCAATATTATATTGAGCCTGTTCTCTTAAGCGGCTGAAAGGGTAAATCCGAAGTGTTTTACGAAAGTTTGAAACCGCCTCAAAAGTTCTTCCTGCTCTATAGTAACTATTTGCTACCTGAAACATGGCATAATCCCCACCCGGCTCAGCTCCAAGGGCTCTGTTATAGCTTTCAATGGCTTCACGATAATTTCCAAGTGCATAATATGCGTCACCAATTCGTAATTGGGTATCGGTATCATACGGAAAAAGAGCCGTAGAGGGGGGCTCATAATTTTCAAGAAAATCTTCTAAAGGACCTACCGCTTGCTGGTATTGCCCCATTTTAAAATAACTCCAGCCCAGCGAATATAAAGCCGCACCTACCATTTCGCTTTCCGGAAAATTGTCGGCATACATTCTAAAACGATGGGCCGCATTACTGAACTGATTCATTTTATAATGACTGTCAGCACTCCAGAATAATGCTTCCCTGCCTATCTCAGAGTTTGGGGCTTCGGTATAAACAGCCTCAAAAATAGGTTGTGCTTGCTGATAGGCCTGATTACGATAAAGTATCCATGCCTTTTGGAAACGAGCCTGACGCTTTAGTGCAGGATCAATGTCTGCCACTTTTTCTGCTTCATCAAAAGCCTGAGTTGCTCGGGTATATTCCCCATTTGCGAAGAAAGCCTCTCCCAGCATTGTATAAATTTTACCGGGATCTTTAAGTTGGACATCACTGCGTACCAATTCCGAAAGTACTTCAATAGACTCATCATACCTTGAAGCTTCAAATGCTGAAACTGACCATTCGTAATAAGCCTCTTCTACCCATAAACCGGTTTTAAAACGCTCCCCAAAATCTCGGAAAGAATCCAGAGACTTACCATATTGCCCACCTAATTTTTCGTTTACTGCTTTATAGTATTGAGCTTTCCTGGCTACTTCATCATCTCCTACCGAAGCACGTCCAAATGATTCAGCTGCCCAGTGATAAATCTCCTGTTTATTATAAACCCATCCCAGACCATAATGCGCAATTCGCTCTTGTGGAGTTCCCTTTGTCATATTAATGTAGCGCAAATATGATTTTGAAGCGTCGTCATAATCCCCAAGGTAGTTCTGGCTTTCAGCAATCAGAAATACAGCCTTATTTAGAGATTCATCCTCCAAATAAGGAAGTGCACTTTGCAAAGCCTCTATAGCCTCTTCAAACTTACCCTGCTGATAATAGGATTCTCCCAATGCCGTGCCTACCCGCCTGGTTATTTCATTATTGGGATACCGCTCTTTCAACACTTCAAAAGCACTTGAAGCATCGTTATACTGTTCCTGTGTAAGATATAACCGCCCACGGGCATAGAGGGCTTTTGGGGCCCAATCAGATCTAGGGTAGTCACTGGCTAATTCCATAAAATGAGTCCGTGCATCGGAATAGTCACCGTTTTCCGCAGCGGCTTCGGCAATCCAATATTTGGTTTCAGCTGAATTTCTGTCATTCATCCATGAATCCATCGCTTGCTGATAATATGCGATTGCCTCCTCATAATTACCGGTATCTGTAAACCGGTGTCCCAAATCCCGCAAAAGTTTCTCCGACAAATCACTTCCTGGATATTTAAGTACAAACTGCTGGTAATAAGATTCCATATTAGTGGAATCCATACCCGTTTTTGCCTTTACAAGAAAAAATTCTGAAGAAATGCGCAGATCATGATTAGGGTATTTACTGCTGAATTCCTCAAATTGCTGAGCGGCTTCTTCAAAAAAACCATTCTCATATAAATCTATTCCGGTACTATATAACTGTGTAGAGGGCGACTGAATATCTTGGGCAGATATCAAATTCACCATAAGGAACGTGCCGATTATTGTAAGAAAACTACTTTTTGAAACGGACAGCATGAAACTCGTCGGGGTAAATAAGGTTAATAGTTACTTCTTATATGTCAAGATAGCGAATAAGTTCATCTGCACGGTCAGAAAAATTATGTTCTAAAGCCTCGCTATTGGCTTCAGATATGATTGTATATCCAAAACGGCGCAAACCGGCACTTACGACCGAGGAGTCTTCTAAATTTAACTTGAACGAGACCCGAAAAAACGGGTTTTCTGCCCTTGGTTGCTGAACGGCGATACCCAAAATTTTAGCTCCTTCCATTTCAATAATGCGCACGAGATCGGATAAGGTAAAATCAGCTTGCTCTAATTCAACTGCAATAACGGAGCCAAAACTTGATAAATTGAATACATCACCCAAAGCCTTCAATACATCTCTTTTTTTAATCATCCCCTTAAACTTCATCCCTTCGTCAACAACGGGAATTAAAAAAAGCTCTTGAGCAAGCATGATTCTGGAGGCTTCAAAAAGATGTTGATTTTCAGGCACGAAAAGCGGGTCTTCGAGATCATCTTTTGTAAGTTGTGATTTTTCGTCAATCACTTCAATCAATTTCTCAAGCGAGGCCATACCAACAACTCTCCCCTCTTCATCAACTACACAAACCTTGGTCGTGTGCAACAACTCAATTTTCATCAATGCTGTGGCAACGGTATCCGTCAATTTAAGCGGAGAGATATCTGTATTTATAATTTCTTTTACTAACATAGTTATACAACTTTGCCATTAGTACCAATAGTATCCAACAAATGGGATAATTGCTTAAAATCTTTTTTAGCTATGTGAAATGTAAGTTCCACATCTGTTCCTTCATAGGTTTCTTCTTCCACTGTTGCATTTTCATGAATAAAAGCAACTGCTTTGTATTTTGAAACCGGAATTTGCATTGTATGCCGGCTATATTCAAGCTCAATCATGTTTTCAATGCTTTTTTCAAGCTCTTTAAGCCCTATTCGTTGTTCTGCAGAAACAAATACAGCATTTGAAAACGAACGCCTCATCTCAGAAATCTGATCCGCATTCATTTGATCAACTTTATTAAATACTAAGATGGTTTTTTTATTGGTAGCCTTTATCTCTTTTAAAGTATCTTCTACTACTTCAATGTACTCATGGGCCATTTTTGAAGAAGCATCTACCACATGCAGTAAAATATCGGCTTCTCTTACCTCATCCAAGGTAGATTTAAAACTTTCCACAAGATTATGGGGCAGTTTTCTAATAAATCCTACCGTATCAGAGAGCAATACAGAATGGTTTTCTAGTTCGTGACGGCGAACAGTGGAATCCAGTGTTGCAAAAAGCCTGTCTTCGGCAAAAACTCCGGTTTCCGTAAGTGCATTCATTAAGGTTGATTTTCCGGCGTTGGTGTAGCCAACCAGGGAAATACGCGTCATGCTTTCTCTTCCTTTTCGCTGAGTGGTACGCTGCTTGCTTAGCTTTTCAAGCTTATCTTTCAGAACAGAAATACGCCGTCCAATTAACCTTCTATCCGTTTCAATCTGGGTTTCACCGGGACCTTTAGTGCCAATCCCCCCTTTTTGTCGGGAAAGGTGAGTCCAGTAACGGGTTAATCTTGGTAATAGGTACTGAAGTTGTGCTAACTCAACCTGTGTTTTTGCAGCGGCGGTTTTAGCTCTGGAAGCAAAAATATCTAGAATTAATGAACTGCGATCCAGTACTTTGGCATCCGTGCCTTTTTCAATATTTCGTAATTGTGTTGGGGAGAGGTCGTCATCAAAAATAACGGTATCAATATGCTTCTCCCCCATAATACGCTTCAATTCAGCTAATTTACCTTTACCTATATAGGTGGAAGGGTCCGGATGTGTTTTGTTTTGAAGTATTTTTTCAACAGTGATTCCTCCGGCAGTATCCGCCAGCAAAGAAAGTTCCTCTAAATATTCTTCAGCTTGAAAACGGGTTGTTTCCGGTCCATATAAACCTACCAGTACAACTCGCTCTCGTTCTATGTCGGAATTTTTAACGTCGTCTAACAAATGGGTATTTACTTAATTAATCTATTAATCTTCTTGAATTCTCTTGAGGTCGATATCCGGGATGGATTGTCCTGCAACCTTATTTTCTAATTTTAAAGATACAATTTTTTTTACTGCATTATATCGTCTCTCGGGCACAAACAGTTTCAGTTGCTTATAACCTTCAGTTAAGGATTTATCCATTTCTGAGTAGTTAAAGAGGTATTCTACCCCATCTTTTTGAGGATGCTCCACATAATCCAAAATCTGAAACCAGGGAATGGTTTGCGAGGGTTCGTTGATATTTTTTACTATGCCGTAATCAGTAATATAATATTTAGATGCCAGATAACTGGAAATAAACCACATGCTTCCAATCCATATATAAGCCAAAAAAACTGGATAACGCCCTACATCTTCCACGAAGAAAACAATTGCCGAAAGAGTAAAAATCAGTCCGATAAAAACCGTGGAAAAAAGAGGATACCCCCGCAGTTTCCCTGCCCTCCAGCTTAGGCGAATTTTCCTCAATCGCAGCTTATTTTGCAAAGAATAGCCCGCAAGTAAAGTAGATGCAATGGTAAACATCACAATAACACTTCGAAAAAAAATGCTTAGTATCTCGTCCATTAGCTCACTGTTTCTGCTTTATACCACATGGAAACAAAGGTTTCAGCTATCAAAAATAACAAACCTGCTAACATAAACCAGTTCCATATTTCTTTCCCAAAACCAGAAGACATAATTTCATCCTGAAGTTCTTCCTCTTCCATTTCACCGGCTTCAAGCCATGTAAAGTCTGTATTTCCCATTAAATCTTGCAGCTGTTCTTCAGTTATTTCCCTAAAATCCGATTCTGTGGAATTCAAATTTGCTGAAAGCACATATTCTTTAGTTTCATCGGTAACGGTGACCCACCCCGGAGTCCATTCTTCAGCGGGGTAACGAAGACGAATTCCAGAGGGTACTACATCCACAGTCGGTTTAATCTCATCTTCACCCACGTTTATAACGGCTTTTTCTCCGTCAATATTTCCCTGCCAACTAAAGGGATCACCTAATCGATAATTGGCGAACCCTCCTTGGTCAGAAGATGCCGAGTATAGCAACAGCCGGTAATAAAATGGAGCAAAAAGTGGTTTAACGGGGAAGTTAGACCATCCGGGGTCATTTCCAATAGAGGCAATCATTAACGATCCTTCTCCAAATCGTTTTTCATACATCAATACATCGCCATTATTCATAGTCATTAGATCAAAGCCTGTTCCTGAGGGAGATTTTGAGAGTTTTAAATAATAATAGATGTCAGGGTTGGTGAACCGAAGCTGTTCATTTTGTTCCCGTTCAAATAAACCGTTAAAGGCCGGATGATCTTCAAGCAATTCATCGGCTTTAGCTACAGAATTAAATGAAGCATATTCTCCCTGAAGCCCTTCAAATCGACCGGCATTAAATTTAGAAAAAAAACTGTTATAATTACTTAAAGTCCCGTTTTCCGATGGAAAGAACATCAATCCACCGCCATTTTGTACATAGTCCTGCAATAGCTGGAAACTATACTCGGGTACAGTTTTCAAAGCATCCAGAATAATTGCATCAAATTTACTGAGGTCGGTTGTTTCAAATGCATTTGGGCTCACTTCCTGATACGCAAGTTGTGCATCATTTTCTCCTGCTACCCGAAGCATGGCACCGGTATAAGAAACATAATCTGATAACCGACTCTGTTCATGTACCCAAAGTATATTTCGTGTTTCAGGCACCTGTACCGTAAAATAATATTCATTATCGGGCTGAAATTCATCTCCTTCGATTTCTAGTTTACCTTTTGCAGAACCGGTTTGAGAAGGCGTTATTTCAAAAGTAAATGTTTTACGTTCATTGGGTTCAAGAGCAATAGAATACTGCCCAGCATTTTGTCCTTCAAAATCTAAAGTCACAAATTGATTAACTGCATTTACACTGCTTCGGTTTGCTAATTCTACATTTAGTATGAAAGGAATATTGGCTCCAATCATGTTGGTAGAAGTACTGATATCTGAGACAATTGTATTTTGAACATCCACATCTCCCACATCAATAAAGGTTAAAGTGATGTCGTTCAAGTCCATTTCCTGCAAATCATTTAATTGGCTAAGCTGTCCATCAGTGATGATAAATATATTCTTGTTCTGATAGGGAGCTTCCCGGACCGACTCTATTAAACCAGTCAAACGATTCTTTATGAAATTCCCGGCCGGCATAATTTCAGCCCCTTCCAGTGTTTTTTGAAGATTGGCCCGGCTCAAAATATTACTGTACTCTCCTTCTCCGTTAGTCAACTGAAGCATAAAACGATCATCATCTTTAGCAGATTCTTCAATCTTACCAACAATTTCACGGGCATAGTCAAATAAAGGCCCCTGCTTTCCAATACGAAACATACTTATACTATTATCTAATAAAACAGCGTTAAGGGCAGGTGCTTGTGCGGTACCACCTCCGGATAACCCCGGCGGTAAAAATGGACGAGCCAATACCAAGGCAAGACATCCAATAGCCGCAACACGCAACAATAAAAGCAAATACTTTTTAATGCGAATACGCCTGATGGTTGTATTTTTCAACTCCCGGAAAAAAGCAAGTGTAGAAAATGCTACCTTCCGCGGACGTTTAAGGTTTAACAAATGGATTAGCAGGGGTAAACCCACTGCAATCAAGGCAAATAAAAAAATTGGATTCAGAAAACTCATTTAACGCTCAAAAAATGTTACCTTTATTTTTTTATGGCGGAACTTTTTAACATCCCGGAAATTAGCCCATATCAAACAATATCCTAAAACAGCTTATTTTTTCTTATTGATGCAACGTTTCATACAGATCTTAATTACTTTTTTCATTGTTAGCCAGTTTACCAATTGTTCTACAAATCCTAATAAAGATTGGGTTGCATTAATTCCTGAAAACTCAACTTTGGCAGTTGTCCCAGGGGAAGGAGTAAATGTACAAGATATAGTAACCAAAGAATACGCTTCTTATTTGGATGATTTAACTCCTTCGGCCATTCAGCAAGTTGCCGGGTTGGATGTGGAAGTCAGCAATCGCTTGCAGGTTAAAGCATTGGCTTTAAACCCAACCACCTCAACATCCTCCAATCTTCTATGGATTGCCGAATCTCCTGTTGAAAAGCTTGAAAAATGGGCCTCAAGGTTTTATCAGCCGTTTACTCAAAATAATTATGATTTTAATGGATTTATCATTCATAAACTCTTTTTTAACAAAGGTGAAGTTTTTGCTGCACAGGTTAAGGATTTTCTCATTCTTTCTGAATCCAGTTTATTAATAGAGAATTCGATAAGAAGCTATCTCGGCCAGGCCCCTTCAATACAACTGGAAGAAAACCCTGAGTTTTCAACACTGATTCTCAATACTCCGGAATTAGATAACTGGATAGAGCAGTTTTCCCTGGTAAGTAATCGACCCGCAATCATCGATAAATTCTCAGGTACTAAACCGGTTTCACTTAAATTAAATGCTGCAACTGATACCTCAGACAATATTCAATTATCCGGACAAGTTCAGCTTTTGGATGAGCGTTCTGTATTGGTAGATGCCTTTTCTTTCGAAAATAAGCCCATAACTCTTGACCGGCATATAGCCGAAAATTCAGCTTCATTTGCCATTTTAAGATTGCCCCCGGTTTCTATCCCTGTCGAACCATCCGACGGAATTGTAACGCCGCTTGATTCTTTTTTACTAGAGGGAATAGAAAACTATCAGAATATAGCCAATACCCTGAGTTCTGAGTTCGCTTTTGTCGCATTTCCAGAATCTGGTTTGATGGAAACCGGTGAGTTCTTATTTATGCGAAAATTAGAGGACATAAATGCCTTTCGTCAACGATTAAATGAATTGGTAAGAGATGATTTGGCAGAAAGGGTAGGTAATACTTATCAAATCAGCAGCCGTGTGATGGGTAAGTTAATAGGGTCTGAGCTAAGTACATTGCGTGATTTCTACCTGGCTTTCTCCAACGATGTAGTTGTTATTGCCAAAAGAAAAGGGCTTGCAGAAAGTGTAAATGCAGACCGCATTCGCCGGCGGGTTATTTATTATGACGATACATACTCAGCTATCAGAGATGAATTGCCTGATGGAGTTAGCGGTTTTGTTTGGACGGATACCAATGAGTTTCTAAGATTTATTAATCCAAATTTAAAGCCTGAGAATATAGCGAGAGGAATATTGAGCCGATTTGATATTACCTCCATGACCATGACCACTCAGGATAATGTCATTGATTTCAGTCTCAATACCTACTCCAAAGAAGGCTCGAGTTTGCCTTATGAAGAATTATGGGTTATGCCCCTCTCTAATTTTGAGCTCAGCGGTGAACCGGTTTTAGGTGATATTGTAGGAAGCAGTACTGAAGAAATTATTTTTTCTACTCAAGACGGTAGAGTCTATGGGCTTGCTATCGATGGTACTATAGTGATGCAAACTTCCACAGATGGATTGGCTCCTGTAGGTAGCCCTCAGCTATATGACTGGTATGGCAACAACCAACAAATCGTATTTCTTGCTGCCGGATCTAAAATTTTTGCATGGAATGAAGGCGGCGACCCGATTCCCCGATTCCCAATTGACATTGGTGAACAAATAAGTGCACCTATATTAGTTCAGGATGTACTCAGAAATGGTGTTCCTGAAATTATCGTAGCCACCGAAGATCGCAAGGTTCACATACTTGACGGACGGGGAGAAAATGTGCGAGGCTGGCCTCAAAACACAAATACTGTAGTAAAAACAAAGCCGGTATTTGAACTCCTAAACGGAACCTGGTCTATTTGGACCTTTTCGGAAAATACCTTGCACAGCTGGCTTCGCAATGGGAATGCCCGTCCGGGTTATCCGCAGTTTGTAAATGCTCGTTTTAACGGTTCTCCCGTTATATACGATAATCAGATAATTGCCGGAGCTGCTGACGGATACCTTTATTCTATCGGGACGACCCCAATTTTTGAAGATTCAATAGCAACAAGTATTTCAGAAGATTCTGTTTCTATCCATTCGCTGTATGTTGCCAATAGTGAACTTACCTCGGTCAGGATAGAAGAAAATGTATTATTGAAAGACTCCACAGATTTTTACCGTGAAGATATACTTGTGACTCAAAGTTCAAATGGTTCTGTATTTTTATATAACAAAAAAGGTGATTTGCGCTTCACAAAAAGTCTCGGACAACCTTCTTCCACAACTTTTATACCGCAACTGGCTGATATAAATTCTGATCAGAATATGGAGTTGTTAGCTTTGGCTGAGTTTGGCCGCTTATTTGGCTGGGAAGTTCTAACCGATAAACGTTTGTTTGGAATCCCTACTTCCGGGATGAAATACCCAATCATTACCGATTTGAATGGAGATGGCAAAAAAGAACTTATTGCCCAAACCAGGGAAGGTCTTCGATGCTGGACAATCAATAAAGATAATTAGGTGTTAGTCATGAGGTTTTAGGTGTTAGACTTTGAATAGAACTAACACCCAAAACCCTGCTTCTATAAAATATCCGCCAAAGCTTCTTCGAGTTCTTCAAATAGAAAATGAAACCCGGCCTCTTGTAATTTTTTGGGCTGCATGCGAATACTGTCGGTTACTGTTTTTGCCACTTCCCCCATTACCATATTAATGGCAAACTCCGGAACCTTAAAAATAGCCGGGCGATTCATCACCGCTCCAAGTGTTTTTGAAAATTCATTCATCGTTACGGGATTAGGAGAACAGGCATTATAAGCCCCTTCCACTTGCTCATTTTCCAAAGCAAAAATAAATGACCGACAAAGATCTGTCCGGTGGATCCAGCTCATATATTGATTCCCAGTGCCAATCGGGCCGCCCACAAAAAACTTAAAAGGAGGAATCATTTTTTCTAATGCTCCCCCACCTTCTTCCAAAACCACACCGATTCTTGGATTCACTACCCGTATTCCAAGTTCTGATACCTTTTGGGATGCTGATTCCCACTTAACACAGACATTTGCCAAGAAATCATCAGAAGAAGCTTCTGACTCATTCAACATTTCATCTCCCCGATCCCCATAAATACTTGCTCCTGATGCAGAAATAAAAATATCTGGTTTATTTTCTGATTCAGCCATCGCTTCTGTCAACCGGGTTGTCACACGTATGCGGCTATTCAAGATCCTCTCCTTCTTTTCGGGAGTCCAACGCCAGGCAAAAATATTTTCTCCGGCCAAATTGATTACCGCATCTACGTTATTTACAGCAGCAACTAAATCATCATTCCAAGCTATAAAACGCTGATTTTTAGCGTTTTCATCTTCATACTCTTTAGGGCTGCGAGTAACAATTACTAAATCATGTCCCTTCTTGAGCAACAAAGACCTAAGCTCATCTCCAATAAATCCTGTTCCGCCTGTAATAAGAATATTCATGGTCTCAAGTTTGTTCGTTAGGTTTTAAACTTAAACCATTTATCAGTAGAAAAGAATTCATTTATGAACTCCAAGCCCGCTCCTATCAGATAAAATAACATGCCCGGAAGCATCTAAATGCAAACCATGAAATGGGTCATTGCCTATTAATAAATGCCCGTCTAGGTCAACATAGTCTGCCTTAAGTGCAAGCAGGACACCCGCAGAATTGGCCAGAGAACTTTCAATCATACAGCCAATCATTACCTTCAAGCCAAGGTCATGAGCCGATTCAATCACATTCCTGGCTTTTACCAGGCTTCCTATTTTCATGAGCTTGACATTTATAACATGAAAACCTTCAGATATTTCACGGAGGTCCTCCTCTCCTAAAAAACTCTCATCAGCGGCAAGGGGTAAAGGAGACCATTTTTTAAGTTTTGTCATTGTATAAAACTCAGAAGATGGCATTGGTTGCTCTATCAGCTCTATATTTTGAGTTGATAAAAATTCAATTTCCCTTTTTGCTTGATCCAGTGTTGTCCATCCTTCATTGGCATCTATACGAAGCGGTTTGTCGGTAACCTCCCGAATGGCCTCAATAATTTCACGGTCACGGTCTGTTCCCAATTTAATTTTATATACAGGATATTGTTCTGCATTTCTGATTTTCTCCTGCATCTTCTCCGGAGTATCCAGCCCAATAGTATATGAAGTCACAGGGCCGGCCGGTGATTTTGCATCCCATAATTTCCAAAGCGGTTGGTTATGAGATTTACCCCACCAATCTAACCAAGCCATTTCAATAGCTGTTTTAGCAGATTGAACCGATTTTGAATTAATTTGGTCAAGCTTATTTTGAATTTCATCGGCTCCTTCAATCAAATCAAAGAAATTATCCGGCAGTGATTCAAAATACTCCACAACTTTTTCAGCAGTTTCATCATAACGTGTATTTGGCCCTGCTTCACCAAATCCGGTAATTCCGTTTTTTGTGATTGACAAAAATACGTTTCGCACTTCCGATTTTGAACCACGAGAGATAGTAAATACTTCTTTTAATTTCAGAGGGATAATCTCCCAGTAAACTTCAAAACGTGACATAATCCAACTCTTGAATAAGCCTTATGTATATATATGCGGCAGGTGCAGCCAATAGCAAAGCATCAAAACGATCAAAGAACCCACCGTGGCCCGGTAATAAATCAGAAGAGTCTTTAGCACCAGCCTTTCTCTTAATTTTACTTTCAATCAGATCCCCAATTGGCCCAAAAGTCCCAACAAAGATTATAAGCGGCAATGCCAAAGCCAACGTTAAACCTGTTTCGAAAGGAACAGCAAAAAACGCGATCCACAAACCTGCAAAACATCCCACATATCCTGAGAAAAAACCTTCCCAGGTTTTGTTAGGGCTTATAGCCGGAGCCAGCTTATGCTTTCCAAAGTTTTTACCTCCGAAATAAGCGAATACATCATTTCCCCATACCATAAGCACCGTAGCTATAGTAAGTAAGAATCCGGCTTCATTAGTGCCCATATCACGAATTAACATGAGGCTTAAGAGTCCAACAGGGGCATATATTCCGGCAAAAAAAGTACTTGTTAATCTTGTAATACCATCGTCAGTTGTACTGAATGTTTGAATTGCTACAAATAGTAACAGTATCATTACGCCGATCTCAAAAGCATATGGAATCACGGGAAAGAGCATGATCCATAATCCTATGGTATAGGGAAAGTATTGATCGGTGGGGTTACCGGATCCGGCTAATAGCCGCATCATTTCTTGCTGAATAAAAAACCCAATGAGGATAATAAATCCTTTGAAGTACCATCCACCTAACCAAGTTAAATATATAAATAATATGGCAGCGGGAACGGCAAATAGAATGCGTTTTAGAAGTTCACTCAAATCAGGCTCCTTTATTCTAAATCAGAATTAAAATCAGAATTTTCTTCTTCAAGTTTAGCCAAGGCTTTGCGGGCTTGTTTTTCAAAATCCACCGGCACATAAAGATATACCATTGCCATTTCCCCGACATTTAAACTATAGGCAGAATCTCGCTTGGATAAGATATTTGACGGAATTTTGAGATTGGACAGGTAATTTTTAACCATTTCAACTTCCAGGTTGGTATTGCCCTCCAGCACACATACCCAATTATCAATTTCGCTAGGTTTTGGGGAATCTGAAAAAAAACTCATCTGCTTGTGGACTTATTGTTAAGTTTCAGAGAATATAGGTAGTAAAGCAATGCCGCCGTCAAAGCAATGCTAATCAAAACCAGCAAAATGGGAATGTCCATTTCCGGTGATATCTTCTCGTCCAGCATTTCCGGATAAAAATTACTCGCAATTACCTGTCCTCCATTATTCACAAAATGTGCGACCATCGCAGGAATCAAGCTGTCGGAAATATAGGTTACATAGGCCAGGAAAATACCTAATGTAGCCAAGGGTAAAAAGTTAGAAATTTGCAGATGATAAGCACCAAAAATGGCTCCGGAAATAAGTATAGCTGCTACTACGCCCCAACTTTTTTCAAAAGCACGTTGTACATATCCGCGGTACATGATCTCTTCACAAATAGCCGGAACTAGTCCAATATGGAATATTCCTAACAAGAGAACATTATCCGATTTAAGAAAGTCTGAAATCATTTCAGCCATGGTTTCCTGCATTTCGGCCATAGCTTGTGGTACAGGTACAAAAGAGTTCAGCCAGCCCAGAAACAAGATGGTAGGCTGTGCTACAATAAAAAGTATAGCGGCTATTAAAGTTACTTGCCAAACATTTTCAGAAAGCTTAAGCCTCATGAAATTTTTGCGGTCACCTTTAACAGCATGTAGTTTTACAACCAACAAAGTAGCCAATGCCATCACTAGAATTTGTCCGGATGAGTTTGCAAGAAACAGAATATCAAAATTGCTTGACAGCTGTTCCAGCATCACTTCCATGTCAAGGCTTTCTGCAGTGGCAAAAACACCAATCACCCCCACAACAGCTCCAACAATATTAAATGTAATGAGTGCTATAAGCACCCATCCTACAGCCATCGCCCAATGGGCAAAACCGTTCCGCTCTACCCATGGCAGGGGCTTATTTTCTTGATATATCTGGTTGTATTCATCCTGTACTGAGGTACTTTCCTGCTGATTCATTAATTCCTTTTATTCTTCTGAAGCAAATACTTTTGCGCCAATTAACCCGGAAATAACATTTACTATGCCCAATCCGATAAATATAAATAATGCTTGAAGCCCGATATTTTTAAGAGAGTTGGGGTTTTCCATTCCCGCAATAGCCTGTTCCTTTGCTTCCGCAGGCATTTGCATGGCTTCAAAATTTTGGATATTCCAGTCAACCAAAGCTTTTTGATAACTTGGGTCTATTAAATTCCAAATTTGACCGATAATCACTGTAAATATAGTAGCGATTAGTCCAACAAAAAGACCTATTAAAGCCCCCTGTCCAATTTTATAAGTTACATCATTTTCTTTCACATAATGCCAGTTAGCAAATAAACCACCCAGAGCTCCTATGAGACATCCTATCGTTCCAAACAATTGAGCAGAACTGAAAAAAGAACCTGAAGGTTCAGACCCTAAAGTTATATACCCGCCAATAAGTGAAAATGCAGTTACAACTATAGCTGTAACTAATGAAGCTATGATTACTGAATTCCAATAGCTTGGTTGTACCTGTTCGTTTTCCATTTTATTCCGATTTATTAAGCGTGAAAAATTCGTTGGTTAAGATCAATACCATAGAGATCCCAAATAAACTTCCCAACAAAAACCTTGTCATCATGGTATTCGACCATATCCCAAAATAGTTACTTAAAACATCAGCCAAATTTAAAATAATCGCCGCAATTAACCAGTTCTTTTCCTGTTTTAAAGACGAATTGTAGAACCGGGCATATAATGGCATGCCAAGCATTCCTATAAAGAATAATCCATAAATGCTGATACATCGCGAGCAAACTGCCATATGTATGCCGGAAACAGTAAATGACCGAGCCGGATCCTGGTGGCAAAGAACTTCAAACACCTCATAGTGCCAGCTCCCAAAAACCGATTCAGTATTGAACCCAAATCCGGGACCTAAAGCCGTAAAAAACAAGAATCCGCTTCCGGCCAACACACTAAAATATAATCGCTTGTTATGTGCTTGCAAGCTAGCCACACTTTATGCCTTTTGTATATTTTGCAAGCCATTAATAAATGACTTTGGAGCTCGACATGGTCTGCGTGTTTCAGCATCCATAAAGCAAAGACTGACCTCCCCATAAACATGTACCTTATCACTTTGTGGGGTTGTTACTTCATAAAAGGTTTGCAATCGTACAGTGGGCACTTCAAATACCTTAACCGTCACAAACATCTTTTCATCATATAAAATAGGCGCTTTGTATTCCAACTCAGAGTGTATAACAGGAAGCATCACCCCTGATTCTTCCAATTCTCTGTAAGAAAGCCCATATGAGCGAATCATCTCGGTTCGAGCTACCTCAAAGTATTCCAGGTATCTGCCATAATAGACATAACCCATTCGGTCAGTTTCACCATATCGGCTGCGAAGAGTGTGAGTATATTTTATGACAGGAGTTTTGTCCGGAACTTTCACAATAGGCTATTTAACCGTTTTCCAGTCACCCATAGAAGCATACTTATCTATACGCTGTTCTATAAGTTTTTCAGGTTTCAGCTTTTTGAGCTTTTTCAAACTTTTCAAGATTTGCTTTTTGACCGCTGCGGCTGATTCTTCATGATCTCGATGAGCTCCACCCAATGGTTCCGGGATAACACCATCTATTACTTTAAGCTCCTTAAGATCAGGCGCCGTTAATTTCAATACCGCTGCGGCTTGCTCTTTATAGTCCCAGGTTTTCCAAAGTATTGATGAGCATGACTCAGGTGAAATTACAGAATACCATGTATTTTCCATCATGTAAACCTCATTTCCCATTCCAATCCCGATGGCTCCTCCACTGGCACCTTCGCCAATAACGATCGTAATGAAAGGAACTTTCAGCATAGCCATCATCTTCAAATTTTTGGCAATAGCTTCGGCCTGTCCCCGCTCTTCTGCTTCGAGACCGGGGAATGCACCAGGGGTATCCAAAAGCGTAATAATAGGAATTTCAAACTTTTCAGCCAGCTTCATCAGTCGATAAGCCTTTCGGTATCCTTCAGGATTTGCCATTCCGAAATTTCGATATTTTCTACTATTCGTATCCCGTCCTTTTTGGTGTCCAATAATCATTACGGATTCACCGTCTATGGTAGCCAATCCGCCCACAATGGCTTTATCATCTGCATGATAACGATCGCCATGTAATTCTACAAAGTTCTCTGTCATTTTATAGATATAATCCAATGTATAAGGGCGATCCGGATGACGGGCAAGTTGTACTCGCTGCCATCTGGTTAAATTTGTGAAAATTGATTTTCTGAGCTTATCTACTCTCTTTTTAAGGCTCTCAATTTCCTTGTCCAGAACACCATCACTTACATTAGAAAGGCTTTTCAGCTCTTCAATTTTACTTTCCAATTCTGCGATGGGTTGTTCAAAATCTAAATACTGCATATCTGCTTTTAAGTTTAAATCTGAATGAATATAAGCAATCTTGTACAGAGGTGAGAGCTTTTCGGCAACTAAAGAGTTCCAAAAATACTCCTGAATTTAAGTGCCCAAACACGCCAAATAGCTTCACGCACTATAGCTTTTGACATCTTGGAAACACCTTCTTCCCGTTCCCGGAAAACAATAGAAACCTCTTTTAATTTGAATCCGGCTTTCCATGCTCTGAAATGCAGTTCAATTTGAAATGCATATCCATTCGATTTTATACGATCAATAGAAATGTTTTCAAGCACTTCTCGCCGAATACATTTAAACCCTGCTGTAGTGTCAAAAATTGGCAATCCGGTTATAGTACGGGCATAAATATTTGCACAATAGGAAAGAATCAAACGGCTCAACGGCCAGTTTATAATACTGATCCCATTCTTATACCTTGAACCCACTGCTACATCAGCAGCTCCTGATTTCACTTCGTTGATTAGCCTGTCAGCATCTTCGGGGTCATGAGAAAAATCAGCATCCATTTCACAAACATATTCATAATCTTTGTTCAGGGCATATTCAAAACCTTTTACATAAGCAGTACCTAACCCCATTTTTCCCGGCCGTTCAATTAAAGCGACCCTTTCCTGAAATTTGTTCTGTGCTTTTTTCACAAATACAGCAGTTTCATCAGGAGAACCATCGTCTATCACTAAAACGTCCACTTTATTTTCGAGTTCCATCAATTTTTCAATTAGCCGAAAAATATTGTGTGCCTCGTTAAAAGTGGGAACAATAATTAATGTATCTGGAGACATTGTTCCAACCCCTTCCTTTTTAGATTTGTAATTAAGGTATTAATCAAAATTTTAGCATCTATTTTAACGAAGCATTTCAACTTAAAAAACCATTTTTTCATTTGGCTTCACATTATTAGCCTAATCAATCATAAGATTGAGTATACGGATCAAAATAACTTTCCTATATCTTTTTAACTTAACGCCTTTAGTTTATAACTCAGCTTCTTAATTTAAGATTGTCAAAATAAGGATTTTTAGATAGGCTGCATAACATCATCAACTTTAAATTTATTAAGATTGTACTCACTTAAACACACTGCTTCCACTACAAAGGCTCGACTTGGAGAACTAAAAACAGATCATGGTGTTATTCAAACTCCTATTTTTATGCCCGTTGGCACTTTAGGAACCGTAAAAGGAGTTTCACAAGATACTTTAGTTGAACAAATTAAGGCTCAGATTATTCTTGGGAATACTTACCATTTATATTTACGCCCCGGATGTGATATCATTAAGGAAGCTGGAGGGCTTCATTCTTTTATGAATTGGGACCTACCTATTTTAACTGACTCGGGTGGATATCAAATTTTTTCCCTTTCGGAAATCAGAGATTTAGATGAAGAGGGGGCGCACTTCCAAAGTCATATCGACGGTTCCAGTCATTCTTTTACCCCCGAAAATGTTGTCGATATACAGCGTATTTTGGGATCTGATATTATGATGCTTTTGGATGAATGCCCACCCTACCCAAGTTCTTATGAGTATGCCAAAAACTCCATGGAACTAACCCATCGCTGGGCAAAAAGGGGGAGAAAAGCCTTTTTGAAAACCGAACCACTTTACGGACACCAACAAGCACAGTTTGGGATTGTACAAGGAGGAACGTATAAAGATCTTCGCATTGACTCTTCAAAATTTATGGCCGACCAAGATTTTGAAGGCATTGCTATTGGTGGACTCAGTGTCGGTGAACCTATTGAGATGATGTATGAATTCACTGACCTGAATACCGACTACCTTCCTGAAAATAAGGCAAGGTATTTAATGGGAGTAGGAACCCCTGCTAACTTATTAGAAGGAGTAGCCCGCGGAGTGGATATGTTTGATTGTGTAATGCCAACCCGAAATGCCCGTAACGGGACCATATTCACTCGCCAGGGAAGAGTTAACATTCGTAATGCACAATGGAAAAATCATCATGATTATTTAGATGCAGATTTTCCCAGCGATCTCTGCAGTAAATATACGATGGCTTATATTCATCACTTAATACGGAACAACGAGATTTTTGGCTTAGTATTAGCTTCCGTTCATAATCTCACTTTTTACCTGTGGCTCATGGAAGAAGTCAGAAACCGAATTGCTGACGATAGTTTTGGTGATTGGTATCCGGGAATGGTTAAGCAGCTTGAACAGCGAATTTAAAATGAAAAATTCGTTTAAATAAAAAAAGCCTCCGCAGTCGTGGGACCGTGGAGGCTTGGGGTAAAAAAGGAAGAAGGCGACGACCTACTCTACCGCTTGTGGCAGTACCATCGGCGCT